>DATCLA010000066.1:0-5332 GCA_036564195.1 Bacillota bacterium
TTTACGTCCTCCTCAACGCCTGCCAGATTAAGATTATTCTAAATCTAGTTTGACCATATTTTTAACCGATCACTTAGGGAATACGGCAACAATTATATCTAAAATATGTTAATTTAGCAATCCTTACTGCCAATATTTAAACCCGGGTTTTACCGGGTTTAAATATTGGCAGAGATTTAAGACAACGTCTAGATATTAAATAACATATCAGCATAAGTCGGAATGGGCCACACTTTGGCGTCGACCATTGTCTCCAGTTGATCACCGTAACAGCGCAGTCTGGCCATAACGGCACAGACTTCATCACGGTAGTATTCGGCTTGTTTGAGGATATCCTTGGTCGATTCACCGGCACCAGCCAGCACCTTTTCCAAAGCGGTAATCTGCTCATCGAATGAATTCAGAGTTTCGGTAAGTTCTTTTAAAAGTCTTTCCTGGGCTGTAGTATTTGCTTGCGGCGCTACTGCTTTAACTTTAGCGATTGATTCTGCAACCATAGTGGTAAAGTTAATCACTGCCGGCATAATCTGGCGTTTAGCCATATCCAGCATAGTCAAGGCTTCGATGTTAATCGCCTTCACATATGCTTCCAACAAAATTTCATAACGTGAATATAATTCGCTCCTGCTGTAAACATGGTGTTTCTCAAAGAGCTTAATATTTTTTTCCGCAATTAGAGCCGGGATCGCAGCTACAGTCGATTTTATATTAGGGAGACCCCGTTTTGCTGCTTCAGCGATCCATTCCGGAGCGTAATTATTACCGTTAAAAATAATCCGCTTATGCTTATGCATAACTTCTTTGATATATTTTTGAATTTCAGCCCGAACATCACTGGCCTTTTCAAGCCGGTCAGCTATTTGTGACAAACTTTCTGCTACAATTGTATTTAAAACGGTATTCGGACCGCCGATTGAGATGGACGAGGGAACCATGCGAAATTCAAACTTATTGCCGGTAAAAGCAAAAGGTGAAGTCCGGTTCCGATCCGTGGTGTCTCTGGGTAGATTAGGCAAAGTCGACACCCCAATTTTCAACGTTCCTCCCTTTTTCGAAGTTGCAGTAGTGCCGTTACCAATCTGTTCCAAAATCTCTGTCAACTGCTCGCCCAGGAAAATCGAGATAATCGCCGGTGGCGCTTCATTAGCGCCCAAACGGTGGTCATTCCCGGGGCTGGACGCAGAAACCCGCAATAAATCGGCATAATCATCAACAGCTTGAATTACCGCCGCCAAGAACATTAAAAACTGGGCATTCTCATGCGGTGTTGAGCCGGGTTCCAAGAGATTTTGCCCGTCATCGGTATTCATCGACCAGTTATTATGTTTACCGGAACCATTAACCCAGGCAAATGGCTTCTCATGAAGTAAACAGACCAGGCCGTGGCGTTGGGCTACTTTACGTAAGGTTTCCATCACCAATTGATTGTGATCAGTGGCAATGTTAGTTGTATTATAAACCGGCGCTAATTCATGCTGGGCCGGAGCAGCTTCGTTATGCTTGGTCTTGGAAGAAACCCCCAACGCCCAAAGTTCTTGGTCCACCTCTTTCATAAAACAGGAGATCCGTTCTTTAATATTGCCGAAATAATGGTCATCAAGCTCCTGCCCTTTCGGTGGTTTGGCCCCAAACAGGGTCCGCCCGGTGAGGATTAAGTCTTTTCTTAAATCGTAGTATTTTTTATCAATCAAAAAATACTCCTGTTCCGGTCCGACCATGGTAATGACCTTTTTCACTCGGTCATTACCTAAGAGTCTTAAAACCCGGACTGCCTGTTTGGAAAGAGCTTCCATCGACCGAAGCAACGGAGTCTTCTTATCCAAAGCTTCTCCGGTATAAGAGCAAAAGGCAGTCGGAATATATAATGAATTGTCTTTTACAAAAGCCGGTGAAGTGCAATCCCAAGCGGTATAGCCCCTGGCTTCAAAGGTTGCCCGCAAGCCACCGGAGGGAAAAGATGAAGCATCGGGTTCTCCTTTGATCAGTTCTTTCTTGGAGAACTCCATAATTACTTTACCGTTCGCAATCGGCACTATAAAGGCGTCATGCTTTTCAGCAGTAATTCCGGTCATAGGTTGAAACCAGTGAGTATAATGAGTGGCGCCTTGTTCAATGGCCCAATCCTTCATGGCCTTGGCAACCACATCGGCGATGGCAGGATCTAAAGGTACACCTTCATCAATGGTTTTCCGTAAGGACTCATACACGTTCCGCGGTAAACGAGCCTGCATTACAGCATCATTAAAGACTTTACTACCAAATATATCTGCTAATGAACTAGGTAAGCCGGTTTCGTTCTCCATCTATTGGTACTCCTTTCATGTTAGGTGCTTGTCAATCATCTTTAATCTCCATCAAGATTAACATTTATTTTCTAACTCCGCAAGTTAGTTTTCAAATTTTTAATCCAAAAATTTACAAATATATTACAAATAATCAAAATAACCAGTTCGACTTTAATTTACTAATTGTAAACAAAATTTAGAAAATGAATTAATTTAGTAACAATCTTGTAGGAATTTTAATTATTCTCGAGAATTTTAAAGATAATTAATACAATTGTTACCTATATTTAATCACTTAGACCGATTATAACCCAATTCGAAATTGTCACTTTTTCACCAGTTTAAAATTTAGATGACATTTATTTAAACAGCACCAAAAGGAGTGGACGGCTTGGATTTCATCATTTATTGCCAAGGATTATATAAAAACTATCGAAAGAAAAAAGTTTTACAAGGAATTGATTTAGCAGTTCCCAAAGGCAGCGTCTTTGCCTTGCTAGGAACTAACGGCGCCGGCAAAACTACTTTAATCCGTACTTTACTAGGATTAATTCCTGCTTCTGCCGGTACGGTTAAAGTATTGGGTGCAGAACCTTATAAAATCGGTCCCACTCTGCGGCAAAACATCGGATATGTTTCCGAAGAGCAAGGATTATACGGTTGGATGACCGTCGGCGGCCTGATCCGCTTTTGCAAAGCCCTATACCAAAATTGGGATGAACAACTGGTCCAAAAATACCTCGTCCGCTTCAAGCTGGACTTAAACACCAAGATCAGTACCTTATCCAAAGGCCAAACCACTAAGCTGGCACTGATTTTGGCCCTGGCACCTCAACCGGAACTGTTAATCCTGGATGAACCAATGAACGGTTTAGATCCTTTAGCTCAGTACGAATTTTTGCAAGTAATTAAAAACGACCTTAGCTCTGAATCCCGGAGTGTTTTTTTCTCCACTCATAATTTAAACGATGTGGAGCTGATTGCGGAACAAGTAGCAATACTATTTAATGGCAAAATTCAAATATCCGGTACAATTACAGAAATCTGCCAACAACTTGTCAAAGTTAAAATAGCTAATGGTCAAAATATCCAATGTCGGCAGCTGGTATTGGAGGAAACAGCCGACCATCGGGTCATCTTAATCCCGGCTGCCGCAGCAGAACAGTTACAGATTACGGTAGGCCCGGCCTTACCTGTTACCTTACATGAAGCCTTTCTCTTCTACTGTTCGGGAGGGGAATAATAATGCCATACCCTGTTTTGTCACTTTTGTCACTTAAAGAAATCCGGCAAAACCGTCTGATTTGGGGAATTCCATATCTGTTTTTATTAACAATCGGCTTTTTAAATCACACCAATACCCACTGGTTAAGCAAGGACTGGGTGGAAATACTGGGCACAGCTTTCCCGGTAGCCCTGGCCGGAGCCTACGGGTTACAAGCGTTTGATTCGGAAGAATACACTCAAACCAGGGACTTTCTGCTTACCAAACCGCTGACGGTTAACATAATTGTCTGGTCAAAATATTTCCCCAGTTTAGCTGTGCTGCTATTAACCACTTTTCTCTGGCAGTTAATACTGTTACCGCAGAGTATTCAATTACCCGACATCTTCAACCTGCAAAGTCTGTGGTTTAGCGTCTTTATCCTGATAATCACTACGGTTTACAATGTGGCTTTTACAACCGGGTTAATCATCAAAGGCCCTAAAAAGCTCTTGGTTGCTCTATTATTGAGCTTTCTTTCCACCGGCTGGATCTTAGCAGGCTGGTGTGAAGCTGTTACCGCCTGCTACTTTGCAAGCTGGAGTTTTAATCATTATACCTTAACCGTGCTGGTAACCCTCGCCTTAACGGCCGGTTTGATTGTAAGCATCAGTTTAGCCAGTATCAACCTTAATTGCTGGCTTTTATCAAAATATCCGTTTGAATTTTTTAAAAAACCGCTCTATTGGTTTTCCGGTTTTTTACTCTTATTCCCACTAGGTTGCCTGTTAATCAACGAATTTCAAAAACCGCTGGTTCGACCATTTAATTCACTGGCTGCTTCTTTCTTCAAACTGGAGGAACCCTGGTTTGTAGCAGTCCGCGGGTTCCGGCGGCCTCATAAGACCGGCTATGCCTTTGTTGACAGTACTGGCCGTATCGGCTTGGTTAAAGGAAACCGACCTGATAAACCGAAAGTCATTATTAATCCGCCTACTCCGGTAAAGACTAAGGGAATTACCTGGTCGCCGGATGGCAGCTGCTTTTCCTTTGACCAAAACGGCCTTATTTATATCTATGAATTAGCAAGCGGCCAAACTACCCCCCTGCTTCCAGGCGACCGCGCTTATTGGTCGGATGACAACCGTCAAATCCTGGTAAGTCAAATCCTAAACACCCCTACCTTGGCACAAAACGGAGTGGCGCTCCCGGTCCAAACCATTAAGTTTTCCATTTTCGACCGTTTGCAAAATTCCGTCACCTATTGGGCCCGGTTTAGTTCAGGGCCTGCCGTGGCCTGGGAATGGGATTCCGCCCGTGATCAATTACTGGCCATTGATCCCTCTTGGTCATTAAGATTGGTACATTTAAAAGGAAAATCTACCGAGACCATTAATTTATTAGCGGTACAGCCAAAGTATGAAATTATCACCCGAGGTCAAATAATTCATTCCCTTAACCATTATGACCTAATCATTTGCAGTCGTGATCTGGCAAAGGACCGGAAGTCCCGTGGCCGGTTTAATCTACGGTGGTTTACTTATCACCCCCAAAACCAACGGCTTAAATTAGAGGCAACCTTTAGGGGAATCCCTACGGACCAGAAGGATTTGATCTTAGATCCCGACGGACAACGCTTACTAACAAGCAATGGCAGCGGAAGCTATTTCGCTGGCAAATTCAACCGGAGGTAAAGGCCAAATGAAATTGCGGCTGAATCAAGCTAATTTTTTAGACGGAATTAATTCAGTCCTGACATTGACTTTAGCTGAGCTCAAACATAATATTGTCAGTTTTCTGTTTCCCGGTTTGTTTTATGGAGGCTTATTAATCTATATTTTAA
>DATCLA010000067.1:0-27951 GCA_036564195.1 Bacillota bacterium
ATTATATGGCTATAAATAGCATAATCTATTTTTAGTAAATAATCAATCAAATTGTTGGTGCTTGGTTAAAAAAGTGTAATTTATAAATTTCCATCAAATTGATCGAGCAAGTTCAGCAATTCTACTATTTAACATTTTAGCAATCCGGCAAACTTTTCTTAAATGATAGCAGGAAGAAGTTTATCCTAAAGCGAAAGAAAAATGAAGCTAAATCTTGATTACGCCCCAAATTATAGCGATTATAGCAGAAAGCAGGCAAGTTAATGTTGGATGTTCAGAATCTGAAAGATGAACGTGGCATCGAAATTCAACGGGTTGGTCTAAAGGATGTCCACTTTCCATTTCAAATTAAAATGAAAGCCGGCGGTTTCCAACACGTTCAAGGCAATGTGACCATCGCCGTCAACCTGCCGCACCAATTTAAAGGAACCCACTTAAGCCGCTTTATGGAACTGTTGATGCGATGGAGCGATCAACCAATCAGCGGTAGGGAGATCCGGCAACTCTTAACCCAACTCTGCGCCAGCCTGGAAGTAGCCGAAGCGGAAATCAGTTTGAAATTTCGCTACTTTCTTCCCTTGCCGGCACCGGTCAGCCAGACCCTGGGTTACCTGGACTATCAGGGTGAGTTCAAAGGCGTCTTAACCATGCCGCAAAATCAATTTGACTACCAGTTGGGCGTAGAATTGCCAGTTCTGACCCTTTGTCCCTGCAGTAAAGAGATTTCCGCTTATGGCGCCCATAACCAACGGGCGGTGATCCGGAGCCTCATCCGGTTTGCTCCCGGTAAAATCATCTGGTTGGAAGACCTGATTGCGCTGTTACGAGAGAAAGGAAGCTGTCCGGTGTATCCAGTGCTCAAACGGGAAGATGAAAAATATGTCACTGAAACCGCTTATCAAAACCCTAAGTTCGTCGAAGATGTGCTGCGCGACTCAGTGCTGGCACTACGCAGTGAATCGCGGATTACCTGGTTTCGGGTGGAAGTGGAGAGTTTTGAGTCCATCCATAATCACAGCGCTTTCGCCTCCCACGTTGAATTCACCAATCACTTCCAGCAGAACCAGCAATAGGGACAAGCCTGACACCGTCCTTCCTCCAGCAACGGGTAGTCAGTCAATTCCCGGTGTTCCGACAGAAAACGGCCGATGTTTAAAACCTCCTGGACTGTGGTATCAAGGGCCGCGGCATCCAAAGGTACCGGAACCGCGGTGTCCGGGTAGACGAAGTACAAGACTGCCCGGTCCGGTTGCCGGCCCCAGACTGCGGCGACTGCCAAAGCATAGGGTTGCAATTGCCAGTAATAATAAGGGGCAACTTGTTGCAACCGGGAGTTTCCCAAGCGATGGGTCTTATAATCCACTAAGACCAGTTCACCCCGGCGGTTTTTGATTAGTCGGTCAAACCGTCCCTCAACTCTCAGGTTTGGGGCTAACTTCAACTGAAACGGAACTTCATCCCAGTACTCATCCGCAAGCTGTCCGTATTCACTTTGCCGGAGATGTTCCCACATTAACGTCAGGTCCGACTTCAAGCGTTCGGAGTTAGCGGTCTCCAACCCTCCAAAGGTCTGTTGCCACAAGGTTTCCGGCCAGGTCGGACTGTTCTGCCGGATTACCTGATGAAGAAAGATACCGATCTGCGCTCCCAGGTTGGCAGCGGGTACGGGTTGTCCCTCTTTTCCCGGCTTACCCGGGACTTCCGGCAGTCTCAAATTATATTGCAGGTAAAAACGGCGTGGGCATTCTTTAAAAGTTACTATTTCCGATACTTTCAAAGTAATAACCGCCGCCGCCAGCTGCCGTGCTGCGGCAACTTCAGATTTTCCTGCTAACGTCGGCCGATCAAACTGTTCGGCATAAGCTTCCAGTAAGGTTCGGCTCTGCACCGGCTGCGTTTCTTCGGGAATTTCCCGAGTGATCTGTAAGGAAATTCCGTTAAAATCACAAACGGTGGCGTCGGGTGGTAGCGGCCCAAGCAACAACTCCAGCCACTGCATCCAGTTGGAAGCATTTTCTAAAGTCGCTCCCTTAGCGCTTCCGTCGCCGGATCCCACCAGGATTAATTGTTGTTTTGCCCGGGTCAATGCCACGTAAAGGATTCGTTTTGACTCGGCGGTCTCCTCTTTCCGGTCCAACTGTTTAATCTCTTTCCAAAGTGAAGTTTCACCATCATCACTGCTTTCCAAAGGAATTTTAAAGCCGATTCCCACCTTTTTATGAAAGATCAAGCGTTTACTGTCATTCACTGTCAAACGACGGTCCAGATCCGGCAGAATCACTACTGGGAATTCTAAGCCTTTGGAACGATGAATCGTCATCAGCCGCACGACATCTCCGGCCTCAGCCTGAGTTTGGGCTTCACTTTCTACGACTTCCAAAGCTTCCAGCTCATGAATATAAGCCAGAAATGCCGCCAGGCTGTGATAACCCTTTTCGATGAATTCATCGGCCTTAAACAATAATTTTTCCAGGTTAGCCAGGCGTTGGCCGGCATTGGGCATAGTCCATAATAATTCGCGATATTGCAGCCGTTCCAACGCCAACCGAATGATTCCGGGAATGTCGAATAAATCCCGGTGCTCTTGTAAGAATAAAATCAACTCCCGAAAAGCTGCCAACCGTTGTTTTTCCGGTAGGGAAATCTCCGGGTAATCATGGACCGGATCGTAAAACTCTTCCACCAGTGGGCGTTCACTACCTAACCAAAACAGGCTCTCTTCACTTAAGGCTACATACGGAGAGGTTAACAGCCCAGCTAAGGCAAGACTGTCAAAACGTTGCTGTACCAGCCGTAAGAGATTAATCTGGTCAACCACTTCCTGACGGCGGTAAAAATTACCACCGCCGGCGGCATAAAAGGGGATTCCCAGTTCCTGCAGGGCCTGTTGAAACAGGGGCATTGCCGTCCCGGCCCGGAACAAAATCGCAATATCCCCATAATTGACCGGACAATCAGTCGTTTGACTCTCTCGTACCAATTGGGCGATCCTCCGGGCCACCAGCCGGGCTTGCCCCTTCAAGTCTAAAGCGCCGCTGCAAAGTAACTCAATCCGAGAACCGGAATCAGGTAACTGAGCTTCCAGTGGTTCATATTCAAATTCAGCTCCGGCGAACAATCTTTGTGCAACTTCATTGACAAACCGGATTACCAACTGATTGGAACGGTAGTTTTTAGTGAGGGGAATCACTTTGCCCCGACCGCCGCTAAACCTCTTTGCCAACTGGAGCAGCACACCGGCTTCTGCCCCGCGAAACCGGTAAATTGATTGTTTTATGTCACCCACTGCCATTAACCGGCCTTCCGGATAATCCTTCCCGATTAGAAGATCAATGATTTCCAACTGGAGACTATTGGTATCCTGAAACTCGTCTACCATCAGGTAACGGATTCCCTGCCGGATCTGCTCTGCCACGGACGGGTTGTTCCGCAACAAATCCCTTGCCAACAACTGTTGATCTGTAAAGTCCAACAAGCCGGCTTCATGCTTAGCGGAAGTAAATTTCCGGTCAATCCGCTCCAAAACTGCAATGAACAGACCAACCCGCCTTACAGCCTCCTGGTCCAACCATTTAGCGCTTAAGGCATCCGCCAGGCAATGAATCTCCGTCACCCGCTCTTTAAGACAAACCGGAAGATTCCGGGGCAAAGCTTTTTTAATCCGGTTTAAAGTGGCGATCTGGATATCCAATCCCTGTAATTGTTCCAATACTTCACGGTACTCCGGCCAACTGCGTCGGAAATCTCCTAGCAGAGTCCGAGCTCTTGGGGTAAGCTTATTTTGGGATTGGGCAAAGTCGAAAAAGGATTCGATTTCCTCAATTAATGTGCTGGTTTGAGTATGGTTGTTGTCAATGGCAGTTTGTAAAGTAGTCAGGCTTAATTGAGATACTGCCGCAAAACTGGTTCCACTTTCCCGGACCGACCGATAAATATCGGCTAAACTATTGGCCAACTGATCCCAACCGAATTCCGATAACATTTGGGAGAGCAAATCTCTGTCCAAATCAGGTGCCTGAATGCTTTCCGTCAAAACCTCTGCCACTGTACTGCTTAATAATAAACTTTCTTCGCTTTCACTCATTACGCCGGTAGCCGGTGGCAAACCGGCCTCCACCGGATATTCCCGGATCAGGCTCAGGCATAAGCTATGGAAGGTGGAAATCCGGGCAGTTTCAATTCTTTTCAATTGTTCCTGCCAAAAACCGGTCGTTTGCGGATCTTGGGCCGCTTCACAATAGTTACGGATTGCCCTTTGAATCCTGGAACGCATCTCCGCCGCTGCTTTTTTGGTAAAAGTAATGGCCACGATCTGCTGGACTTCAGCGCGCCGTTCCACCAGTAATTGCAAATATTTACTAGTTAGAACACTGGTCTTTCCGGTACCGGCTCCGGCACTGACCAGCAGGTCGGTATCAAACTCCCTGATGGCCATGGTTTGTTGTTCATTGGGCTGATATGCCATTTAACTCTCCTCCTCCCGTTCCTGCCGTCGGCAGGCCGCCCGGTACTCACAATAATCGGGACAGGTTTCAGTGGTTAAATGAAAATAGCCGGAACGAATCTCATTAACGGTAGCCGCCACTTGTTTTACTACTGCTTCCTGCCATTCGTACCATTGGGTGTCGTCTAACAAACCTTGGCTCTTGCCGTCAATTCCGATTCGGGCCCGACGCCAGATTCCGCCGCTCAACCGGGATGGTTCTTTCAAACTGAGATAACATCCTCCCGCTGCTGCTTTAGCCCCGAAACCCAATTGTTCCAAGGCTAAAATATAGATTGGCAGTTGTAAATTTTTCAACTCCAAAATACTACCGGTAGAATAACCTCGCCCCAATTTATAATCATAAACAATAAAATGCCCCTCTCGGTCGCAGTCAATCCGGTCAATTCGTCCCATCAACCGTACGTTTAAATCCGGGGTTTCCAGAACAAAAGGTTGCCCCAGGGAAGCCGGATCACCCGAACCGGGCATCATGCCAAAACTATACTCAAAAAAAGCGGGATAATAACGGTAACCAGTGCTTTCAGCCCATTCTAGCTCCGCATCCAGCCAACGTTTTAAAGTCTGCCGAATTTGCCGCTGCCGGATGGTCAGTACCGTCTTTACCAGGTCATTAGCAGCTTTTTCCTGCCATTGCAGAAAATAACGTTGAAACGAAGCTTCTAAAAAGGACCAATACTCTTGCCGCCGTTCGGCTCGGAACTCCCGGCCGCGATAGTGTTCCCCAAATTCTCTAAAAATCAGGTGATAGAGATTACCCAAATCTACCTGTTCCGGGAGAAGTTCCGGTTCAATCAGGGGTTTCACTGCCAATACCTGCTTCAGGAAAAAGCGAAACGGACAACTGCGGTATTCCTCTAAAGCTGTGATGGCTAACGGCCGCGTGGTCCCCAGACGTCCTAAAATCGCCACGGCCCCGGGATGGGTATAGAAAGGCTTTGACGGTTCCAATCGCCGTCGGAACCGCCATTGAAAGGCTTTCACCGCCAGCTGGCGATAGCCGGGGTCCAAAAAAAGAGCATCACAGATTGAGGCCTGCTCCAAAGGTATTCGTTCCGGAGCCTGAAGCAAGTATTGGATCCAAAGTTGCCGTTCTTCAAAATGCGAATAACAGTCATCAAAACCGTTTCTACGTCGGGGTTCCAACGGATAGTATTTAGCACGTGTCCAGAGTTGCGGCACCCATTGACTGATTTCTGCCAAAAAGGGCGAAGGGTTTAAAGGTTGTCCGTTGTCGTCCTGAAGCCGTTCGACTAGGTACAAGCGTTGGGACGCAGCTTGTAATGCCCAGTAAAAAGCGATCTTCTCCTGAAGCTGGTAAGTTGCTCCTGTTTCTAATTCTACCCCCAGAGTTTTAAGGTCAAAACGGTCTGACGGGCTTAACTTCCAGTCATTAATATAGCTACGGGGAAATACCCCTTCTTCCAGGCCGGTAATAAAGACGACTTTGGCACGTAATCCCCGGGCTTCCTGGAGCGGTAAAACCCGTAGCTGGGCCCGGAGGGGCTCTTCCCGCGTAAGCTCCCCTTGTAACAAATAATCTTCTACAAAACGCCGGAATTCATCCAAGCTGATTGTTGCGGGCATTCCCGTTAATAGCTCCAAGTTCTGCAGGAGTTCTTCACAGGCCTGTTGCAAATGGGAGACTGCATCATAATTCCACAATTGCCTTTGCAGGAGGGCCGGCTCTGACGAAAGGCTGTTCAATGCCTGAATTGCGGCATTCTTAAACCAATCTCTGGCCAGTTGCAAGTAAACTTCCCAGGTGCCGTTTTCCGGTATTAACATTAAGAATTGGATACACTCCTCCAGCGGTTGCAGGTTAATCCCCTGCCTGGACAGTTCGGCTTTCAAATCCGGATTAGTCAACAACTCCACCCAGCGCGCTTTACCGGAGAGAGCTCCATAATTTTTTCCCAGGTTAACTAGGAGTAGATCCCGTTCCCGGGCCGAAAAACCGGTATAAAATTGACGGATTAAAACATTCAAATCCGGCCATTGCCACCCTGCAGCCACAGTCCGAAGGATCTGGGTAAATTGGATTATGTCTTTAAATTCCCTGATGCGCCCGGGCGGTGTCGCTAACGGAAGGCCGTACTCCTTAAAGATAGGGTAAGAATTTTTAATAAAAGCCAACGGTTGGGGAGTTAAAATCAAAAAATCATTCCAAGTAAAATTAGGAACCGAACGGATTAAGGCACAGATTTCTCTGGCGATTGCTTGGGCCTGACGGGCCCAGCCATCCGCCTGCAGCAGTTGCAGTGAGGTATCGTCCTCCGGTTGCTCTATTACGACCGATGGAACAACCCAAAACAATTGTTGCAGACGCTCTAATAGGTTGGTCGACGCCGGGCTCAAAGTATTGCCCACATTTTTCCAGTAAAAATTGTGCCCGGTAAAACTTTGAAATTCGCCTACCGCAGTAGGGTCAATCAAGGCTTCAAACTCATACCACAAAGAAAGTACATTTATAAAGTCACTTTGCAACGGGGTAAGATCGGTATAGCCGTAGAGCAACACTTGGGGACGGGAAACGGCCGGAACGGTATTGCTCCGGAACGCCTTTAATTCCTCTAATAGCTGATCAGCTTCGCAAAAGCCATTAACTTTCAATAAATGCTGGTAAGTAAAGTAAATCAGGGCCAGTTGCTGTTGTTTTTCACCCTTCTCAGCCGCCCACTTTATAAAGAGATCTGTGGTTAAGCCCGCCCGTTTCCATTCGGCAATCCCCTCCAACAGGGCAGTACGGTAACTGGCGGTAAAGGGCACACGGTTCAAATAGGAAAGCCTACCGGTCTGGTCAAGCTTGCGGAAGGCAGCGTTGATTAATAGTTCCCGCTGTAAAGTCGTAGGTTTACGCTGACACAAACCGAAACGCCCGGCAATTTCGTTGATAAATCCTTCAAATAGCAAGAAACGGATTCCCCCCAATCCTTTAATTTCCGGCTGTTCTAATAATTCTGCTTCAATCTCCCGCAATAGGCTTAGGGTAGGAAAAATAATCATCAACGAAAAATCGCCCCGGCCTAAGGCTGCTTTGACCCGGCGGATGATTTCGCGGTGATTTTGCAACTCACCAATGATGGCAGTTGTCTTCAATCCGACCAGCCTCCTAATTTACATTCCTGGCCTTTGTTTCGGGATTAACCGGATGTAATCCTGCTTAACCTGGATATTTTTCGCCATAAAACCATTTCCAAGTGTTCTGACTCTCTCCCTGCGCCATTATTGACACTACCCAAAGGGTTGTCCGGTAAATTTAAAACGCCCCGGTAAACATGCTGTCAACAGTCGGTTTTAGCAGGATGCTTTATTTGGGGCAAATATTTTTGAGTATATTTCAAGATTCCTCGGGCAATCGCTAATCCCAATCGCGCCTGATAGGACCGGTTCTGTAATAGCAATGCTTCCTTGGGATTAGAGAGATAACCGGCCTCGACTAACACTCCGGTTACTCCGCCTTCGCGAATCACCCGATATTTACCGGGGGCAATCTTCTGCGCCCCCGTTTGGAGCTGATTGATTTCGGTCTGAATCGCTTCGGCCAGACCTTTACTGGCTGGGGAACGCCAGTTAAAGAAGACCGATGCCCCTCGTTTCCGCGTGTCCCTTGAATAATCACAATGAATACTCACAAAAAAAAGCGACTTAGCTTTCAAGGCAATTTCGACTCGACGCAGTAAATCCCGTAGATGACGGCCGCGCTGACCGGAACGGAACGGTGCCAAATCAATATCGGTCTGTCGGGTCATGACTACCCGCAAGCCGCTTTCCCGCAACTGTTTAGCGATCTGTAAGCCGATGCGGAGATTAATATCTTTCTCCAAATTACCATGTTGGTCATGAGCACCTCCGTCTACGCCGCCATGACCAGGATCGATCACCACGGTTAGCCGGTTTAAGTTTCCCTGGGTCTGAAAGTTTTGCCATTGCAGGGTCACTAAAGCGGCGAGGCAAGCTAAGCCTAGCAATAACACTAAAAACCGCATTTCGCTTTTGGATAAAAATACGATCACCATGGAGTTACCTCTTCGTTTTCCGTTTTATTACTAAATCATATTGGCTAACCCCAAGGTATATACGAACAAGTTGCAGAATCTTACCGGAAGCCGGACCAGAATAAAAACCGGCCCCGGAAAAAACTGTTTCCAGGGCCGACTCATTCCATCGGGCTATTGCAACTGTTCCAGGCGTTCCCGGATCTTAGCCGCTTTCTCCCTAAAGTTTGCTACCTTGACTTTTTCTTTCTCCACGACCTGAGCCGGAGCTTTGGAAACAAACGCCGGACTGGCCAAACGGGTTTCGGTCTTAGCGATCTCTGCTTCCAACTGGGTTAATTCTTTGCTTAACCGTTCCACCTCGCGAGTCACATCCACTAATCCGTTAATAGGTACGAAAATGCCAATCCCTCCAGCCACCGCGCTGACCGTCTGCTCCGGCTGTACCGCTCCTTCTGCCAGAGTTTTCCAAGACTCTAAACCGGCCAAGGTGGTAATATACTCCATGTTTGCTTCCAAAGCCGCCAGCTTTTCCGGGGCTGCCTGGAAGATGGCTGTAACTTTCTTTTGCGGTTGGACATGGGCTTCCGAACGAATGTTACGGATCGCTTTAACCACGGCGATTATTAATTCCATGGTCTGTTCGGCTGCTTCAAACTGCAAAGACGCAGAACTTACCGGCCACCGGGTAACCATAATGCTTTCTCCTTGGTGCGGTAAGATCTGCCAGACTTCTTCGGTCAAAAATGGCATAAACGGATGGAGTAATTCCATGGTCTGGCGTAACACCCGGGCCAAAATCGCCTGGGCAATCTTCCGCTCCAATGGGTCTTCCTGATAAAGCCGGGCTTTGGAAAGTTCAATATACCAGTCACAATATTCGCTCCAAATAAAATCATACAGCAAGGTTGCTGCGGCACCCAGGTCATAACGTCCCAGTAACCGGTCAACCTCTCTAATTACCTTCTGCAACCGGCTGATAATCCATTGATCGGGCAGAGTCAGCCAGTCATTAGGCAGTGAGTCAGTTTCACCGACTGCAAACGAATGCAAGAGTGAAGCGTGAAGATTGTCGACAATATTTTCTCCGTTGCCTTTCTCATAGTGCATTGACACAAAACGGACGGCGTTCCAGATCTTATTTGTAAAATTCCTGCTACCTTCCACTTTCTCCATTTGGAAGCGTTGGTCCTGGCCCAGGGTGGTCCCAGTCGCCAAAGTGAACCGTAAGGTGTCGGCACCGTAATTATCGATAATATCCTGAGGGTCAACAATAGTCTCCGGCCGGGATTTACTCATTTTTTTACCGTATTTATCAAGTACCAAGCCGTGAATTAACACTTCTTTAAAAGGCTCTTTCTTCATAAACTCCAATCCCATAAAGATCATTCGGGCAACCCAGAAGAAAATAATATCACGGCCGGTTACCAGGACTGAAGTCGGGTAAAACTGTTTTAATTCATCAGTATCTTTAGGCCAGCCCATCGTAGAAAAGGGCCACAAGGCAGATGAGAACCAGGTATCCAAGACGTCGGGATCCTGTTGGAGCCGGATACTGCCGCATTTGGGACAGGTCTGAGGCTCGGTACGGGAAGCGATCACTTGCTGACAATCCTGGCAGTACCAGACCGGAATCCGGTGTCCCCACCACAATTGCCGGGAGATGCACCAGTCACGGATGTTCTCCAGCCATCCCAAATAAATCTTGGTAAAACGCTCCGGTATAAACTTAATCTTCCCGGATAATACCGCCTCGATCGCCGGCTGCGCCAGTGGTTTCATCTTGACAAACCACTGTTTGGAGATGAGCGGTTCAATTGTAGTAGCACACCGGTAGCACTGGCCCACCGCATGACTGTGGGGCTCAATTCCGGCCAGCAAGCCCAGTTGCTTTAATTCGTCAACTAAAGCCTGACGGCACTGGTAACGGTCCATCCCGGCATACTTACCGGCGGCTGCGGTCATTTTGGCATCAAAGTCAATTACGGTGATCTGGGGCAGATTATGACGCAATCCCATTTCAAAGTCATTAATATCATGAGCCGGAGTAATCTTAACCGCACCGGTACCGAAACCCATATCAACATAGTCATCGGCAATCACCGGGATTTCCCGGTTCATCACCGGAAGCAACACTGTTTTACCGATGATATCCTGATAACGTTGGTCTTGGGGATTAACGGCTACCGCAGTATCTCCAAGCATGGTTTCGGGCCGGGTAGTGGCGACCTCAATAAAGCCGCTGCCGTCGGTGAAGGGATAGCGAATGTGCCAGAGGCTGCCCTCCTTTTCCTCATGTTCCACCTCAATATCGGAGATGGTAGTGTGGCACTTGGGGCACCAGTTAATCAAATAACTACCTTGATAGATTAAACCTTTTTCATATAGACTCACAAAGACTTCTCGGACCGCAGCGGAACAGCCTTCATCCATGGTAAAACGCTCCCGCTGCCAGTCACAGGAGGCTCCCAAACGTTTCAACTGCTTAATAATGGTCCCGCCATACTGTTGTTTCCACTCCCAAACTCGTTTTAAAAACTCTTCTCTACCCAATTCTTGGCGGGAAATTCCCTGTTTGGCCAAGTTTTCTTCCACCCGCGCCTGAGTAGCGATACCGGCGTGGTCGGTCCCGGGCAGCCATAGCACATTGTAACCTTGCATCCGCTTCCACCGGACTAAAATATCCTGTAAAGTATTGTCCAAGGCGTGCCCCAAGTGAAGCACTCCGGTGACATTGGGTGGCGGAATTACAATACAAAACGGCTCCGTCGCAGGGTCAACTGACTCATGAAAGTAATTATTCTTCAGCCAAAACTGATACCATTTCTCCTCCACCGCCTGTGGATTATAAACTTTTGCCAATGCCATATTAAAAAACCTCCTTAAAGATTTGGATATTTCAAATTTTAAATTTAAAAAAAAACTTTCGTCCTGTGCTCTAGGACGAAAGCCTCCTTCCGCGGTACCACCTAAATTCCCTTTCGGGCTACTCAAAAGGCTATATCGGGCCTCTCCGGACAGCGCTATTATCATTTGATTTTGAATTCACGCCATCAGCTCCCGGGCGACCTTCAGCTTTAGACGGTAGAGCCTCGCACCACCCGGCCCCTCGCTGCACCGTATCCGGCTTACTTCTCCCGATCATTGCTGCCATATTTTTTAAATGAATATTATTAATATACTATTTGAATTTCCAGTTGTCAACCTGAAAAAGATGGCCGATCAGAAAATGCCGGCCATCTCCATTTAAATTTCCTTTAAAAAACTGTCTTACCGGTCCACCCGAGCACTGCCGCCACCCATCAGTTTTTCAACTTCTTTACGGCTGGCCATCGAGGTATCGCCGGGAGTGGTCATGGCCAAAGCGCCATGGGCTGCTCCGTAGTTAACGGCCTGCTCCGGATCGCCGGTAGTGATTAAACCGAAGATCAAACCGGAGGCAAAACTGTCACCGCCGCCGACCCGGTCCAGGATCTCCAATGCCGGATAATCTTTAGCTTTATAGATTTTACCCTCTGCCCAACACATAGCGCTCCAGTCATTGACCGTCGCGGTCTTTACCGTCCGTAAGGTGGTCGCTACCACTTTGAAGTTGGGATAGGTTTTAACCGCATTATCAATCATTTTGGCATAGCCGTCCAGGTTAAGTTTCTTCAGATTGGCTTCATTACCTTCGACTTCAAACCCGAGACAAGCGGTGAAGTCTTCTTCGTTACCAATCATTACGTCAATATACTTGGCGATTTCTTTATTAACCTCCTGGGCTTTCTTTTGACCGCCAATACTCTTCCACAAAGACGGACGGTAGTTCAAGTCATAAGAAACTATTGTACCGTATTTTTTGGCGACTTGGACTGCTTCCAGTACCACTTCCGGAGTGGTTTCAGACAGAGCCGCAAAAATACCGCCGGTATGCAGCCAACGCGAACCCAATTTACCAAAGATGTACTCCCAATCGATATCACCTTTCTTCAATTGTGATGCTGCAGTATTCGCCCGGTCAGAAACACCAACGGCACCCCGGACGCCAAAACCTCTCTCTGTAAAATTCAGACCGTTTCGGACGGTCCGGCCGATTCCGTCATATGGTACCCACTTGATTAAAGAAGTATCCACCCCACCTTGCATAATAAAATCTTCAATCAAATGGCCCACTTCGTTGTCGGCAAAGGCAGTAACCACCGCCACATCCATCCCGAAACATTTTTTCAAGCCCCGGGTGACATTATACTCGCCGCCGCCTTCCCATACCCGGAACTGACGGGCAGTTTTGATCCGGCCTTCACCGGGATCCAGCCTTAGCATAACCTCACCTAAAGAGATACAGTCATACTTACAACTTTCTTTCGGTTTCACCTTCAAGTTAATTGACAATTTATCCCAACCTCCTTGGTATTTGACATAATAGGCAGTTTTACAACTGACTTTCCATAGGAAAGCCGTTTTTGATCATTATTATTTCACAATACCGTTTTTCTTGTTAACTAGCTTTCCAAAAACGTCCGTACTTAACGGGTTTATGATTCTTCCGTCACCTTGCGCGGCACAAATCCCATCCGCCTAGAGATATCTTGGGCCGCCTTCATGACATAACCAGCAATTTCTACATCCCGCTCCGGCCTGATTACCCGTTTATCTCCGGATACACTCACTGCGGCAATCACCTTTCTGGTATAGTCATAAACCGGTGCGGCAATACAACGAACCGCTTTCTCATGTTCCTCGTTGTCAACAGCCCAACCCTGGCTTCTTACTGTCTGAAGCTCTTTTGCCAAAGTTTCTTTGGTCAGAATGGTATTTTCAGTATGCTTCTTAAACACCAGCCGTTCTAAAATCTCACTTTGCAATTCCGGCGCCAGACCCGCTAACAGCATCTTGCCAATTGCCGAGCAATATACCGGTACCCGTTTTCCAATCTGTGAATACATCCGGATACTATTAACTAACTCAACTTTTTCAATATAGATAGCCTCATGACCATCTAAAACCGCCAGATGAACCGGTTGTCCCACAATCTCCGCCAACCGCCGCATTACCGGTAAGGCTTCGGTCTTCAGTTCCAGTTTTTTTAAGAACAACCCGCTGATTTCAATAAATTTCAAACCTAACTTATAAGTACTGGTTTTAGAATCTTTTTCAGCATAACCCCGCCGCACCAAAGCAGCCAGCAACCGGAAGACTGTACTTTTAGGTAACCCAATCTGTTGACTGATTTCAGTTACACCTAACCCGTTTTTAGCAATTGCCAGCAATTCAATCAAATCTAAAGCCCGCTCCAGGGTTTGTACTTTTTGTTCAGTCATCGCTACCTCTTTTCCACTATATGAAACCCTATTTCAAAGATTAATTATATTATAACGGTTTTGGTCCGGCTTGTCCAGGAATAAGCTAAGAAATCTGCAGTCAGTATAAATTTAAAGGGAGCAATTAATTGCTCCCTGGTTAAAGCTTATTACCTTAAAAATATTCTCTCTTAAAATACTACTCCCACACTTTGCAAATCCGCATCCGGCCAGTTCACCGTCTTTTGTACCAAAGCTTCCTCAAACGGAACGGTCACGATCTGATTACCCTGCAGGCCAACCATTTTTCCGGAAACTCCTTGATATAACAGATCGACGGCGGTGATCCCAAAACGGGTACCTAAAATTACATCATCCGCAACCGGTTTTAAGCCCCTTAAAGTGAAACCTAAATCAGTCGCCCGGATATCCTCAAGTTTTTTCAATCCCAACTGAATTTGGATAATTCTACGTAAGATCTGGCCGATTCCACCCAATTTCGGATTACCGTGGGAATCTACTCCCAGATCTTCTTCAGTTAAAGCCTTGATAACCGCACTCTCCGCCTTGGCCTTAGCTAAAACCGGGTCAGCGGCGTTGAAACGAACCCCTTCGGCGACTACAATATTCACATAATGCTGCTTTTGATATAGTTCAGCAATTCTCTGACAGAGTCTGCCTAAATCCACTGGTTTTTCCGGAATCAAAATCAGATCGACACCGGCGGCGACTCCAATCTCCAGCGCCAACCAACCAGCATCCCGGCCCATAATTTCCACCAGGGAGATCCGGCGGTGGGTCCGGGCAGACACCGCTGTACTGCGTACTGCATCAGCGCCGAAAGTAATGGCACTTTTATAACCAAGCATCGTATCGGTACCACTGACATCATTATCAATGCTCTTAGGAGCGGCAATCACCGGAAAATCAAGTTGGTTCAATCCCAAACAGGATTTAATCGTATCATTCCCCCCGGTGGCCAATACCGCGTCCACCCCGATTTGCTTCAGGTTTTGCAGCAATTTTTGAGGATATCCCGCCTTCACATTGGCGGCGGAAAATGGGTTAAAACGGGATGATTCCAAAATAGTACTGGGTTTAATCTCCAGTCCCTTCACTGTTTCCAGATCCAAGGGTAAAAGATGGTCGGTAATCCGATCGGAACACGCACCTTCAAAGGCTTTCCGAATCCCCACGAACTCTGTCTGGTATTTGGTGACACCTTGCCGTACGGCAGCGGCAAGAAAAGAGTTAATTCCGGCGCAATCACCACCGCCGGTCATAAACGCTATTTTTTTAATCACTTGCTTTGCCTCCTCTTAATCACCCGTTCGACTGCAGTCACAATATGTTCCGGGTTTAAACCATATTCCGACAGCAACTGCGCCGGGCTGCCTGATTGACCAAACCGGTCTTGAATCCCCACCAATTCCATTGGTACCGGGCACTGCCGGACTACCGTTGTTGCAACACTACTGCCTAAACCACCGATCACACTATGTTCTTCAGCGGTGACAATGCCTCCGGTTTCCCGGGCTGCCGCCACCACTGCGGCAACATCCAGCGGTTTAATGGTATGGAAATTTAATACTCTAACTTCAATTCCTTTTTCTTTTAAAAGGTCGGCGGCTATTAAGGCTCGTTCCACCATGATCCCGGTAGCAATGATCGTCGCCGCCTGGCCCTCCCTAAGCCGGACCGCTTTACCGATCTCCGGTTCATAGGAAGCGTCAAACACTAGGGGCACCGGTTCCCGGCCCAACCGGATATAAACCGGACCATCATGCTGGGCTGCGGCGAAAATCAGTTTTTCAGTTTCGAACGCATCGGCCGGGTTCAGTACGGTCATCCCCGGAATCACCTGCATTAAAGCAAGATCCTCAATGGACTGGTGGGATCCCCCGTCCTCACCAACGGTAATTCCAGCATGGGTAGCAGCTATTTTCACATTTAAATGGGGGTACCCGATGGTATTTCGCACCTGGTCAAAGGCACGGCCGGTAGCAAACACCGCAAAGGTGCTGGCAAAGGGAATCTTACCCGCTGTGGCCAGCCCTGCCGCAGTAGCCATCATATCCGCTTCGGCAATCCCCATTTGAAAGAAACGTTCTGGAAACTTTTTACTAAAACCATCGGTCTTGGTTGATTTTGACAAATCGGCATCCAACGCCACGACATTCGGGTTGGTTTCACCTAATTTTAATAAAGCTTTCCCGTAAGCCTCACGGGTTGCAATTCGCTCTCCCATCTTAAAACCCCTTCCCTATCTGTAATCAATCGGAATTCAGATTAAACCCAATTCGCGCAACGCTTGGTCCGCCTCTTCCGGCTTGGGAGCTTTGCCGTGCCAACCGGGTTGATTCTCCATAAAGGAAACACCTTTGCCTTTTGTGGTATGCATTACCACCATCGTCGGCACCCCTTTAGTGCTTTCCGCTTCGGTAACTGCCCGGTCCAACTGATCAAATTTATGCCCGTCCACCTCAATCACATGCCAGCCAAAGGCTCTAAAACGGGCCACCGGATCGGTTAGGGACTTGACGTCTTCAACCCGGCCGTCAATTTGCAGATGATTGTAGTCCAGGAAGGCGGTGACATTATCCAATTTATAATGGACTGAAGTCATTAAGGCTTCCCAAACCTGACCTTCCTCAATTTCGCCGTCACCCAATAAAACATAGACTCGGTATGTTCTTTGATCCAGCTTGGCAGCTAAAGCCATTCCATTGGCTACCGACAGTCCTTGACCCAAAGAACCGCTGGAAATATCCACCCCCGGCACTTTGCGCATGTCCGGGTGTCCCTGAAAGATACTGTTAAATTTACGCAAAGTCAATACTTTATCTTTGTCAAAATAACCCCGTTCCGCTAAGGCGGCATATAATACCGGAGCGCAATGGCCTTTACTTAATACAAAACGATCCCGATTCGGATCAGTCGGATTTTGAGGATCGATTCTCATCTTATAAAAATAAAGATAAGTAAGAAGTTCCGCGGAGGAGAGGGATCCACCGGGATGTCCCGACATGGCGGCAGCCAACATTCTGATAATATCACCGCGGATCTGCCGGGCAATTTCTTTTAGTTGATCGTGTTGGGTTTGTGAAAGCAAACCAATCACTCCTTAACATTTGATTTAGAGTTTCTTCTAGTATTTTAAACTCATCATTGCAACAATATCAAACATTTTCTATAAATATTAATCTTTATTTTATTTCTAATTGAGCAATCGCATTACGGGCCAATTGATCACAACGGTTATTATAGGGATTATCGCTGTGCCCTTTAACCTTAATCCATTTAATCTGGTGCACTTTTGCCAACTGCAACAGTTCCTGCCAAAGGTCCTGGTTTTCAACGGGTTTTCCTTGTGAATTGAGCCAGCCGTTGGCTTGCCACTTTTTCAGCCAATTCTGGTTAAAAGCATTAACCAGATAAGCGCTGTCGGAGCTCAACTCTACCCGGCAGGGATATTTTAACGCCTTCAACGCCTCCACCGCTGCCTGCAGTTCCATCCGCTGGTTCGTAGTGAGCTTTGCGGCTCCGAAAAGTTCTTTCTCCGCCGTACCGGACTTCAAAATTGCGCTCCAACCGCCGGGACCCGGATTACCGGAGCAGGCTCCATCGGTATAGATCGTCACTAATTTCATCCGCTCACCCTTTCCGGATTAGTTGCCGTAATACTGCCAGATTCTGCGGATCATCTTCCGGACTTTGCTGCGGCGTCTCCAAGATTCCCGGTACCCGGCTCAATTCGTTGTGGTTAACCAAGTATTCAAATCCGGCCAAGCCGATTCGACCCTTACCGATATGTTGATGGCGGTCTAATTTAGAACCGCATTCACCCAG
Source organism: Bacillota bacterium (assembly GCA_036564195.1). Lineage (GTDB taxonomy): Bacteria > Bacillota > UBA4882 > UBA8346 > UBA8346 > DATCLA01. The sequence goes on from DATCLA010000067.1 coordinate 17,634, forward strand.
AGAATCATTTAAATGAATCAATTTTACCTTATCCAATCCTAATTCCCGGTCAAGCTCTTCCAAGGTGGTTTCCCAACCGGAGCGGGTTGCCAGATCGTAACCGGCTGCAAAAGCATGACAGGTGTCGAAACAGATTCCCACCCTGTTTTGATCATTGATAGCAGCCACTAACCGTGCCATTTGGTCAAATTTGGTCACAAGCTCACTGCCCATTCCGGCTTGATTCTCAAAAAGCAGCAGTGTTGGTCCGCTGCTTTTTTCTAAAATCAAATTCACCGCCTGAGCAACCCGTTCGAGCCCGGCCGGGCTACTGGACTTACCGGGATGTAAGACAAAAAAATCAGCCCCCAGTAGATTAGCACGTTGAAAATCCTCCGCCATGGTTAATACCGACTTTTGGTACAATTCCGCAGCTTCCGAAGCAGGATTGGGCAGATACGCCAGATGAACCACTACCGGCCAAAGCCCGGTGGTGGCCAGGAACTCCCTAAAACTGGTAAATTCATTTTCCGCTAAGGGTTTCCGGGACCAACCCCGGGGATTACCCACAAACATTTGAAATCCATCACAGTTAAGCTGCAACGCTTGCCGGGCAGCACCCACAAAACCATTTTTAATGGAGATATGTACTCCCAAACGCACTTAATGTTGCCTCCGTCCGATTTCATCCAAAGAACGCAGTAACCGATGCTGGTCAATGACTTTGGAGAAAGAAATTTTTTCCGCCGTCAATTGTAGGATTACCAACAAAATAATGGCGATTAACTTACTCAAGTCACTGAACATCCAGGCCATCATCACTCCTAATGAGGCTCCTAAAAGATTGGAACCGACATCACCCATCATTACCCGGGCTTTTAAGTCATAGGGTAGATAATACAACATAATTGCTAAAATCGGCACAAACAACCCGGTATAAACTTCAAAGTCCTGACTGAACATTAATACTATCACAAAGCCAGCAATAAAGATCTTTCCGGCACGGCCCGGGCGCAAATCAAACAAATTAAGGGAGTTGGCACAGAGTGCTACCAGTAAAAAATTACTAATAACCGGCCACACTTCTAACTTGCCCTTTACCAAGTTGGCAGTAGCAATACTAAAAACCAGCGCAATCACAGCGCCAAAAAAGGCTTTCAACCCGCCAGTGGTTAAACGTTTATCTTTGAATAACGCCCTGAAATGGCCTTTGAATCCCTTTTGAGTATGATCTCCAATGACGTCATCAATAAAGCCAATCAAACCCATTCCCAAAATCACCCATAAAAAGAGCACGGCGTTAACAGTAGTGAACGATTTAACCGAAAAGGCCATTCCCAACCCAGTGGTCAAGGGAAGGAGTACGACAAAAAGCAAACCGGCCACTGCCGGAATCCGTTCCTCTCGATAATTCGGTCTTACTAATTGACCTTCAACCATCAACCGGTACAGATAGGGAAATGATAACCAGGTTAAGATGTAAGAAACGATTAAAATCAACAGATAGCGTGCTAATGACAGTAAAATCGTCTGCAAAAATTCGGAAATTTCAATCAATAGGCTCACCTCTTCAGTAATCGCTTGGCCAACACTAAAAACACATGGGAAAACTGCCGCCCGCGATGGATAAAGCCAGCAAGGTTAAAACCGGTTTCGGCATGGGTCATTTGAACCGGAATTTCCCTGACCCGAAAGCCGTGGCGAAAAACATCAATCGTTAAGCCGACTTCAACCCCAAATCCGGATTCAAAGGGGTCCGGGCCGAGCTTCTCTAAGACTTCCCGGGTGACCACTCGCTGCCCCGATAGGGGACTGGCAACTTCCAAACCGGTAAAAATCCGGATTCCTTTGCGGGCCAACTGAGTTACCAGGCCAAATCCCCCTTTTTTTCTGGCGGGAGGAAACTTGGCAATGGTCATATCCGCTTTATTACTTAAAACCGGATCCAGTAATTTTTCAACATCAACAGCAGTTTTACCCAGATCCCCATCTAAAAGAGCAATTACATCACCTTTAACATATTGTAACCCGTAATTCAGCGCTCCACCCTTACCTAAATTACGAGGAAGATCAATGACTTCAGCACCGGCCGCTTTAGCTAATTCACTGGTATGGTCGGTCGAACAGTCGTTCACTACGATGATCTGGTCCACTTTATTTAAAGTCTTGATGGCTTCTATCGTAGCCTGAATATAATCTTCCTCGTTAAATGCAGGGATCAACACTGTAACATATTGCTTCTCCTCCATTATTATCCCCCAATCGGCTGTTTCTTTAATTATCAAGCCGCCCTAATCGCACCGTTCCTTCCAAATAAAAAACAACTTACCTGAAAATACTCCCGTTCTAGTAATTTAGTTTAAATTCGGGAATCAACCGACGGGCAGTTTCTTTCGTACCATAATGTCCCAGTTTACCGGAGGCCAGCATATAAACGAGGGTCATTTCGCCCGGCGGTGTATCAATATTATCAATTGTCCCTTTAAGCTTAGATTGATATAAACGCATGTACGACTGGGTAACAAAACCGGGTTCCACCCCAACCACCATCACCTCGGTTTTTCGGGCCGCTTCCAGTAAAGGCTGGTCGATCACTTTCTGCTGGTCACTTTCGGCAGTGGCCGCACCGCCAAAGAAGATAAGTGTATCGATATAGCCCCGATTGTAGTCACCCCATAACTTTAGTAAATCTTTGTTTTGTAAAAACAAAAGTTCAGCACTGCTTTGCCCGTTAATCAACGTCCGTAATAACTTTTGACAGAATTCCGTTATTAAGTTTTTCTCTTCTCCGTTTGCCAGACCAAGAGCCTCGATCACCTCCATCTTTAACTGTGGCTCAGTAAAATCCAGAGGTTTCAAAAAGGTCGTGACTGAGGTAACTTCAGCGCCGGCTTGTTTTAACAGATCAACCAGCGCTTTGGTGTATTTAAACTCAACCGAATCATTAGTTCGGATGATGGCAATCCTTCTTCCCAACAAGCGGTTGAGTATTAAATTAGGCATGATTGCCCGTTGAAATTGTTGTGCCGACTCTAACAGATTCTCTTTGGCCTGTAAGTCAGCTTTCAAGGTTTTCTGATCTTCCCGGATTTTTTGATAGGTCGCTTCCAAACGGTCAATTTGGTTGTCAAGCTGCAAATTGTCGGTTTTGCCAAAATTAATTCCGATGATAATTCCTAACCCTAATGCAAAAAAAACTGCTACCAAAGAGACTACGTGATAACGCAGATCAATAATCATCTTTATTCCCGCTCCCAAAGTTTCAAGTTAAAATCCGAATAACACTTTAAACTGCAACCAAAATGCCCGCATAAAATTACGTGACCATTGGGTTTGTGAGACAACTACCCCAATGGTTAAAATTCCTGCCAACGCCACCTGAACTAAATACCGCATTTTAACCCGGCCTTGATAAATTTTACTCACACCGCGGGCGTCAACTAAGATCGACCCCACCTTTAGCCGTACTAAAAAAGTGCTTCCCATTCCTTTACGGCCTTTTTCTAAAAAATCAATCATATTAGAGTGAGTACCGACTGCAATAATTAAATCAGCACCTCTTTCATAAGCTAACAGTAAAGCCAAATCTTCACTGGTTCCCGGAGCGGGAAATATTTTTGCGTCCAGTTTTAAAGCTTTAATCCGTTCCAAACCGGGGGCCCGGCCGTCCATATAGGCATGTACCACCAACTCCGGTACGTTTTGCAAGGCATAATCACTGACGCTATCCATATCCCCGATGATCAGGTCCGGTTGATAACCAAACTCAAATAACGCGTCGGCGCCTCCATCCACCCCGACCAATACCGGATGGACATCGTCGATATAGGGCTTGAGAATGGTTAAATCTTCCCGGTAATTCTGGCCGCGGACTACCACCAATACTGGTTTACCGTCAAAATTGGTGCTGACCTCCGGCATAGCCATGGTATTAAGAATGATGTCTTTCTCTTTTAGAGCGTATTCTAAGGTATTACGGATAAACTGATCCAGTTCGCTGCTTAAGTTGCCGCGGATCTCCTTCAACCGGGCATTTACTGCTTTAAGTTCCAATAAATGGCCCTCACCAAGTAAAATCCGGTCTTTCCAGATCTGAGAACCTTTAATCTCAAGTAAATCACCTTCATGAATTTTTTGAAAGATCTCTTTTCCAACATTATCAATAATTCCAATCCCCGACTCCAGTAACCGCGCGGGACCGGGATTGGGATATTTACCGGAAATAGACATACTGGCATTAATTACTAACTTAATTCTGGCTTTAACTAAAGAATCTGCCGCCACCTCATCGAGATCCTGGTGGTCAATTACAGCAATCTCACCTGGTTTAATCCGTTTGGCCAAATTCTTTGTCCGCGGGTCGATCCGCGCCACTGCTTTAAACTCCACTGAAGTTCACCCCGTTAAATGGCCTTTTACTTTTTTTTCCAATCGAATCTTATCAGAAATTTTGGCGATAAAAGAGGCATTGGTAGGTTTCCCTTTCCGTTCATCCACACAATACCCAAATAAATCATATAGAATATTTACATCTCCCCTGCTCCAGGCAGTTTCGATTGCAAAACGCATCGAACGCTCCACCCGCTGACTCTGAACTCCATAATGTTCAGCAATTAACGGGTAGAGCTTTTTAGTCATTTCATTAACCAGATTTGGTTCCTTGATTGTCATTAATATTGCGTCTTTTAAATAATTATATCCTTTAAAATGTGATGGTATTTGCAACCGGGTTAAAATTTGATTAACTTCATTATCCAAGTCGCTCAGCGGTAAGATTTTAGTAATTACCGGCCACTCGGGAGTTTGGGCAAACTCAATAATGCGCCGGGCTAAAACCTGTAGATCAAAAGGTTTAACCACATAATAATCAGCTCCCAGGTCCAAGGCTTTCTTTGCAAGCTGTTCCTGGGCAAAAGCAGTAAAAATAATGGTTTTAATCTTGTAAGGCTGCTCTTTCAGCCATTGTAACACGCCAAAACCATCCATTTGCGGCATAATCATATCCAATAGTAAAACATCGATGCCGCTACCTGGAATGGCGGCAATAGCATCGACCCCATTGTAGGCCAGGACTTGAGCTTGCAAATTGTCAACTTGGGTATTAAAATAGTCTTGGAGGAGCTGACAAAAGGCCCGGTTATCATCAACTATTCCGATTTTAATTACTTTCAAAGGTTAAACGCCTCCGTTTCCCCTCCGTTTCCCTGAAAGTTTTCGCTATTATTAAAATGAATTCCTTTTTTTCTGTAAGTTTTTATTTCCGTACTGCTGGTACTGCAGCTAATTTTCGATAATCGACCCTTACTTTACAAGGACTTGAAGCAATTCGATAATTATATTAAGTAAAATTTAACACAATATATGGTGCCTAGTCTCGATTAAACTATCAAAATATTGTGTCAACTGGGATATTATTAAATTTGCTCTAATAAAATACCGGTTAAGATGCTTTTTTAGCAGTTTTTGCCTGGTTTTGCATCTCTTTAAGCATCCATTCGGCTAACACCCCGTAACCTTTAGTCGGATCATTTACGAAGACATGAGTAACTGCCCCTACCAAGCGGCCGTTTTGAATAATCGGACTGCCGCTCATCCCCTGGATAATCCCTCCGGTTTCTCTAAGCAATACTGGATCGGTAACTTTTATTACCATCCCTTTATCCCGCGGGGAATGTTGCCGGAAAACCTTGATGATTTTGACCTTATACTTACCAATCCGTGAACCTTTTAAAACTGTATAAATTTCGGCGTTACCCACATTCACTTGGGAATTAAACGCAGCTGGAATCGGTGTGGTGCCGAAATTAAAAAAAGCCTTTTTTAAGGTCCCGTAGATCCCAAACCGGGTATTTTTCTTAATCTGACCGACTGCAATCTGAGTTCCTTGGAAGATCCCGATTTTTTCACCGGGTTTCCCCGGCAGGCCGCGCCGAATACCATTAATGTTGGCCATTACAATTTCGCCTTGATTAAAGTCAATCCCGTTACGCCCGCCAATTTTAGCAATTCGATGGCCCAAACCGGCAAACCACAGTGTTTCCGGATCATAAAAAGACAGAGTGCCGACACCGGCCGCAGGATCATCGACAAAAATACCTAGCATATATCGTTTTCCACCATCTTTAACTGTTAAGACCGGGCGAATCTCCAAGTTTTTCAATTGATTATTCCGTTTGATTATTAAACGCAATTTCTGCTCTTTTTTTGTATAATTCCTTAAAAAATATTCAACTTCCTCAACATGATTGATGGGAATATTATTGATGGCCAGTAAGATATCGCCCGGTTTAATCCCGGCTTCACGGGCCGGAAAACGGCGGACCCGGCTGACATCAATGACTGGGAGCGTACCCACTACGACCACTCCCTGACTGGAAAATACCACTCCAATCGATTGCCCACCGGGAATTATCATGGTGGGATTAGCCACCTCTACCTGTAACTTTTTAATCGGAATCCTACCGAAGAGTTTTAACAGCACTTGATATTTCTGACTTTGCCCGGTATTTAAGACTAAATTGCGGGTAATTTCCGGACGGGCTTGTGGATTGGATTGAGGGCGGTTCATTTGAAAGCCAAGGGGAAAATTAACCGATAAGACCATTTTTTGACCGGGAGACAGTTTTAATTGCTTTGGGATCAAAAATGATTGGATTAAAACGGATGAAATGATAAACACTATGACTGTCAAGCAAGCCCGAAATAGATACCCCACTGTTTTACGGCAAAACCTCATTCATCTTGCACCACCCCATCATAAAAACTTTGATGAATATAAATTCTCCGTTTAACAGGGGTTTTATACAAAATTAAAAAGCCCCGCAGACGGGGCTTAAACTTTAATTTTTTAAAAACCGGAAAACTAACTAACGACAATATTCACCAGACGGTCCGGTACGGCAATGATCTTCCGGACGGTCTTTCCGGCAATATTTTTCTGTACGGTCTCATTGGTAAGGGCAATTTGCTGCAACTCCGCAGCGGTACTGCCTACTGGGACGACCAGCTTTTCACGGATCTTTCCATTCACTTGCAGAACAATCTCGATGTTTTCTTCCGCTGCCAATTCCGGATCCGATTTGGGCCAGCGTTGTTCGTGCACTGACCCGGCAAACCCCAACCGCTGCCAAATCTCGTCGGTAATATGGGGACAGGCCGGCGCTAGCAGCAGTAAAAAGGTTTTGACTGCTTCCTGCCAGGCTTCGGTCTGAAAAACCGCGCTTTTCAATTTCGATATATTATTGGAGTACTCCATTAAAGCAGCAATATAGGTATTAAAGGAAAACGACTCAATCTCCTGAGTAACCCGGGCTATGGTCTGATGGGTTTTGCGCCGCAATTCCCGCTCACTTTGGGGATTGGAAGCCGGCGGAACCTCCTCCAGCAGCAGTTCCCAGATACGGTTCAAAAACCGGTAGACGCCTTCAACTCCGCGGCTGTCCCAAGGTCCGCCTTGTTCCCACCGCCAGCCAAACATCAGGTAAGCCCGGACAGAGTCAGCCCCGTAGGTTTGGACCAGATCATCGGGAGCGACCACGTTGCCCCGAGATTTACTCATTTTTTCGCAGTCTTCACCTAAAATAATTCCTTGATTACGCAATTTTAGCATTGGTTCATTGAAATCAACCAATCCTAAGTCACGTAAGGCTTTGGTAAAGAAACGGGTATAAATCAAATGCATACAGGCATGTTCGATTCCGCCGGTATAAAGATCTACTGGCAACCAATACTTTCCTTCAACCGGATCAAACGGAACCTTGCCTTTGTAATAGGGGCTCAAGTAACCGTATTGATACCATGAGGAGCAGATAAAAGTATCCATGGTATCGGTTTCCCGCTCTGCCGGGCCGCCACATTTGGGGCATTTAGTCTTCCGGAAGGCGTCATGATATTTTAACGGTGATTCCCCAGTCGGTAGAAACTCGGCATCTTCAGGCAGTAATACCGGCAAATCCTGCTCCGGTACAGGGACCGTGCCACAGTGATCACAATAGACAATCGGAATCGGAGCGCCCCAATAACGTTGCCGACTGATTAACCAGTCTCGCAAACGGTAATTCACAGTTTTACGGCCCAGTTTTGTTTCTTCCAGCCACCGGATCACCCGGTCTTTCGCCTCACTTGCCGCAGTCCCGTCAAATGGGCCGGAATTAACCATCCGCCCTTGATCAACTTCAGTATAAGCTGCAGTTAAGGTGGAGCCGTCCCAATTCGGAGGAGCAATTACCACTTTCACCGGAAGGTGATATTTGGCTGCAAAAGCAAAATCCCGTTCATCATGAGCCGGAACCGCCATAATTGCCCCGGTGCCATAACCCATCATTACATAATCGGCAACCCAGATCGGCACTCTTTCCCCGTTAACCGGATTAATGGCGTAAGCACCGGTAAAGACTCCGGTTTTCTCTTTGGTAATAGCCATCCGTTCAATCTCTGTCTGCCGACCGGCCTGGGCTACATATTCTTCAACTTGGGCTTGATATTCGGCAGTAGTGATCTTTTTAACCAAGGGATGTTCCGGAGCCATTACCATAAAAGTGACCCCCCAAAGAGTATCCGGGCGGGTGGTAAAGATTTTAATCTCAGTGCCGTTTTCGGTATGAAAACTGACTTCCGCACCCTCACTACGACCAATCCAGTTTTGCTGCATGGTAATTACCCGTTCCGGCCAGTCCAAAGAGGAGAAATCCAACAATTCCTCCGCGTAATCGGTAATTTTAAGGAACCATTGGTTTAATTCTTTCTTAATTACCGGTGTGCCGCAGCGTTCACAGTGGCGGTCTTCGCCCCAAACCTGTTCCCGTGCGAGAGTGGTATTACATTGCGGACAGAAGTCGACCGGAGAAAATTTACGATAGGCAATCCCTTTTTCGTAAAATTTCAAAAAGAACCATTGGGTCCAGCGATAATAATCTGGTAAACAAGTAACGATCTCGCGCCGCCAGTCAAAGATGGTTCCCATGCTTTTTAATTGCTTTCGCATCCGCTCGATATTGGCCATGGTCCATTTGAAAGGATGAATGCCCCGTTTGATGGCGGCATTTTCCGCCGGTAATCCAAAAGCGTCAAAACCCATCGGGAACAAAACATTATAACCATTCATCCGTTTATATCGGGCGTAAGCGTCGCTGGGTGTAATCGCGTACCAGTGGCCGATATGCAAGTCACCACTGGGATAGGGAAGCATGGTTAAGGCATAATACTTGGGTTGGTCATATTTTATCTCGGAACGGTACAACCCCGATTCTTCCCACTGCTTTTGCAAACGCGGCTCAATTTCCAAGTGGTGATAACGTTCTACTTTACTCATCTTCTGTCCCTCCAAATTCAAACGCCCCGGCCTCTACCAGGGATTTTAACTCCATTATTAGTTGAGCTTTCATAATCCCGAAATCTTTCCTTTTAGCCACAGGTTAGACACAATCGATTGGGTTAAAAGTTGATAAATATGATGATGAAACCGCCTCAGATTATAAAAACGAATGCAAAAATCAGGCCAATTGGACGATTCTTGCATCATACCATAAACTTTCCAAGCTATAAAATTCCCGTTCTTCCTGATGCAAAATGTGAATAACCACATTGCCAAAGTCCAATAAAACCCAGCGGCCTTCGGCATACCCTTCTTTTCTGGTAACCGTAAATCCGGCTTCCGCCAGTTGATCCACAATATGATCGGCAATTGCCCGGACTTGGACCGGATTATTTCCGGAACCGATCAAAAAATAATCAGTAACTCCGGAAAGTCCGGTTAAATCTAAAATCAAAGGATTAATTGCCTTCTTCTCCTCTGCCGCCTTAAGCGCGATTTTCAGTAATTCCATCAGTTAATGAAACACCCTTCTGAATTAATTCGTTTCTTCCCGTCACAGTACGGGGATGAATCAGATAACCTTGCCGGATCAGGTATTCAATCGTATGATTATAGATTAGTAACAGTAATTGCTGGGAAGTAAGCTCCAAAGCAGCGGCCCGCAGCTGCTGCACGGTGGGAAACTGCCTCCCCGGCTCGATCAGATCGGCAACAAAGATTAATTGCGCCAAAGGCGATAGACCCGGCCCTCCCGTAATGTGGTAAGTAATGGCCTCTAAAATTTCCGGTTGTTCCAGGCCTAATTCTTTCCGGGCCAGTACCGCCGCAACCGGTCCATGTAACAGCAGCGGTTCAACCCGTTCAATATTGTCTATAACTATACCAAACTTGGTTGCCAGTTTCAAGAGTAAATCTGTCTGATATTCCCGGCATAAATCATGCAACAGCGCTGCCGGGGACAGCAATTCGGCGGTCACCCCAAAACCGGCGGCCAGCTGTCGTGCCGTAGCTTCCACACCCAGACAG
>DATCLA010000068.1:0-1979 GCA_036564195.1 Bacillota bacterium
GAAGGATTTAGTTCGGGAGTACTAGCGAGGGCGGAAACGGTGGGAGCCGTCTTACACCGAGTTAATTAGTGCGCCCCGGAGTGCTTGGGATGAAGGATCAGTAGTCCGGTCCGGGAGCGCCCGTTACAGCGACTTAAGTGAGGCTTTTGTCTAATCAGAGTGGAACCGCGAAGTTAACCTTCGTCTCTGAATCAATTGAGACGAAGGTTTTTTCATTAGAAGAGCAGGCAGCCTGGTAATAACGAGGTCCTGAGCTGGCCTGCTGCTTTCTTAAAAAAATACGTAAGCAGGGTGAGTTATTATGAGTATTCGGGTTTTTAATACTAGGTCTAAAACCAAAGAGGAGTTTATACCTAGGGAACCGGGGAAGGTTAGCATCTACGTCTGCGGGGTCACTCCCTACAATTTCGCTCATATCGGTAATTCCCGGCCGGCGGTTTTTTGGGACTGTGTGCGGCGTTTCTTGAAGTTCCAGGGTTATCAAGTAACTTACATCCAGAACTTTACCGATGTTGATGATAAGATTATCAACCGTGCCCGCCAACTGGGTAAAGAACCGCTGGCACTGGCGGATGAATATGCCCGGATCTATCTGGAGGATTTGGCAAAACTGAATGTGTTGCCTGCCGATGATTACCCTAAAGTTTCGGAGCATATTTCGGAAATTATTGCGTTAGTCCAGGTTTTGATGGAGAAAGGTTATGCTTATAGGCTTGATGGTGATATTTACTTTGAAGTAAAGCAGTTCTCGGAGTATGGCAAACTCTCCGGCCGAAATCTAGAAGAGATGCAGGCTGGAGCCAGGGTTGAGGTTAACCAAGCCAAGCGGGATCCGATGGATTTCGCTCTCTGGAAGGCGGCCAAGCCCGGCGAGATTGCCTGGGAGTCGCCGTGGGGTCCGGGCCGTCCGGGCTGGCATATTGAATGTTCAGCCATGTCGTTAAAATACTTAGGCAGTGGTTTTGATTTTCATGGCGGCGGGGAGGATTTAATTTTTCCGCATCATGAAAATGAGATCGCTCAATCCGAAGCATATCTGGGGCAGGAATTTGTCCGTTACTGGCTGCATAATGCGTTTGTAACAGTGAGTGGCCAACGGATGGGTAAATCAATGGGTAACTTTGTCACAATTCGCGATGCGATTAATGAGTTTTCCCCGCAGGTGGTTCGGTTTTGGCTGGTGGGAACCCATTACCGTAACCCGATTAGCTATGGCCCGGATGAGTTGAAAGCTGCTTCCCGGGGGTTAGAACGGTTGGAGACCGCCCGTTTTAATTGGCAACATCTGTTAAGGCTGGAACCGGTGACTGCTGTTTCTGATTCTTCTGAAATTGCTTTGTTCCGGGCACGGATTGAGCAGACCCGGAAAGACTTTATCACCGGGATGGAGGACGACTTTAATACGCCCCAGGCTTTGGCAAGTCTGTATGAACTGGTACGAGAAATTAACCGTTGGACTCAGCAACCTCAGTTTCAACTGACAACGGCCAGCCGGGAGGTGATTGCTGCTGCCCTGCGAATGTTAAATTTATTAGGTGGAGAAGTATTGGGTCTTTTTGACGCAGCGGTTGCTCCTGATCTGCCTGCAATTAAGCCGGAGGAAATCGAAACCCTCATCGCCCGGCGCAGTCAGGCCAAGCAGGAGAAAAACTGGGCTTTAGCCGACCAAATCCGGGATGATTTAAAGGCTAAAGGTATTATTCTGGAAGATACTCCCCAAGGGGTACGGTGGCGGAGGCAATAATTAACCCCGAAAGTTCGTGTGATATTATTGTAGATTTGACGGAGGAAATATCTTTATAAAAGAAAAGAGGAACCTTACTTTCACCAAGAATGAACCTCCGGAAGGAGGCCGAGGTTCCTCAGAAAATTAATTCGTTTAGGAGCAGAAAACGTTTTTCAGTTGGATTGAAAATTTTTCTATTTTATATTTTAGATGGTAAAACCGACTTCAATAGTTTGGAGGAGCAATTAAAGAA
>DATCLA010000069.1:0-2359 GCA_036564195.1 Bacillota bacterium
ACATTGGAGTCCTCAAAACAGCGTACCACATGGACAAGGGCATCTACTTCCCGGATATTGGCGAGAAACTTATTGCCCAGGCCTTCTCCCCGGCTGGCTCCTTTGACCAGTCCGGCGATATCCACGAATTCGATAGTGGCCTGGGTCACTTTTTCCGGCTTATAGAGCGCGGCTAGTTTCCAGAGGCGTTCATCAGGAACCGACACAATTCCGATGTTCGGGTCAATAGTACAAAACGGGTAATTGGCGCAGTCCGCCCCCGCCTTGGTAATTGCATTAAACAAAGTACTTTTGCCAACATTTGGCAGCCCGATAATTCCCAGCTTCAACCTGCAGTCATCCCTTCCCATGGTTTTTCAACTTGGATTTCCAGTACTATCTCAATAATTATAATCGAATCAGACAGATAATACAAACCATTTTTAAAGGTGATGGTTACTACTGAAGAGAAGGGGTTTATCGCAAACTAGCCTACTTACGTCCACCCAGTTACTTAACATTGGCAATTATCTATTTTGGCCGCCTCAAAATGAGCAACCGTTTTGCTTGCTACCAGTTGGGTTTAAGGCCTGAATAACTTATACAAATTGGGCGTAACACCGGTAATGTCTAAGATACCACCGGCCAGTCCCATTACGGTTAACGTCACTAAAACAATCAGGTCTTTCCAACGCCGGTTTGACTGATCTCCCTGGGAGGGTGGGTGCGGTATTAATCGAAATTCCTGACCCTGGGGATCCTGCCGGTAAATACTCCGTGGCCGGGTAAGCATAGCCCACAGAGGCGTGCCCACCGGGCCATCTTTCAAATCCCTGGTAATCAAAGGGGCCAGCGATGCCAGGTAGGGAATACCAAAGGAACACAGGCCCGCCAGATGAATAAAGATAATTAATAATCCGATAACAATCCCGTAGCCACCCAAAATGCCTGCTAAAATAGTTAATAAAAACCGTAACACAGCACCGGAATCAACCTGTGTCGGCACAAGAAAAGAAGCTATCGCAGTGAATGCTACCAGGATCACTACCGGAGCGCCCACCAATCCGGCGGATACCGTTGCCTCCCCAATTACCAAGGCTCCGACGATCGAGACTGCCTGTCCAGCCGGGCGGCAAGGTCCGGTTTAGCAACAGGTTGGCTATCTTCTGTAACCGGTTCAGAGAATAAACTATGGAAATACTTCAATTTTTTTTTAATGAAACTAAACACTACCATCGCCACCCGTTGACTGCGGTTAATTGGTAAATAATTAAATTCAATACGGTATTACCATCATTTTCGCCATTTTGTCACCGGTTATGCGTCGGTCAAGTATGGATCCGGTAAAATTCTCAGCCAGACTCAAAAGATGGCCTTGTTTAAATTTGACAAAAACCAAAAAGGTGCGCGGCACACCTTTAAGGCTAGCGGCATATTATTCTTAGTGAAAAGAAGAAAAAAGTTCAATTAATGTCGGTATGGAACCGTGGTGCAGTGAAGTCAAAGGAGGAAAACTTTTAATGCGGTATATTGATGACCCCGATTGCGGACCTTCCTATCGGGATCTGCGGTTAGTTGAAGACCTAAACCAGGCTTTAAACGGTGAGTATAGCGCCATTGAGTGTTATCAACAATTGGCTAATCTAGCCAGTTGTGCCGAAGAACGCAGGCGCATCCTGGAAATCCGCCAAGATGAAATCAATCATTTTCAAACCTTTTCTCGTATTTACACAACGTTAACCGGCCAGCAGCCCTGTCCCCAAATGACAGAGGAATGCCCGGAGAAATACTGTGATGCTTTAGAAGCAGCCTTCAATGATGAACAACAGACCGTCGATTTCTACCTGGATATTGCGGACCGGGCTGTGGAACCAAATATTAAAGCGAGGTTCCAACGGGCTGCCGCAGATGAACAAAACCATGCCGTCTGGTTTTCCCATTTTTATTCTAAAAATTGTTTGGAAGACTAAATCCTCCCGATCAATCCCCCTTTATCCCCCAAAAGCCGGCCGATTAAAGAAACCGGCTGGCTTTTACTAAAATCGTTGCAAATAAAAACAAAACTCCATCGGCACAGCACTCCGCTGTCAGCCCGGACAGAGAAACGGGGAGCCTAACTCCTGATAATCCGGTTTAACCGCACTGATTCGCCAAAGTTTTGTAGTGGAATGGATTTGAAGGGTCACTATATCACCGACTTTTTTCATTAATAACTGTTTTCCCGGCTCTGATAAAAATGAGATATCCTCCGGAAGAATATCCAGACAAAAGGGGTTAATCAATCGAAGGGTCAACCGGTCCTGATTATTAAGGTCCTCCAGTTCCACAATAGTTCCAATCAGCACCGCCGGTAATTGGCCGTCTGCCGGTGGGTCAAAAT
>DATCLA010000070.1:0-7517 GCA_036564195.1 Bacillota bacterium
TCTTAATGTATGGGAATACCCGGGTCTTGGACATCGTGTATTTTGCCTATACTATTAGAGGTTCCCTTTTTGTAGTGCTATTATTCGGGATTTATTGGAAAAAAGCTTGCGGGAAAGGCGCCATTGGGGCCATGATCTCCGCAACATTGGCAGGCTTGTTATGGGTGGTTTATAAAAGCTTTTACGGAGAGTATCCGTTCCATCCTATGTTAACGGAAACCTATGCCTCGGTAATTATTGCCGCATTGAGCATGATTGTCTTTAGCTTGTTTTATTCCAATTCAAATAATTTACTTAGAAAGAAGAACAATGAAAAAGGGGGCGTATGCGAAATCGAATAACAATGAATGACAAGGAAGGAGGCAGCGGAGGTGAACGGCAAAGAGCCGTTAATTCAGGAGGCAGTTAGGTAGAAATCGAACATAAAGGCATCATGATTTTAAATCTAGCTTATTTCCAAACCAAAAAGCTGGCTCAGACTTAAAAGTTAAGCTTTGAAAGGAGATGAAGCAATGCCTATAGAGATAATTTATTTAGTTGTTTTACTAATTGCGATTTGTCTGGTATTTATCGTTTTTAAACGCCCCATTTACGAGGCGATGTTCTTCGGTTATATTGTTATGATCGCCGTTACCGGACAATGGGGAACCTTTTTTACCAATCTGTTAAAGACTTCCACCAATACATTATTCTATGCGATTGTCGCTTTCTTGGCGGTAGCACATATTTTTACCCATACGAAGGTGATCGATTCCTGTATTGCGGTTATTCTGGCTTTGTTCGGGCGGATTAGGGGTGGCGCCGGTTATGTATCGCTGATTGGCAGCACTTTCATGGGCGCGCTCTCCGGAAGCGGCGCTGGAAATGTAGCCGCTACTGGAGTTTTCACCATTCCGGCCATGAAGCGGTCCGGCTTCCCGTCTTATCTGGCGGCGAATGTGGAGATGGCCAGCAGCACTATGGGGAATATGATTCCGCCCGCCGGTGTGATCACCGCCGCTTTTGCCGCCTTGAACGGCATATACCCCGATAAATATACTTTTTCCCAGTTTTGGTTGTTAATGTGGGGTATTTCGCTGTGGTTTATCATCCAAAGAGCGATTACTTTGTATGCTTTCTGCCGTTATTATGATGTAAAACCGATGGCGAAGGAAGATATTCCGAATTTGGGCGAAACCTTAAAAAAAGGCTGGAAGGCTCTCCTGATCCCGGTGGTAATATTCTTACCGTTTTACCTGGATGCTAAGTTTAAAACCACCTTTTTTACAGCCCGATTAGGCGATGGGGCTGGTAATATGTCAAGCTGTATCCTGCTTTTTACCCCAGGTTTGGCAGCCCTCTATACCATGCTGATTGTGGAGAAAAAAGCGGATGTAGGGCCCGGGGCTATGGCGGAGATGTTCTCCAAAATAGCTAAATCCATTGTACCGGTATGCGCCACTATTTTCTTTGCCTATTCCATCAGTAACCTGTTTGAGAGCTTAGATGTAGGTCCCAATATCGGTAAATACATCAGTTCATTGGGAATGAGCGCTTGGATGTTGGCGATTTTCGTTCCGTTATTTACAGCGATATTGGGAATGGTTTTGCCCGGTTCCTCGCAGACAGCCATTTTCGGCGGTCCGCTCATCTCCATATTGGCTGGTGTCGGCATCAATCCTTTCCTAGCCGCCGGGATGCTTCCGGTAATCACCGGTGCTATGGAGGGTATGACGCCACCGCTGGCGCTTTGTATGTATACGGCTATGGGTATTGCGGATTCTCCCATTAAGGAGACAACCCAGAATTGTATAATCTGGGTGACCTTACACTTCTTGTTATCAGTATTAGTGTTGTTGGGAGTCCTGCCTATTCTCGGACTTATATAAGGAGGTGACCTGCTGTGAAAAAGATTAACGAAGTTCTTTATAAATTATTCGGTTGGGGGATATACATTTCCCTAGTTGCCGGAGGATTGGCCTTCTTCGGTTTTCTGCTTGGTATTATCATCGGAGGAGCTAGCGCTACTCAATTAGCGGTTTTTCTTCACAAACAGTATTTCCCGATAATCATTAAAATCGCTAGTATCACCATCGGCCTGGGTCTGGTGGGAATGTATCTAAACAAAGAGCAGGCACTCTCCTTGGTCACTGATAAAAAAGAAGCTGAGGAAGAGATGGCGAAGATTAAAGGAGAACAAATTCAAGGTTGATCGGCTTGATTTAAAAAAATCATGGGAGAGACAGATGTTTGTTTCTCCCATGATTTTTAAGGTTATTTCAATGTCGGTGCGGTTTAAATCAAATGAAAAATACATCCTTACTTGTAATTTTGATTAACTTCACCCATTGTCTTGCTCTATACGCTTCACGACCCTATCTTTCGTTATTAGCGGTTTATTGGGGAGCTGATACGGCGCAGACGGGTTTGATCGTGTCGATGTATAGTGTTATTCAGGCGGCGTGCACTTTGTATGTGGGGCGGCTGATAGAACGGTTAGGGGAGAAGAAACCCTTGATAGCCGGTGCCGGTATTTACACCTTAGGAGTTTTTGGTTTAGTATTCGTTCAAAAGGCATGGCTAATCGGACTATGCGCTTTGTTGATGGGCGCGGCTCATTGTCTCATTTTGCTGTCCAGTCAGTCTCTTATAACCGGGATGACGAAAGCGGAGGAAAGAGATAAAACCATCGGCTATTATGCTTTTGCCAATTCAGCGGGAGCTTTTGTCGGGCCGTCTATCGGCGGGTATATGCAAGACATTTTAGGTGTTAATAAAGGCTTTCATGGAGCTGTGTTTTTATCACTGATCAGCATGTTGGTCGCTGGATTATTGCCAAAGTTCAAAGGAGAAAAAGCCGTGGTCCGAAGGTCTGTCGGCGACATTATTAAACACCCGATGGTCATCAGTAATTTACTGCTCTCCGGGGCTGTCTTTTTCGCTTTAGATATAATCCCTACCTATCTGCCTTTATACGGCGCGGAAATTGGGTTGACAGCGACCGCAATCGGTTTTGTGCTTTCTGCTAACGGCCTGGCGCAGATGCTCATCAGACCTTTTTTAGGGCAAGTGTGCACCCGCATTCCCAGAGATATGGTTTTACGGCTTTGCCTGCTTATGGGTGGTATCGGCACAGTTTGTCTGGGCTTGATGAAAAGCTTTTATCCGTTAATACTGGTAGCGATCTTTGTAGGTTTAACCTTAGGACTTGCCAATCCGCTTACCTTAATCACTGTTTCCGACGTTTCCACACCCGAAAACCGTAATCAAGTGTTGGCGTTGCGTCTCATGTCCAACTATGCAGGACAGACAGTTAGCCCCATCTCATTTGGCGCTTTGGCGAACCTTGCGGGTCTGGCTTCAGTATTTTGGGGTAGTGGCGGTGTGATGTTGGCCTGCTTTTATGCTGCTAGTTTGATTAATAAAAAGCATAATCATAATCGTATTGGTTGATAAAGCGAATGCTGCAAATACTAAAAGAACTCTTTTTGAAGATGTCTAAGGATTTTAGTAAGAACAGGCTTCCAGTATCGAAGGAAATAAAAACTTAAAAACCAGTTATTGATGAGAATATAAGAATATAATTTGTTAGTGATTTTTTCCAATTCGACGATACTTCCGGCGATATAGTCAGCAGCAGTGATTTCCGCCCCTCCGAAGCCATAGCTGACTCCACTCGCAATTCCGTTATTATCTTTGGCGGTGTAAAGATCCGCTAACCTGTCATCTACCTGTCATCTACCATAGTAAAAACTTTTGCTTAGTGGTTATTCGCATTTTCCGTGCATTTACCCGGCAGATTTTAGCTAGATTTTTCAGTGTTGATGATTATTTGAGGAGTTCTGAATACACAGAAATGTAATGACAGGTGAGAAAATAATATGTTATAATATGAAATATCTAGTTAGCAAGTTTTAAAATAATCAGAGAGGATTGAAAGATAATTTGGAAAGTTTTGAATTTGCCCCTTCCCAATCTTTGTATATGCAAATAAAGAACAGGATTAAGGAACAGATCTTATCGGGACAATTTAAAAAAGGTGATAAGATTCCTTCGGAACGGGAACTATGTTTATTGTTTGGAGTGAGCCGAATTACAGTCAGACAAGCTATCAATGAGGCAATCAATGAAGGGCTGCTTTTTACCGTCCAAGGGAAAGGAACTTTTGTGGCCAATTACAACGATTTTAAAGTTGACCAGGAATTATCACACATTACTCCGTTTAAAGATTCGATTGCTAGTGCCGGGTTGTCCGCCGGTACTAAGCTACTGGGCTATCAAATGCAACCGGCCGACTTTATGTTAAATAAAGTCTTAAACATCCACCTCAGTCAGACGGTTTTCAATCTTAATCTTTTGGGAACAGCTAATGATGAACCAGTTGTTTTTTATCAATCGTTTTTTGAACTAAATCTGGGCCTGAAATTGTACCAAAAAGCGCTGGAGAAGGTGGAAAAAGGAACTGTCTTTTCAACCCTTGATCTCTATGAAGATCTTCATTTGACGCTCGCTTATGCCGATCAGACCATTGAGGCACTGGTTGCGGATGAGTCACAGGCCCAAGCCCTCCAAATTCAAACCGGGGCGCCATTATTGCTAATTACTTCAATTATTTATTCTAAACCAAATTTACCAGTAGAATATAAAAAGGCATTTTACCGCAGTGATAAATATAAGTTTCACACCATGCGTTCGTTATAAATAAACCTTGACTGGATCCGCGACCATTATTTCTTTCCCGGAAAGATGATATTCTAAATATTTAACCCTTCATATCCAAAATAAACTGACGGCTCGAAACAGTTCACTTTTCAAGTTCAACCTATAGCGTGTTTTTATCCTATTTAGTATGAAGCATAATTTACAATCAAGATTTACATTTTAAACGGGCTCAATCAGATGGCTTGCAGGAAGGCCCGTCGAACTCCTTCTTTACCTCCGGTTCGGAATGGAGTTTTAAATTTGGGTTAGAATTAGCTGCCTTTTGTTGCAGGATTCCGTATTCAATACTGTCAACTAAGGCTTGCCAGGAAGCCTCAATCAGGTTTTCCGATACCCCGACCGTACCCCAGCGTTTTTGGCCATCGCTGCTTTCAATTAAAACCCGGACTTTAGCAGCGGTCCCGCGTTTTTCATCTAACACCCGGACTTTGTAATCAATCAGGCCGATTTTTTTGATTTCGGGATAAAAACGGAGTAACGCCTTACGAATGGCTGTATCTAAGGCATTAACGGGACCGTCGCCTTCGGCGGCGGTAATTTCGTATTGGTCGCCGACTGCTACTTTGATGGTGGCTTCCGAAAGTACCGGGTGGTCGCCACGTTTCTCAACAATAATGCGAAAACCTTCGAGATTAAAAGCTTTTTCGTATAAACCGAAGCTTTTCTTGATTAATAAGTCAAACGAAGCTTCAGCTGCTTCAAACTGGTAACCTAAAGCTTCCAACTGTTTGAGTTTTTTAGTCAGGTTGACCACTTGTGAATCTTCTTTATTAGCCTCCGGCACAAATTCTTTTATTTTCTTTAAAACAGTACTCCGGCCCGCTTGGTCGGAAAGGAGGAAACGCCGTTGGTTACCAACCTGTTCGGAACGGATATGTTCTAATGATAAGGGGTTTTTAAGGAGCGCGTCATGATGCGTACCGGCTTTATGTGCAAAAGCTGATCCGCCAACATAAGGTTGGCGTTCGTCATGTTGCAGGTTAGTCAGCTCCGAAATGAGCCGGGAAGTTTCAGTCAATTGTTTAAGGTTTGGTGCAACCGTTGATTCATAACCCAGTTTCAAAATTAGGGTAGGAATAATTGAAGATAAATTAGCGTTACCGCAACGTTCCCCATAACCGTTAAAGGTACCCTGTACTTGTAAAACCCCCTTTTGGACCGCCATTACCGAAGCGGCGACTGCCACTCCGGAATCATTGTGAAAATGGACGCCCAAAGGGACCGCAATTTCGCGTTGGACGTGATTAATTATTTCCAAGGCTTCCAGGGGGAGAGTCCCGCCATTGGTATCACACAGTACGATGTAGCTGGCTCCGCCCCGGACAGCAGCTTTCAAGGTCTCCAGGGCATAGCCGGGGTTTGCTTTATAGCCGTCAAAAAAGTGTTCGGCGTCGTAGATGGTTTCCCGGTTGTTTTGACATAAGTAAGCGACCGAGTCTTCGATCATTTGAAGGTTCTTCGCCAGCGAAACTTTTAATACTTCTAAAGCATGTAGATCCCAACTTTTGCCAAAAATAGTTACCGTCTGTGTCCCAGTAGCCAGCAGATCATTTAATGTTTTGTCTGTTTGGGGCGGATTGGAACTCCGGCGGGTGCTGCCGAAAGCTACCAGTTTGGCGTTGGTCAGGTTTAATCCGGCAGCCGCTTGATAAAACTCAAAATCCCGAGGGTTTGAGCCCGGCCAGCCGCCTTCAATATAATTTATTCCTAAAGCATCCAGTTGTTTGACAATCCGGAGTTTGTCTTCGACCGAAAAATAAATACCTTCGCCTTGAGCCCCATCCCTTAGGGTGGTGTCATAAAAAAATACCTGAGCCATTCTCTCTCCCCCTTGATTGATGATTGTTTTGGAATTTATTATACTCGGTTAGTTTTATAAATCAATTGCTACTATTGGTTGCTTTCGGAAAAGCAGCTTTTGATTATTGTAATTACAAACAATTCAAATGTATGACATATCAGGTTAGAATTTAGGAACCGAAAATATTAGAATCTATTTTATCCTTTGTCAGCGGTGCTGTCAACGCTATTTCCACATCTCTTTCCGGACAGTTCGACTGTTTGGCAAAAGAAGATTAATCACTTAAAACAGTACCTTTTCATAGAGTAATATACAAAAAAGTGTAGTGGTGCTTTTTTTGATGTAGGAGGGCGGACAATTGAATGTTATTAAAAATTGTAAAAACTACCGAACTTCCTTTTGGCAAGCGCATTTTGGGCCGTGGCGCGCATGGCGCAGCAGTGCGCCAGCTGCAGGAAATACTGACGGATCAGGGATTTTATGCCGAGCCGGTTGACGGAAATTTTGGAATTTTAACCGAAGAAGCGGTAATGTTACTGCAAAAGGCCTTTCAGCTTAAAGTGGACGGGGTGGTTGGTCCGGCCACTTACAATGTTTTACAACGCCTTAACCATCAGCCCAGTCGGATTATTTATACTGTTAAGAAAGGTGATCGGCTCACCGAAATCTCACGGCAATTTGGGGTCACAGTGACAGCCTGGAAGCGAATTGCGGACCCCCGCCGGGAGATCAAACGCATCTATCCCGGCATGAAACTGTTGCTTTACCAGAAAGCGCTCTTAACCTGGGAGGAAAATTTGAAAATGCCCGTTACCACTGTTAAGGTAAGCGGAACGGTCAATTCCGGGTTGCGGCTTGACAGCACCGGTGCAATCAACCCGGATCCTGTTAATCTGGAACCGGATTCGTACTATTTAATTCAAGCCGATCCGGAAATTTGGGAGCAATGTTTGGCATCGAAAAAATATTGTCAAAAGGTAGCGGTCAAACTTCAGGCATTGCAACAGTATAAATG
>DATCLA010000071.1:0-1694 GCA_036564195.1 Bacillota bacterium
GTAGAAATAGGTCTGCTTTTCCTCACTCCCCACTTTCCCGTCTACCCGGGCAAAGTGCTTACCTAACACGTAAACGTAAGCCAGATACTCCCCGTTTTCCTCTTCATACAATACTTGCCCGTTTTGGTCGAAGACATAGTAAACGGTGGTGTCGGAACCTTTCTTTTGCAGTCGCAACCCGGCTTCGTCGTAGAGGTACTCGGCGACAACTTTTCCGTCTTTCTCCACCTTGGTCAAGCGGTTTAACAGGTCATATTCATAGGTCCAGAGGTCTTTCCCTTCCGGATCAAAGACAACTGTATTCCCCTCAATGGTATAGTGCTGTCCTTTTTGAATTAAGTTACCGTTACCATCGTAAACAAAGGCGTATTTTCCATTGGTCATCAGCTTATTAGAATTCGGATAATAGCTATAGTTCCGGGTCGTGCTGGAGCGTAAAGTAATGGTCTCCTGTTTCCGGTTCCCGGCGGCATCGTATTGGTATTCTTCCACCCTTTGGTTTACTTCGTAGTAGACGGCGATAATATTTTGCGGTGTGTTTATAAACTCACCTTTATGGACGGGAATAAAGTTATCGTCCCAGTCATCCCAAGTGCAATGCACCTTGAGATACCTGGTGGGAACGGGATTGGTCAGAGCAAGCTCCAGTACCCCATTCTCCTTTTTCTCCAGTCGCCAGCCGTCAATTTTTTCATACTCAAACCCGTCCGGGCTGCCGTATAGGCTGAGGTGCCTTGCTTCAACCCGGTGGTTTGGATTATTGGGATAAAGCTCCACCCGGGTTACCAGGAAGTTTCCTAAAAGATCGACCCCAATACTGCCAGCGGCATAGTCGAGTTCGATTAGTTCGAACTGACTGATGGCAAAATCAAGAATGCCGTCTCCGGTATAATCGGTCAAAACCCGGCCGACTTTCTGCACTTCTGCCTTCCCATCAACTTCAAACTTGCCCTTGAGGTTGGCAAACAGAAGTTGGTTTAAGCCGTCATAAACGAAGGTGTCGTCATTTTTCCGAACAATGTTATTTGCACCGTCGTAAGCCAGACTATAACCCTTCAACAACTCACTGCTTTGGTTGTTGTAGTTAAGGTTGGTTAAACGACCGTTCCGGTCATACTCATAACTGGTCGTAATCCGGTTGGCGGCGGTTAGCCCAACCAGGAATCCTCCTTGATCGTAACGGGGAGCTTCATTGATAAAGCCAGGTACTTTCGTTAATTCGCCGAGGGTGTTGTATTCGTAGTTTACCCATTGACCGGTCGGATATTTGACACCGGTGATCCGCCCCATTACATCGTACCGGTATTCGACGGTGGATGTTTTCCCGGCAAAGGATTTTGTTTCCCGGTAAATCCGTCCGTAGGGATCGGGTTCATAAACTCCCCCGGTGGTGTTATATTCCGTTACCACCCCGTCAACCTGCGCCCGTTTTCTAAACCCGGCTTCATCGTAGTCATAGGCGAGAATTTGGGTTTTCCGGCCGGCAACAGGATCCTCTTTCGTGAGGACAACCTTTTTCAGTAAATTATTGGGCAGATATTCGTATTCGCTAACCGTTCCGTTACGGTCCCGGCTCCATACTCTGTTACCGACCGCATCATAGCGGTAGGTCACTGCTTGCTGTTCCGGATTAATCTCTTCCACAAGGCGGTTTAGTTCGTCATAACGGTAATTGGTGACATGACCCAAAGGAT
>DATCLA010000072.1:0-15532 GCA_036564195.1 Bacillota bacterium
TAGCTGCCCTGCTGACCGGGGTGATTCGTCGGATTGCCGGTAACCGTCTTTCGGTTTACAGCCGGGCTCTAGCCGGAGGATTGGGATTAGTTGCGGGTCTGGTGGTCTTGAATTACTTATTTAACGGAATCAGCCTTGATCCATCAGGTTTGACAGGTGTTCTTCTAGGAGTTTCCGGTTTGGAAATGTTATTGCCGGTAAGGTTGGTCAGAAAAGTTCCCGACCGGCGGGAGATTTGACAGGGGATCAAAAAATAGCTTCATAAAAAAGCAGAGTTTGCTAAAGCTAAATGGAGTAAGCTGTTATAATTGGAGAGTGATCAAAGATGAATTTTTGGGAAGAACTGGGGAAGATTCATACCGATCTGGCAGTGGAAGCCCGTGAGCTAGTCATGGAACGCCAGCCGGCGCAGGAACCGTCCGGAGTGCAAACCCATACCGAACAGCAGGGCGATACCTTAATCACCAGAGTTGAAATTACCACTGCTGCCGCCGGCCAGTCAATGGGGAAACTGCCCGGCTACTATGTGACCTTGGAGGCGCCGGGCCTACGGCTGCGCGACCGTGATAAACTGGAAGAGATTGCAATTTTAGTTGCTAAAGAACTGGAAGGTTTTATTGCCAGGCTTCGGGTCAGCGCTAATGCTTCCTGTCTCATTATCGGATTGGGAAATTGGAATGCCACTCCGGATGCGTTAGGTCCGCAAGTCATCGAGCATATGTTGGTTACCAGGCATCTCTCGCAGTTCAAACCGGCTGACCAAGGCGGTTTGCGGCCGGTCAGTGCCCTGGCGCCCGGGGTTTTGGGCAGTACCGGCATAGAGACCGGGGAAATTGTCCTGGGAGTGGTTCAACGGATCCGGCCCCAATTTGTAGTGGTCATTGATGCCTTGGCTTCCCGTAATACCAAACGGGTGGGTGCCACTGTCCAAATTGCCGATACCGGTATTCATCCCGGTTCAGGATTGGGAAATAAACGGATTGGGATTACTCCCCAAACTTTAGGAATACCGGTGATTGCCATCGGCGTGCCGACGGTGGTTGAGGCCAGTACCATCGTCTTTGATGCCTTGGGTGAAGTAGTTAAACATGATCCCTCCCTGGTCCATCCCAATGCCGTCAATCGGCAGGATATTATGGCGCGGATTCTAGCCCCCTATTTTAACAGTCTGATCGTAACGCCCAAAGAGATCGATGTGATGATTGAAGATTTATCAACCGTGATCGCGGGCGCTCTAAACATTGCCCTGCACCCGGCGGTCAGCCCACAAGAGGTTTTCCGCTATTTAAGCTAAGTTAAGCGGTTTCCAAATTATCTTTTATAAAAATTTATCCAATATATTCTAAATGCTTCACTGTCCGCATATTTCTTAGGCCGGAGAGGTGATGATCTTGATCAAATTTAAAGGCTGGAATAGGATCTACCTATTTTATGGGTTGATCTTTTTTTTATTAGGTTTTACCGGCTATTTATTTGATAACCCGGCTTTTGTAAGGCGGCTGTCCGGCGCTGGGAATAATCTGCTTTTAGCGCTGAGATCAGGCGATTGGGCTTTAGGGTCTAACCGGGAGTTAGCGGTTTTGGCTGAACCTGACCGGACTCCGGTGCGCATTTTATACCCCAAGTGCCTGCGGAATCATGGGTTGGAATCGGAACTTCGGCAATGCCAAAAAGCTTTGGCAGGACGGTTAGCCCAGGTGAAGCTGGAAATGATTACTGCTGATTTTGACAGTAATTTTCGACGCCGAGCTGCTGAAGGCCGGGGGATCACCATGGGTGTGAACCTGATTGCACTGTCGCCGGGTGCCGCCGGTTTTCAAATCGAGTTAAGGCTCAGTGCTCCGCTGATAAAGCCGTTACCTCTGATTGAACAGACAATAGCGGTTCTGGCAGACCGTTCCCCTTTGACGTTTCGGCTGCAACAGGGAGACCGGGATTGGTTTAGTTTATTCTGGTATGCAACTGCCCGGGATGATTGCCTACTCCGGACGGTAACTCTTTCCCTGCTGGAACGGATGCAGCGACCGGGTTTAACTGGTAATTACCTGTAAACACGGTAAAAAGGGAAATTATTCGGTCTCCTGACGCGAAACGATAAAAGCAACCCCAAATCAGGCGGCCAAAGCTATAATCTTTGTGTTAACCCGGCAGAGTAGTTTGTGGCCCAACAGCCTGTATCTGCCGGACTAAGGCTTATTTCAGTTTGGACAGGCTATCACAGAAGGCCGGCTTGTTTGGAAAAGGCTGGGTATTAAGGAGGAGTTTGATTGCTGATGGTGAATAAACGGTAGAAGATTGTTGAAAGGGGAATAACTATTATGTCAGGTGAAGCAACCCTCAAGGCTGCCAGGGCGGCCGGAATGATCTCATTTATGTATCTAATCAGCCGTATCTTGGGCTTTATCCGTGAAAATCTTTCCGGACGTTTGTTTAACCGGTTTGAAACTGACGCATTTATTGCGGCGTTTATTATTCCGGATACAATGTACTATCTGTTAGTAGGAGGTGCTCTATCAGCTGCTTTTGTTCCGATTTTCACCGAATATCTGGCCCGAAACCAGGAAGAGGAAGGTTGGAAAGTTGCCAGCACGTTTATTAATATCACGGTGCTGTTATTATTCGGTTTTACCTTGTTTGGAGTGCTTTTTGCGGAATGGTTGGCGCCTTTGGAAGCGCCGGATTTCCCGCCGGCAAAGACCAAACTCTTGGTTGAACTGACCCGGGTAATGTTCCCGGCAGTCTGTTTTACGGCGCTGGCCGGTTTAATGGGGGGAGTTCTCAACTCCTACCACCGTTTTTTCACCCCGGCCCTGGGGCCGGTCTTTTATAACATTGCCATTATAATCGGTGCCCTCGCTTTAGGCGGGCGCTATGGAATTAAAGGAATGGCTCTGGGGGTAGTTGTTGGGGCGCTGGGTAGTTTTCTGATTCAAGCTGGGGGAGTGAAGTATTATACCGATAATCACTACCGTTTTGGTTATATTGACCTGAAAAACCCGGGGTTCCGGAGGATGCTATGGTTGATGCTCCCTGCCTTAATCGGCCTTTCGGCCACCCAGGCCAACCTGTGGGCTACCAACATCATGGCCTCATCTTTGCCGGAAGGAAGCCTCACAGCGTTACGGTTTGCCAACCGTCTGGTTCAGTTACCCATCGGTCTTTTTGCCTCCGCGATTGCCGTGGCCTTTTTTCCGCTTTTATCAAGTCTGGCGGCCCAGGGCAAAATGGACGACTTCAAAGATACCCTGGCCTTATCCCTCCGTTCGATCTTCTTTTTGATGGTGCCGGCGGCAGTCGGACTGATCATGTTAAGAGTGCCTATAGTCAAGCTGCTTTTTGAAGGTCAGAAATTCACGGCGGATGATACCAGGCTGACCGCCTATGCCTTATTCTATTATTCACTGGCCTTATTTGCCCATGCGGCAATTTTAATGTTACCCCGGGCGTTTTACGCCTTAAAAGATACCAAGACCCCGGTGCTGATCAGTGTGATTTCAGTTACTTTCAGTATCTTGCTAAACTGGACCTTCCTCCACTTTCCCAAACTGGGGGTTGGCGGGTTTGCGCTGTCGTTTTCACTGATGGGCTTATTAAATATGGTGTTACTAATGGCCATTCTCCGCCGCCGGATCGGGGGAATCCGGGGCGGTCAAATTTTAAACTCATTTTTAAAGACGCTTTTGGCTTCAGGGGTAATGGCGGTGGCGATCTGGGGTACCGACACTGTGTTGATGTCGTTGTTTCTGAAGTTAAACTTGCATGGCCATTTGGAAGCCGCCTTGATGGTAGGAGGGGCCATGATCGTCGGCATTGCAGTGTTTTTCCTAACGGCATTGGGTTTAAAAATGGAGGAATTGGAGACGGTCTTACGCCGTTTCCGACGGGGGCAAAAATAGTCCCTTGAAGGCTGTAGCCGGTTGTCGATTTATTGAACCAATGGTATAATCGGATATGATTTAAAAGTTCTCAATCTAAAGATTTTCCGGAAAACCCATCGATGGAGGAAGTTTATTTGGTTCAACAAAATATTCGGAATTTTTGTATTATAGCCCATATTGATCATGGCAAATCCACCTTAGCAGACCGGCTGCTGGAGTATACCGGCACTTTAAGTAAACGGGAAATGACCGAACAGGTTTTGGATTCCATGGATTTGGAAAGGGAACGAGGTATTACCATTAAAGCTCAATCGGCGCGTTTAACCTACCGAGCGAAAAATGGCGGTAATTATATTTTAAATTTAATTGATACGCCCGGACATGTCGATTTTTCTTATGAAGTGTCGCGTTCGTTAGCTGCTTGTGACGGTGCTTTATTAGTCGTCGACGCGACCCAGGGGGTTGAGGCGCAGACGATTGCCAACCTTTACTTGGCTTTAGAAAATGACCTGGACATTATCCCGGTCATCAATAAAGTGGACTTACCCAGCGCTGACCCGGAACGGGTTTTAGAGGAACTGGCCGAGCTTGGCCTGGATGTTCAGGACGCTGTTTTGGCCAGCGCCAAAACCGGACAGGGCATAACCGATATTCTGGAAGCCATTATCCACCGGATCAAGCCTCCCAAGGGTAACCCCAAGTTACCGTTGCGGGCGTTAATTTTCGATTCCCTCTTTGATTCCTATCGTGGGGTCATTTGCTATGTGCGGATTTTCGACGGAACTTTAACGGTAGGCCAAAAAATTAGGATGATGGCGACCGGCAAGGAATTTGAAGTTACCGAGCTCGGTATTTTTCACCCGGCGATGCAGCCGACGTCGGAATTGGCAGCCGGCGAAGTCGGGTACCTGGCGGCATCGATTAAACAGGTGAAAGACACCAGGGTGGGCGATACCGTAACCCGGGTGGATCAACCGGCGCAGCATCCCTTGCCTGGGTACCGACCGGTCCACCCCATGGTCTATTGCGGTCTTTACCCAGTTGACAACGTTGACTATGATAATCTACGGGATGCTTTGGAAAAGTTGAAGTTGAATGACGCTTCATTAGTTTTTGAACCGGAGAATTCGGTGGCATTGGGTTTCGGGTTTCGTTGCGGCTTTCTGGGTTTGTTGCATATGGAAATTATCCAGGAACGGTTGGAACGGGAACATGGCCTGAATCTAATCGCTACCGCTCCCAGTGTGGTTTATAAAGCCTACCAGACCGACGGCTCAATGCGGGAAATCTCCAACCCCTCGGATTTACCTGCTGCCAATTATCTTGACCATATTGAAGAGCCTTACGTAAAGGCAACGATTATTCTGCCCCATGATTATGTAGGGCCTATTATGGAGCTTTGTCAAGAGAAACGCGGCCGGTTCCTGAATATGGAGTATTTAACGGCGACCCGGGTGATGCTGTCGTACGAGTTGCCGTTGGCGGAGATCTTGTTAGATTTCTTCGATAAACTGAAATCCCGTTCCCGGGGTTATGCTTCTCTGGATTACGAATACCTCGAACACAAGGAATCCGACTTAGTCAAGATCGATATTTTACTAAATGGAAAGGTTGTCGACGCTTTATCTGCGATTGTACACCGGGATAAAGCTGCCCAGTGGGGTCGGCAGTTAACCGGGAAGCTCAAAGAGATTATTCCGCGGCAATTATTTGAAATTCCGATTCAGGCGGCGATCGGCAGCAAAGTGATTGCCCGCGAAACTGTCAAGGCAATGCGTAAGGACGTGTTGGCCAAATGTTACGGCGGTGATATTACCCGGAAACGGAAACTGTTGGAGAAACAGAAAGAAGGCAAGAAGCGGATGAAACAATTGGGTACCGTTGAAGTGCCTCAAGAAGCTTTTCTGGCAGTGTTAAAAATCGAAGAATGACATAAGTAGCTTGAACCGGGCTCTTTTTATTGAAACTGAGCTGGAAATGAGTCTAATATCGAAACTCCTGACTCAGCTTGGCCAGTTCTTCCAGATTAGCATTGCGAAATTGGAGCCGCCGGCGCTTGGGGGGCGCGGGCTCTTTTAAAGCCCGGATACTTTGAAGCTGGTCAGCGAGTTGCTCCATTTCCAAAATTACCGCTGCCCCGGAAAAGTCTTGCGCCAATTTAGCCAGGAGTTTGGACCACCAGGTTAAATTGACGGTGAGCGGCAGATGTGAATCCAGGCAGCGGTTGTTGTCGTGAAAATGAAAGTGGCGAACCCGTTCCATCCTTAGTAAAGAGTCGAGGGAGATATTAGCCTGCAAAGCGTGGCCGATGTCAAGAGTGATGCCGAATTGCGGCTCCGGGAACAACCAGAGTAACTTGTGAAACCGGGAACAATCCCAAGTAGAGGAGTGATAGGCGGGCAGTTGCGGCATGTTTTCAATCAGCAGGCAGACCCCCAGTCTTTTGGCTTCTTTTAATAAAGAAGCAATACTATCCTCTTCATAACTGCAGTTTTCAGCATAGCGAGTGGTAGGATCGGGTTCCAGGCTGCAGGGGTGAAACGTGATCAGCTCGATCTCGAGCTCAGCAGCTAATTGCATGGTGGCAATCATTTTAATCAGCGCTAAGCGACGTTCTTCAGGATTGATTGCGCCCAAGCGGCAATCGACGAAAGGAGCGTGCATGGTCAGGCGCAACTGAAACAATTTTTGATAAACCCGGATGGTCTGTTTTTGACTGACGGTATAAGTGAACCAGGGTGAAAGGTGTTTTGGGTCAGTAGGAAGTTCAATTGCTTGAAAGTATCCGGTGGCTGTTTTTAAGTATTGAGCCAATGGTAAATTGGCTGTTAGCCGTGAGCCAAGACAAATAGGCATACTCTCCTCCGGGCTATTACTCTGATTATTACAATAGCTTAACCGTACCAAAACGTCAACTGTAAATATGTTTCAAAATAGGAGTTAATTTGATATACTGAAGAGGATTTGGAGGGAAAAGCCATTTTGTGATAGTTGTAATAAGATATTAATTAATGTGACTATATTGAAGTCCGGGAGGTTGGGAAGCGGTGCGCCATTCACTAGCCTTGTATGTGCATTTTCCTTTTTGCAAACAAAAGTGCTGTTATTGTGATTTTAATTCTTATTCAGGCTTAGAACAGTTAATTCCCGATTACTTTAAAGCCCTGCGGGCCGAGATCGACCGCTACCTGCCTCAATCCCGTCCGGTTCCTTCCATCTATTTTGGAGGTGGAACCCCAAGCTATCTGGCGGCAGAGCTGTTAACGGAAATCTTAAGTTACCTCAAAGCAAATTTTTTTACCACACCGCTAACTGAAATTACGATTGAAGTTAATCCGGGGACCGTCAATATTGAAAAACTGATTGAACTGAAGGAAGCCGGATTTAACCGTTTGAGTATCGGTTTACAGGCGAGTCAAGACCATTTGTTAAAGGCGATCGGGAGGATTCATAGCTGGGATGACTTTGTAAGTTGCTATCAGTTGGCACGGGAGGTTGGTTTTGCCAACATTGGAGTAGATCTGATCTGTGGTTTACCCGATCAATCCCTAACGGATTGGCAACAAACCCTGGATCAGGTCGTCGCCATGCAGCCGGAACATATCTCAGCTTATGGGTTGCAATTAGAACCGGGAACTTTATTGTATAATCTGGTTGAACAAAAAAAGCTGGTCTTGCCGGATGAGGACCAAACCGCGGCAATGATGGAATATGCCATGAAGTTTTTACCGGGCCACGGCTATCAGCATTATGAGATCTCCAACTACGCTAAGCCGGGACGGGAGTCGGTGCATAATATGAATTATTGGCTCTACCGCGATTACCTAGGTTTTGGGGCGGGTGCCTACTCGACGGTCTACGGAGAACGCTGGTTTAATATTAAAGATCCGAAACTTTATATTCAACGGATTTGTAACGGACTGTCGGCCGTTGCCGGCCGGGAGTTGCTTAACCAACGGACCAAGGCGATCGAAACTTTAATGTTAGGGCTGCGGACCCGGGACGGAATTAACCTGCGACAATATAAGGAAGCTTATGAGATTGACTTGATGCATAAAGCACGGGTTGAGTTGGCCAGTCTTTTTGCAGAAAAAGTGCTTACTAAACGTGGGGAGTTTATCGCTTTGACTGATAAGGGCTTCATGGTGAGTAATTATGTGATCTCCAGTTTACTTCGAGCTTTTTAGCAAAAAGAGTCCAGCAGTGAACCGGTTTCGAATTATAAATGGAAAATACGAGTAATTTTCCTTGACAAACATCTAAGGCAATGATATTTTTTAATTAGCACTCTCCGATGATGAGTGCTAACAGGCGCGAGTCTAATAGTTCAGTAAAAGGAGGTGCTTTTCATGGCCTACCATTTAGATAAGCGCAAAAAGTTAATTTTAAAAGTTGTGACTGATGACTATATTGAATCAGCTGAACCGGTTGGTTCCCGGACGATTGCCCGCAAATATGAGTTGGGTTTATCACCGGCAACGATCCGTAACGAAATGTCCGATTTAGAGGAGAGCGGTTTTTTGGAACAGCCCCACACCTCGGCAGGGCGGATTCCTTCGGAACAGGGATACCGTTATTATGTCGATAGTTTAATGTCGCTTCAAAAATTAACCGCTCAGGAAATCGAAGCGATCCACCGGAAGTTGGAACAACACCATCATCAATTAGAAACGATTATTCACCAAACTTCCAAGATTTTAGTGCAGCTGACACAGTATCCTTCATTAGTATTAAGCCCTGATACCCGGTCGGCCCGGTTTCGGCATATTCAACTAATCAGGCTGGTTTCCAATGCCATCCTGGTACTAATTGTTACTGACACTGGATATGTTGAAAATAAAGTAGTTGAGTTTGAAGGGGAGATCTCCGACGAGGATTTGGAGCGGATATCTGCTGTGTTGAATCAGAAATTACGCGGAGTAAATTTAAAGGATATTCGCATGTCCCTTTTGAACGAAATCCGCTCGGAACTTTCCTTTCGGGAGGAGTTTTTTAATGAGGCGGTAAAGCTGCTGCAAAAGATTGCCACCCAAGGGTCGGTGACTAAAGAGCGGGTCCTTTTGGACGGCGCCACTAAGATTTTGGATCAGCCGGAATTTTCTAGCATGAAAAAATTCAAACCTCTAATGGATATTTTAGAAGAAGAAGACAAACTGTATAAGCTGTTAAGTATGTACGTCGACCGGGGCTCGCAAGTGGTCATCGGCCATGAAAATGAGGAACTCGGTATCAGTGACTGCAGCATAATTACAGCCAGTTATGAGATTGGCGGCCGCCCGGTTGGAGTAATCGGAGTTTTAGGCCCCACCCGGATGGACTATGCTAAAGTGTTACCGATTGTAGAGTATACAGCCGGAATTTTAAGCGAATTATTAACGCAAACCTTTAAGCGGACTAAATAGTCTGACTCCGGTTGAAAGCACCAAGGATAATTGGGAGGATCTATGCCTGTTAAAGAAGTGGCGGAACGTTCCGAAGTTGATCAGCACCTGGCGGCGCTGCTTAGCAATTCCGGCGCCATCCGGGCGGTGGTTGAAGCGGTAGCCGGAACCATAGGTCCTAAAGGCCTCGACTGTATGTTGGTGGATCAGTACGGTTCGATGCTGGTGACCAATGATGGAGTCACGATCTTAAAAACCATGGATGTGACCCATCCGGCGGCCCGGATGTTAATCAGTGCCGCCGAACACCAGGAAGAACAGGTAGGTGATGGAACCACCACTGCCGCGGTAATCACCGGGGCGTTGGTTGCCGAAGGAGTAAGTCAGGTGATTAAGGGGGTCCCGGTGATAAAAGTAATTGACGGGATTAAAAGCGGGATCGCCCGGGCCTTGGAGGAACTCCGGCAGGCAGCTGTGAAACTTGATGATTTGAACCATCCGGTGTTGGACCAAATTGCGCTGATTGCCGCCCGGCAGCATCAGGAGATCGCAGCATTAGTAGTTCAAGCTGCTCGGACGGTGGGAGGATCCCGCCTAGCCGAGCCCGGGTTTAAATTGTCTGACCAAGTGGTAGCTTTGGCAGGTGCTGACAGTCAGTTGATTCCAGGGACTATAATTAATAAAGAACCTTTAAACAAAGCAATGCCACGGCAGATTAACGGGGCCAAAATTTTAATCCTTGATGATGCCCTGGAACCAAAGCAGGTTGAACCCGACGCTTTAAGAAACGAAGCCGGCTTTCGTCGGCAGTTGCAAAATGAAGAAGAATTCCGGGCTAATTTGGAGAAACTGGTTAAACTTGGTGTTAAGGCGATCTTCACCGACCGAGCCATTGCGGATCAGGTGGAAGACTGGTTAACTGATTACGGTATCATCGGGGTGCACCGGGTGGCGCTGCATGAATGGCGCCGTTTAGCCCAGCTGAGCGGCGCCCGCCCGATTAAGCGAACCAGTCTGGCGAAACCTGCCGTTGAGTTGGAAACGGTCTTAGGCGAAGTCGCCGCAATTACGGTTGATGAAAAATACCGCTTGATCCGGATTACCGGTAAACCGGAGCAACATTATGTAACAGTAGTAATTGGAGCAGCCACCAAAGCTGTAGTTGAAGAGTGGGAAAGAGTTGCTAAAGACGCTGCGGCTGCGGTTCAGGCGGCCTGGTGCGGCGGGGTGGTTCCGGGGGGTGGCAGCGTCGAGCTGGCAATTGCCCACCGCCTGGCGGAAGTACAATCGCGGGGACTGTCCGGCTACGGGTTTAGCTGTGTGATTGAAGCTTTGAAACGTCCCCTCGCGCAAATTGTGCAAAACGCCGGATTTAACCCTTTGGAAAAGGTGGAAGCGGTTTTAACCCGGCTGACAGCGGCGCCTACTTATGCATTAGGAGTTAACTGTGATACCGGAGCGATTGAAGATTTAACCCAAAGCGGGATCTGGGATCCCTATTTTGTAAAGTATTTTGCAATTAAATCAGCTGGTGAGGTTAGTGAGGCCGTATTAAGAATTAATACGATTATTAAGATGAAAGGAGCGGAGCTACCGGGTACCGACAACCCCGGTTGATTTAAGTAAGTAAGTACTTAACGGTGAGAATTGGAGGTAATCATGGCAAAGCAACATTCGAAAGTAAAACCGAAGCAGGAAGGGGTCCCTCTTAACGAGAACACCCAAGCGGATAGCACCGCAGTGGAACAAGAAGCGCCGGATCAAGCAACTCTGGGAAACAATCCGGTTACTCCGGAGGAAAACCCAAAGGAAAAACCGGAGCAGCCTCCGGAGGAAAACCTGAAAGAAGAACCGGAGCAAACTCCGGAGGAACTTCAGGCTGAGCAAACACCGGACTCAGAATTGTTAACCAGGTTAAAACAGGTTGAAGCGGAAAAAGAAGAACTTTATAACCGGTTGTTACGGTGCCAGGCGGATTTTGATAATTTTCGCCGTCGTAGCCGGCAAGAATATGAACAGGCTTGTCTTTACGGTTGTGAAGAGTTGTTGAAGAAAATTCTACCGGTCCTCGATAACTTGGAAAGGGCGGTGGCTGCTTTCAACAACCAGGGAACGGACAGTTCCAGCTGGCAGGAAGGGGTGCAATTAACCTTAAAACAATTATTGGCTATTTTAACCGCTGAGGGTTTGGAAGCGGTTGAGTCCTTAAACCGACCCTTTGATCCCCAGGTTCATGAAGCGGTGTTACAGGAACAATCCGGGGAGGTTAATGAACCCACCGTGGTTCAGGAACTGCAAAAAGGATATAAATATCGGAACAAACTGCTCCGTCCGGCTCTGGTTAAAGTAGCCGTACCGTGACAGCAATTTTAATCTAGAATATAGAGGGGGTTTTCGTAATGTCTAAAGTTATCGGAATTGATTTAGGAACTACTAACTCATGTATGGCGGTAATGGAAGGTGGTGAGGCTACGGTAATCGCTAATGCGGAAGGCTCCCGGACAACACCTTCGGTAGTCGGTTTTTCCAAAAACGGCGAACGGATGGTGGGCCAGGTAGCCAAAAGACAAGCGATAGCCAACCCGGACCGGACCGTAATCTCGATTAAGCGCCGGATGGGTACTGATTATAAAGTTAAAATTGATAATAAGAGCTATACACCGCAAGAGATTTCTGCGATGATTTTACAGAAGATGAAAGCGGATGCTGAAGCTTATTTAGGCCAGAAGGTCGACAAGGCAGTGATTACCGTTCCGGCCTATTTTTCCGACTCCCAGCGGCAGGCCACTAAAGACGCTGGAAGGATTGCCGGACTGGAAGTACTGCGGATCGTCAATGAGCCGACTGCGGCCGCGTTGGCTTATGGCTTGGATAAGGGCGAGGACCAGACCATTTTAGTCTATGATTTAGGCGGCGGCACTTTTGATGTCTCCATTTTGGAACTGGGTGACGGCGTTTTCGAAGTCAAAGCCACCAGCGGTAATAACCGTTTGGGCGGTGATGATTTTGATGAACGGATTGTCAATTGGATGGCTGAGGAATTTAAGAAAGAAAACGGTATTGATTTGCGCAATGACCGGATGGCGCTGCAACGGTTGAAAGAAGCAGCAGAGAAAGCCAAGATTGAACTGTCCGGGTTAACCTCTACCGGCATCAGCCTGCCTTTTATTACCGCAGTTAACGGTGAACCAAAACATTTAGACCTGACTTTGACCCGGGCTAAGTTTGACGAACTCACCGCTGACCTCGTTGAGGCTACCGTGGGCCCCTTGAAACGGGCTTTGACGGATGCCGGATTGGAAGCGAAAGATATTGATAAAGTTATTTTAGTCGGCGGTTCAACCCGGATCCCCGCAGTTCAGGAAATGGTTAAGAAGCTGACCGGTAAGGAACCTTACAAAGGGGTTAATCCCGATGAAGTGGTGGCGATTGGCGCTGCCATTCAAGGCGGTGTCTTAACCGGTGACGTTAAGGACATCGTCCTGTTGGATGTGACCCCGTTGTCCTTAGGGCTGGAAACTCTGGGTGGCGTGTTTACTCGGATTATCGACAGGAATACGACGATTCCTACATCCAAGTCGCAAATCTTCTCAACAGCCGCCGATAACCAGACTGCGGTGGATATTCATGTACTGCAGGGTGAACGGCCCATGGCCGCTGATAATATTACCTTAGGTCAATTTCGGCTGGATGGGATTCCACCGGCGCCGCGTGGAGTCCCTCAAATTGAAGTGACGTTTGATATCGATGCCAATGGTATTGTCCACGTCTCCGCCAAGGATAAAGGCACCGGCAAAGAACAAAAGGTTACCATTACCACTTCCAGCGGGCTTAAGGAAGAGGAGATTCAAAAGATGATTAAAGACGCCGAAGCCCATGCTGAAGAGGATAAACGCCGCCGTGAAGAAGCTGAAGCGGTTAATGAAGCGGACAGCCTGATTTACACTACCGATAAAACCATTAAGGATCTCGGTGACAAGGCTGATAAATCCAAAGTGGAGCAGATTCAAAAATATCGGGATGAGCTAAAACAGGCGGTCAATGCCAAAGATCTGGCTAAAATTAAAGAGCAGAAAGAACTGCTGCAAAAAGCCTTACATGAACTCTCGGCTACTATTTACAATCAAACAGCGCAACAGACGGCCAATGCGGGTACTAACGGGACTAATCCGGGTGCGGCGGAATATGGTCCTCAAAATGAAGGGCCGACGGTTGATGCCGACTATAAGGTGCAAGACGATAAATAACTTTTGTTTTGCGATTTAACAGGGCGCCTCTCCGGTTTTATCCGGAAGAGAACCCTGTTTAAAGCAAACGGATAAATTTGATCGATTGGCGTCAGAACCAGTGATCATGCCTGATTGAGCCTTGTTAATGGATGGTGAGACTGAATTCGCAACGGTAATTGCCTCTCGATCATCGCTC
The DNA here is from genome assembly GCA_036564195.1 of Bacillota bacterium. Lineage (GTDB taxonomy): Bacteria > Bacillota > UBA4882 > UBA8346 > UBA8346 > DATCLA01. The sequence continues at coordinate 13,685 of DATCLA010000072.1, forward strand.
TTTTAGGATGTAATTTAGCCACGTATAAAGTTAAAAGTTAAAGAAACTATTAAAGAAGGAATTTACGATGGCCAAACGTGATTATTATGAGGTTTTGGGGGTCAGTAAGACTGCTAGTGATGAAGAGATTAAAAAAGCCTATCGGAAACTGGCACGTAAATATCACCCTGATGTCAATAAGGATAATCCTAAGGAAGCCGAACTAAAGTTCAAAGAGGTTAACGAAGCCTATTCCGTTTTGAGCGACCCGCAAAAGCGGGCTGCTTACGATCAATACGGCCATGCTGCCAGTGACCCGAATTTCGGGGCAGGCACCGGCGGCTTTGGAGACTTTGGTTTTGACGGTTTCGGTGATATTTTCGATATGTTTTTCGGTGGCGGGGGGCGTAGTTCCCAAAGAAGAAACGGGCCGCAACGCGGTAATGACCTTCGTTATGATCTGGAAGTGGAATTTGAAGACGCGGCTTTTGGCAAAGAGACTACCGTGGAGATTCCGCGTACCGAAACGTGCCCAACCTGTCACGGTAACGGCGCCAAACCGGGCACAGCGATCCGAACTTGTCCCCACTGTAATGGGACCGGCCAGGTCCAGGTTACGCAAACCACCGCTTTTGGGCGGTTTGTCAATGTCCGCACCTGTGAGCGCTGCCGCGGTGAAGGTAAAACTATTGAGACGCCTTGTCCCGAATGCCGGGGTAGTGGCCGGGTCCGTAAAGTTCGTAAGATTGATGTGAAGATTCCCGCCGGAGTGGAAAACGGCTCCCGGTTACGGGTTTCCGGCGAAGGTGAAGCCGGTATCCGGGGGGGATCACCAGGGGATTTATATATTTATATCTATGTGAAGAAACATCGCGAGTTCGAACGTCAAGGCGATGATGTTTACAGCGAAGTCAAGCTGAGCATGGCACAGGCTGCGTTAGGAACGACGGTGCTGGTGAATACCCTTGATGGTAAGGTTGAGTTGAAAATTCCCGAAGGTACCCAATATGGAACCACTTTCCGCTTGCGCGGCCGGGGGATCGTCCATCTGCGCGGCCAGGGTCGGGGCGATCATTATGTTAAAGTAAAAGTAACCACCCCGACCAAGTTGACTGGGGAACAACGCGAACTCTTGAAAAAACTGGCATTATCCTTCGGCGAAAAATTAACTCCGGATGAGAAGGGTTTTATCGACCGGGTGAAGGATGCGTTTAAATAATTTTATCTGTCGGATTTATTAACCTACTTTAGGGAGCCGGATCGGTTCCTGTTTTCTTTTTTAAAGAAACTTAAGTAGTGTGTTTTTCAAATATTCCAACTGGGGAGGGATTTAATGGCGGAACTGTTATGGTGTGAAGTAAAAGTAGCGGCGGAGGCGGCGAAATTGGAATTGGTGGCCGAAGCTTTTCAGGCTGCCGGATCCGGCGGAGTAGTTTATGATGATCCGGCGATTTTAAATTCCCGCCTTTATGCAGCGGATGAAGTCTTTAGTGATGAACTACTGCAAAATATTGCGGAAACTACCGGAGTGAAAGCTTATTTTCCGGTAGACGACCGCTTGGGTCAGCGGCTCACCGTACTTAAAGCCCAACTTGGGCAAGTCCTGGGCCGGACGCCGCAATTGCAGTTGCGCCGGATCCGGGAGGATGACTGGTCGCAAGCTTGGAAAACCTATTTTAAGCCGGAGAAGATTGGCAAGGTGGTGGTTAAACCCAGTTGGGAAGAGTACCGGGCGGCCCCGGATGAAGTCCTGGTTGAGCTAGACCCAGAGATGGCCTTTGGGACCGGTAATCATCCCACTACTCGGCTTTGCCTCGAATTATTACAGGAGCTGGTAAGCCCGTCCCGCGCAATGCTGGATCTGGGGAC
>DATCLA010000073.1:0-2162 GCA_036564195.1 Bacillota bacterium
CGTACCCGCTTCCGGAAAAAGGGTGCCGTCAATCAGATTGAGCAGGGTGGATTTACCTGCCCCATTACTTCCGATAATGGTAATAAAATCCCCTTCGGGAACAACCAGGTTAATATCTTTTAAAACATAGTTTTCATTAACTTTGCCGTAATTAAAGATCTTATGCACTTTATTTAGGCGAAGCATCCGAGGCACCTCTTTCCATTAAACGGGCGGCGAATTCATCCTGAATCATTAGGTTCCTTAATGAAGGGGCGCCCAGCGCCAGAATGACCAGAACGGCACTGACCACTTTCAGATCGGTCGGGGCAAAGCCCAATTGGAGCGCGACGGCAATTGCCAAACGGTAGATGATCGAACCTACAATTACCCCCAGTGTGGCGAGGCTGATTTTGCTGGTCCGGATCACAACTTCCCCAATGATCACTGAGGCCAGGCCGGTTACAATCATGCCGATTCCCATGCCGGCATCGGTAAATCCTTGGTATTGACAGGTCAGGGCGCCGGAAAGGGCTACCAGACCGTTGGCCAGACCCAAGCCCCAGACTTTTACCTGATCGGTATTAACCCCTAAACTGGCAATCATCACCGGGTTCGCTCCGACCGCCCGGAGGGCCATGCCGATCTCGGTATGAAGGAAATAATCGATCAGCAGTTTTACCAAAAAAGCGATGATCACAAAGACGATTAAAGCAACATAGCGATCCGGGAGTCCCCAATTTTTGATGAGCGTCAGCATCGTGGTCTCGCGTAATAAGGGGATATTGGCCCGGCCCATAATCCGTAAATTAATTGAATAAAGGGAAGTCATTGTTAATATTCCGGCCAGGAGACCGGCGATTTTAAGTTTGGTATTGATGATTCCGGTAATCATACCCGCTAGGAAGCCGACACCAAAAGCAAAAAAGGTGGCGAGAAAGGGATTCACGCCGTTAATAATCAGTACTGCGGCTACCGCCGCACCCAGCGGGAAACTTCCTTCCACGGTCAAATCGGGAAAATCCAGAATCCGAAAGGTCAGGTAAACACCTAAGGCCAGCAGTGCATAAACCAGCCCCTGTTCAATTGTACCCTGGAGAATATTTAACCACATTTCAGTCACTCCGTTTGATTATGAACCATAGTCGCTTTTTCCCTTAAGGCCTCGGGAATGGTGATCCCTAAGGCTTTAGCGGCATCCTCATTGATGACCAGTTCGGTTTCTTTCTGGTTCTCAATGGGCATGGTTTCCGGTTTGGCCTCGCCTTTAATAATCTTCAGTGCCATTTCTGCCGTCTGGCGGCCCAAACGGTAGTAATCAACGCCGACCGTAGCCAAAGCGCCTTGCGGTACGGTATTGGCTTCGCCGGCGATAATCGGGATCCGGTTCTCTTCGGCCACTTTGACTACAGAAGAAAAAGCGGAAACCACGGTATTATCGGTTGGCACATAAATAAAATCCACCCGGCCGGCAAAGGATTGGGCGGCCTGCAAAACTGCGGCGCTGGTGTCGGCAGTTGCTTCCACAACTTTCAGTCCCTGGGCGGCAGCGATTGCTTTGGCCATTTTTACCTGGATAACCGAATTAGCTTCCCCCGTGTTATAGATGATCCCAACCGTCTTGGCGGCGGGGAGCAGGTCCCGGGCTAATTTAAACTGTCCTTCCAGGGGTTGGAGATCGGTTGTTCCGGTGACATTAGTCCCCGGATGTTCGGAACTTTCCACCAGCCCGGCGCTGACCGGGTCGGTGACGGCGGTAATTAGAACCGGCTTGTCTTTAATTAGATTGGCTACCGCTTGGGCAGCCGGGGTGGCAATCGCCAGAATCAGGTCCAGCGGTTCGTTGTTAAATTTTTGGGCAATGGTATTAACCGTTGCCATGTCACCCTGGGCGTTTTGAATCTGATAAGTAATATTTTTTCCGGCAACATAGCCCTGCTCCGTCAGGAGATCGATAAAACCTTTCCGGGCGGCATCAAGGGCGGGATGTTCGACGATCTGGACAATGCCCACCTTGATGGTTTTCGTTGCCGGACCGCGGCGGAATAAAAAGAACACCCCCGCAACCACTACCAAGCTAACGGCAATTCCTAACACTACTTTACGTTTCAAGACCTATCCCTACCTTTCTTTTGGTTTCCTGGCGGGAAAACAAAAGAAAAAGCACTCCGGTAGGAGTGCAT
>DATCLA010000074.1:0-9046 GCA_036564195.1 Bacillota bacterium
TCCTAAAACTACCGGCGGTCCAGAGCCCAGCGATTCACTGCTTGAGCTGACATCGGATAATTTGGTACGGGGGGTTATTTTTGCGGAAATTCTAGGTCGGCCTAAATTTCGTAGGGGGTTATTCGGGAAATAGCATAAAAAAGAGTTTTTAAACAACATCTTCCACCATTATTTAACGGATAACTATCCATAATAATGGTGGAGGAGGTGAGTAAAGATGAATTTACAAAATCAAAACTATTTACAAAACCAAAACAACTCGCAAAATACTTTTCAAAGCTTTAACAATCAAAACCAGAATAATCCCAATAACCAGTATCTCAATAACCAGAACCAGCCTCTTAACAATCAGAATTTTACCAACCAAACCCTTACTAACCAGGCCCAGCTGCAAAATGAAGCTAGCCTGGCAGCGCGTGGCTACAATGCCCAACAGAATCTGGAATTAGCTGCCGAACTTAATCAAAAAACCCCTGGGGAGATTCAACGGATTTTAAATTCGCAAGCTATCACCAATATTGAATTCGGTTATATCCCTGATGTTAGTCAAATGCAGATGAATAACAAGCAAATAAACAACATGAACCAGAATAACCCAAATAATATAAATGCAATCAACAATGCTCTGAACCTTGGTCAACGCTAGGAATAATTTTTAAAGAAGCCTGTAACCGTTTTTCCGGTTATAGGCTTTTAGTTTTTTCGGTCTGCAAATAAAGGCCCGGTTTTACTAACAAGTTAGTTGACATTTTAACTGCTTTGCAATACAATTTATACAGTTAATTTATGGATCTCCTGGGAGAACTGTTTAATCCGGAAGACGTTTGAAAAAGTAAATGGGAAATGGCAATGAAAAACCAAGCAACGATTGTCGGTTCTGCCTTAGCTAACATTCCCTGGGAGGAAAAGCCAGTGGAATGTCAAGACGTTATTTGGCGGTCCAGTTGCAATCCGATTATTACCCGGGAGGCGGTTCCCAGTGCTAACAGCATTTTTAACAGCGCAGTGGTACCGTTTGAAGGTAAATTCGCGGGGGTCTTCCGTTGTGACCATCGTACCCGGCAGATGTTATTGCATTCCGGCCGGAGCAACGATGGAGTCCATTGGGAGTTGGAGCCGGAACCGATTAAGTTCATTTGTGATGATCCCGAAATTGCTAAGTTTGAATATGGTTATGACCCCAGAGTTTGCAGGTTGGAAGACCGGTATTATATAACTTGGTGTAACGGTTATCATGGCCCGGTAATTGGCATGGCCTATACCTATGATTTTAAAGAATTTTACCAGTTGGAAAATGCGTTTCTTCCGTTTAACCGCAACGGTGTGCTTTTTCCCAGAAAGATCAAGGGGAAATATGCCATGTTGAGCCGACCCAGTGATAACGGACACACTCCGTTTGGTGATATATTTTACAGTGAAAGCCCGGATCTGATCCATTGGGGTTGTCATCGGCATGTGATGGCGCCGAACGGTGGCTGGCAAAGTACAAAAATCGGAGCCGGTCCGACTCCGATTGAAACTAACGAAGGATGGTTGCTTTTTTACCATGGCGTTTTAACCTCCTGCAACGGGTTTGTTTATAGCTTCGGTGCCGCAATTTTAGATCTGGAGCAGCCCTGGAAAGTGCGGTATCGTACTGCACCTTACCTGTTAGCGCCCCAGGTCGGCTATGAATGTGTGGGCGATGTCCCTAACGTGGTATTTCCTTGTGCCGCCCTGACTGATGCGGACAGCGGACGGATAGCCATCTACTACGGTGGAGCGGATACCGTGGTCTGCCTTGCCTTTACCCAGGTTGATGAGTTAATCGCTTTTATCAAAGCAAACTCGAAATTATAAGGATCGTTCCCTTCCTCATTTGGTAAAACGGTTTTTAATAAAAGGCATTGGTCTCAGAAAAATTTCTCTCCCGCTTACTTTTTATATCAGGTTATCAATCAAAAAAGCACATACTTTGCCCGCTGCAAAGTTGTGCTTTTTTCTTTCAACGGATTTTTCCGGAAACAAAAATTTGCTTCCCTTGCTAAATGACTGCAATATACCAGTAGATCATCCAAAAGTGGCAGATACTTCCTAGTAAAACGAAGAGATGAAAGAGCTCATGAAATCCAAATACATTAGGCCAGGGGTTAGGCTTTTTAACTCCATAGATTATCGCTCCGGTTGTGTAGGACAAACCGCCAGCCAATAGCCAGCCTAAACCCGCTTCCGGAACCAGCTGCTTCAATGGACAGATGGCAATGACCACTAACCAGCCCATTATGGTGTAAATCATCGTGCTGAGCCAACGGGGCGCCTCAAACCAGATTGATTTGAAACAAATGCCAATTAAAGCCAAGCCCCAGACCGAGCCGAATAAACTCCAACCCCAGGCTCCTCGTAAGGGGATCAGGCAGAGCGGAGTATAGGTGCCGGCAATTAATAAAAAAATCATACTGTGGTCCAACTTACGTAAGCGACCGGTTGCTTGAGAGGATAACTGTAGCCAGTGATATAAGGTACTTGCCGTATAAAGGAGGATCAGACTGGTACCAAAGATCGTTAAGGCTACCAGATGCCATGGCTTTCCGGATACTGCCGGGTTGGTTAATAACAACACCAATCCGGCTATGGATAAGAGCAGCCCTGCAAAGTGGGTTAACCCGCTCAGTGGATCTTTTAACGTCTTAATTATCATTTTAGTTAACTCTGCCTTTTTATCAGTGTTTGGGAATTAAATTAGAATTTCCTGTAGTGATATTCGGGTTTTCGAATAAGATTCCTGCTCGGGTAGGATAATAGTTTTTGTCGGGGCTAATGTAATAAATCAGCCAACCGGTTAGTGGGGTTGGCTGGAGACTTCCTGAATCAAAAATATTCTTAAAAAAGGTTCTATTTCATTTCCTGCGGCGAATCCGAGTTTCAAATTACAAACCGGCTGATCGAACGCTTCAGTTGACTTGAAATATCAGCCAGGTTTTCCGCCAAAGCCGAAACTTCTTCAGTTGCAGCACTCTGTTCTTCAGTGGCTGCCGTAACTTCTTCGGTGCTTGCCATACTTTCTTCACTTAAAGCAGCGATGTTGGTAATGGCTGCAATCGCGCTTTCATTTCTTTCGACCATCTTCTTAGCGGAAAAAGCAACCGAATCGATGCGGATCAGAATATTCTCCAACTTAGTGAAGATATTTTCAAAGGTGATTGTAGCTTCTGCTGCTAAATCTTTACCAGACTCCACCATTTTCATCCCATTGATTATGGAGTTGACCGCTTGTTGGGAACGCTGTTTCATCTGACTAATCAGGGAGCTGATCATTTGGGCGGCTTGTTTTGATTGCTCGGCCAGCTTACCGGTTTCCTGGGCAACAACATCAAACCCTCTGCCGTATTCACCGGCACGGGCAGCTTCGATGGCGGCGTTCAATGCTAACAGAGTGGTCTGTTCGGCAATCCTTTCAATAACTGTGGTGATTACTTCAATTTCAGAAGAGGTATTGTTTAGATCGTTAATAACCATAGATACGTCTTTAGTCATGTTATAAATATTAAGAATTTCATTGGTTACATCACGGGTGGCCTTTTGCCCTAGTGTCGCTGACTGGGCAATACTTTCCGAGTCGGCGGAGATGGCTTTCAATTCACTGGAAACCTGGCGTACCAAGCCGGCTAAGATATTGATGTTATTGACTGCCGCAGTAGTCTGGTCCGCTTGTTCGGTTGCAGCGTGTGAAAGTTCTTCCATAGTTTTGGCTACTTCTACTGCCGTTCTTCCGGTCTCGGAGGAAGAATGTTTCAGCTCCTGACTGGCAATATAAAGCATATTCGAATGTTCGTTAACTCCACCGACCAGTTCGCGTAGGCTGGAAATGGCTCTGTTTAAGCTTTCAGTCATACCGGCTACTTCGCGGGAACCTTTTGCATGAACTGTTTTAGTTAAATTCCCATTGGCCAAGGCCTTGGCGGTATCGTCGACTAATTCGAGAGGCTTAGCGATTAAGATTGCAATTGCAAAACCGATCCTGTGGCCAGAACCGTTCCGAGCAGCCATAGGATAATCGTAAAGGAATTAGCAAAACTAAAAAACCGGCCATTCTCCATAATGGTATTAAGCATTTCTTCCTGGAGGGAAGTAGCGATATCGCTCAGAGTGGTATGGCAGGATTCGAGATAGGAACTGACTTTCAGGTAATTATCTTTAGTTGCGGTCCGTTGTAAAATTCTTTTGATTTGCCTTAGATTGTTAAGAATATCGGCTACTTGGTCGGGATAGTTTTCTTTTAATTGCTCCAGTTTTCCGTTGAGATTTGTTTCCGCCGACAAAGTAAAGTAAGAACGGGTTGAATTTTCGGCGCCATTCACATCATTGGAGTATTTTAATTGGATGACATAAAGTTCCTTTTCGATCTCGCGGATATACATGGTTGATTCGGTGTTTTTATTTAACCTTTGAGAGTTAGCATCAATTTTAGTTACGGTATAAAACCCCAGCATTCCTTGGATTCCAGCAAAGGTTATCATAATACCAATGATGATTAAAATTTGATGAAAAACTTTCATCTTCTTTAAAAGGGGAAAAACCAGCTGCTGTAATAGATTCATCATATAGATCCTCCAGTTTTTAAATAATTAGGACGATTGTTTATTATATTCTACCATTTATGTATTTTTTTGTAAATAAATATTTGATATTCCAAAAACCGGCATGAAGTGTAATTTATCGTGTTTAATCCCAATAAAAAAGTTGAACCATTTAGGGTTCAACTAAACTGGAGTAACCATTCAATCTGGTTCAAATTTTAAACCGGGCGATCGATTGTTCCAGTTTACTGGAGATTTCGGCTAGGTTTGCCGCTAAAGCAGTAACTTCTTGCGTCGCAGCGCTTTGTTGTTCGGCGGTTGCCGAAACCTCTTCAGTACTGCTCATACTTTCTTCACTTAAAGCAGCGATGCTGGTAATGGCGGTTATCACGTTTTCATTACTGCTGGCCATCTTTTTAGCGGAAAGCGCAACGGAATCAATGTGCGCTAAGATCTGTTCTAAATTAGTGAAGATATTCTCAAAGGTAACGGTAGCTGCTGATGTTAAATTCTTACCTGACTCAACCATTTTAATGCCGTTGGCCATTGAGTGGACAGTCTGTTCAGATCGTTGTTTCATCTGGCTGGCCAACGACTCAATGAGTTGGGCGGCTTGTTTGGACTGATCAGCCAATTTGCGGGTTTGTTGGGCAACTACTGCAAACCCTCTTCCATGTTCACCGGCGCGTGCCGCTTCGATGGCGGCATTTAAGGCCAAGAGGGTAGTTTGTTCGGCGATTCCCTTAATTAAAGAGGTGATCTCTGTTATTTCGTTAGAGGTCTCCACCAATTCGCCGATGGTCGCGGAAACTGCTTTGGTCATATTATAAATCTTAACTATTTCATTGCTAACATCATTAGTGGCTTTCTGCCCAAGTTGAGCTGATTGGGTGATTTTTTCCGAATCAGCAGAGATGGTTTTCAATTCACCGGAAACCTGGCGTACCAGTTCGGCTAAGACATTTATGTTATTTACTGCCGCAGTTGTTTGTCCTGCCTGTTCGGATGATGCCCGCGCCAGCTCTTCCATAGCTTGCGCAACTTCAACTGCTGATTTTCCGGTCTCCCCGGCAGTATTGTGCAGTTCCTGACTGGCATTGAGGAGTCGATTAGCATGTTCACTAATCCCGCCGACCAGTTCTCTCAGGCCGAGAATGGCTTTGTTTAAACCTTCGGTCATTCCGGTTACTTCCCGTGAGCCGTACGTATTTATAGTTTTAGTTAAATCACCATTTGCTAAGGCCTTGGTAGTTATGTTGATTAATTCCAACGGTTTCGCAATTGACACCGCAATTATAAAACCGGTTCCAGTTGCTAACCCCGTTCCAACCAGCCAAAGAATGATCGTATAGAGATTGGCGTAGTCAAAAAATCGTCCATTCTCTACAATTGTATTAAGTACTCCTTCCTGGAGCGAAATGGCGATATTATTCAGTGTAGTGTGGCAGGAATTAAGGATGGATTCAACCTTGAGGTAGTTAGCGGGGGTAGCCGGTAGCTGCAGAATATTTTTAAACTCATTGAGGTCATCAGTGATCGCCTGAATTTGACTGGGAAACGCCGTTGTTAACTGGTCCAGTTTTCCCTTAATATTAACTTCGCCTGACATATTGTAGTAGGAGCGGGTTAAGTTAGCGGAGACAGCTATATCATTGTAATATTTTAACTGGAGGGTATAGAGTTCACTTTGGATTTCCCGGATATACATTATTCCTTCCGTATTTTTGTCCGTTTTTTGCGTATTGGCATTGATCTTACTGATGGTGTTCAATCCCACCAGCCCTTGTATTCCTGAAAAAATGACCATGATGCCGATAATTATTAGAATTTGATGGAATACTCGCATTTTTCTTATTGGGATAGTGACTAATGTCAATAATCGTTTCATTAACATGTACCTCCAGTTTTATCAAATTTATAGTTGTTGATGCTCGTTGGTACAATTAATTCAGTAAAATTATGCCAATTATTTATTTCAGATCGGAATCTTGTATAATTCGTTAAAATAAGTAAAAATAGTTCAATTTAGTATCATTATAACATTATAATTTATTTTTGTAAATAATAGTAATTTACTGGCATGATAGTAGAGTGGCACGCCGACTACTGTAACATTTAAGTAACAGATTTAGTTTATGATGATTGCCGTGTTTCATAACGTGTTTCATAATTTTAAAATGCTATTTTAACAGATTCGATTGATCCCGATCCGACACTTAGGTAAAATCTAAATAAAAGTAATTAAGGGACTATCTGGATTATACCTAAAAACTCAATGATGCAATGGGATTTTGCTGTAGTTGGATAAAATTGTTTTGAGACTGAACCGGAGGTGCATCGGATTTTGTGCCGACCTAGGATAGCATCAATATTAATGCTATTATTATTTGTATTTACCGGTTGTAACCGGTCAAGTCTAATTTCCAAAAGCAACCGCGAGTTTCAAAACCAACAGTCTTATATCAGTGTTTATTACCTGAGTCGTTATAATGTAATCACCTATCAAGTGGTAACTCCGACATGTTGTGTTTTATTAGTCTATCACATTGCAGCATTTACCGATGGATTTAACCCCCAGTTGGTGGGGGTGCGGGTTCAAGATTTATGTTTGGGGCAGGAAAGTAATATTATAATTACACCGGCCGCGTCCCGAAAGGTTACAGGGCAATTATCTTTCAGTGCGATCCAGCAGGTTAATAATTATTTTAAAGTTAAGAAATTACAAAAATCCCAGTTTGATTGCAGGCTGATTTCGCTGCCAGTGGACTGGTTGACAGTACAGAAGGTGCATAAAGCCGCTACCTTTACAGTAGAGGGTGAGATCCGGGATTTGAATCAAGATCAAGGGTTTGCCAGACTGTTAAGGGCCGAAAAAGCTTATTTTCGGATCGTACTGAACCCCCAAAATTACTTACCGGTAAATGAATACTATTGGTCCGGGGAAGCATCAATAGTCCGGTACCTCTTATTTCCCAAGGAGTGCACCAAGGAGATCCAACGCTTGCAAAGACTGCGTTCCCTTCATCAGGTTCAGAAGTTCTTTGAAGAGAAGCAAATCTTTAAACATATTCAATTGGTTAAATCACCTTAACAACAGTGACTGCTACGTCGTATTTTTAAACCAAATGTTGCCTTAAAGTTTCAATTACCCGGGCCGGTTCGCCGCTTACGCGGATCACTTTTTTACCGGAGGCGGCCTTGGTATTTAAACGGACCGGGGAATCTTCTACCGCCATTACAACCGTACCGGCCCGTTCCGAAAGGGCTAAGTTTCGCGCTGTTTCAGTATTACCGCGTAAATACAGATCATCAGCTACTACCGGGATTAACCCTAATTTTCGGACTTGGGGAAAGACATGCTCTCGGTAGATTGCTAACTGTTGGCGGGGGACCGCGAAGTAACATAGACGGTTGGCTTCCGGAGCTGAATTATTTAATTCAGCCGCTACTGCCGGTTCGGTAATGATACTCTTTTGCAGCAGGTCTGTCAGCCAGTATTCCCGGAGTTCATTAAAGACTGCAGTTAAGATTACCCCGGTTTGTCCGGGATCGCCGGGGAGGTTGATGGTCCGGACGCCGCGTCTTTCAAAACGCAGTAATGTCTCCTGATTGGCATCGACCTGGATGGTATAAGCCAACCGTCGGAAGCGGCCCAGGCGTTCGGTGACAAAGCGGAGCAGGAAGCGGAAGTCTGAGTCGTTGAGACTGTAACCGATGAAAAGGATGGTCCGGTCCGCAAAGAAACTTGCCAAATAGGTTGCATAAAGGGGATAACGGGTAACGAATGCATCATAATCCGTCTCAGTAACGACAATCCGGTCCGGATAGGCAAAATCGCCGTGGATTTTCAGTAAATAGACACTGGTCTCTTCTTCAATCGGGTATAACGGCAGCTGTTCTTCGCAGATGAGGGGGTAAACCCTCCGGCCTTCATTTTGGTAGGCTCTTTCCAGCAGAAAGTTAAAATTAGTAGTTGCTACCAGGTTAAAAGGCAGACGGGCAAAGGCTTCAATAGCCGGGCCGGGAATAATCCGGAGCGGGTTTAAAGCCCGTGCTAAAGTCTCGATGAGCTTAGTACGGCCAAAGGCCTGTTCATAAGCACCCATAGCATCGGTGGGTTCACCCTGATATTCATAGTCAGGAATCTGTGCCGCCATCTCCTGCGCTAATTGGTTAAAAGTCGGCAGCGGGGGAAGGGCATTCCGTGCCATTCCCGCCCCGATATAAGGCAAGACGATACCGTTGACCAGATCGTCCCGGAAAGGTTGGGGAAAATAATCCAGGTACACCAGGAACTTCCTCCTTTTAAAAAAGCTGTTCCAGTGGGGCTATTATAGAATATTCGGTTTGCTCCGGGGCCGCACCGGGATGAAATACTATTTTGGTTTTTTCAATATCTTTTGACCGATGTCATATTTACTTTTTATAAAAAAGGGTTTAACATGTAGAAAAAACCTTAACAAATATGTGCTACTTAGCTAGGATTAATC
>DATCLA010000075.1:0-5962 GCA_036564195.1 Bacillota bacterium
AGGGGAGAGGAAACCTTCTAAAGCTTTATTAAATGCAATGAAAATGCGTTTTGGCATTAATCCAGATTGGATTTTAACCGGGAAAGGCCCAATGTTTTTAACAGCGGAAGATTACATTAGTAAAGGAATTGAGTTATTTGGCGAACGGAAGATGAGTGAAGGACTGGCTAAAATTTTAGAAAATCCTCAATTTGCGAAGTTTCATTTGTTGGTGAAGGCCGGAAACTTAGTGGGTGAAAATGATATTGATAAGGAACTAGCAGCCTATTTGCGATACATATTGAAGAATTGGCATGAGAGTGAACGGAAGCGTCATTGGGTAATGGGGCAGTTGGAGCAGGCGTTTCGGGATGTGAAGAAGGAAGAATAGGATAAATATTAATCTCCTACTTTGGCGAAGTGGGGGATTTTTGATTGCGAACTTAATTATACACTAACCTAGTTTTTTTACGAAAAGAAAGGGGTAGTATATGCCATTGAGCGAAAACTGAAAGAAGTATCCGTTGAGGAACGCTATCAACCCGTTTGGTTCAAAGCAGCCCTGTTTTGAAGAATTTTTTGGCATAGTAAAACGCAAATCATGTGCCTTGCCGAGGCCCGGATTGGGAAAACTAAAAGCAGTTAAAACTGGTCATATATTAATGATGGCGAATTCTACTGCCTTCTAAAGAGGGAGGCAGACGGAACCGTAGTGTCAAAACCGGGGGACAGTTACCGCCCCTTCCTCCGGCGCTGCGAAAAGATTATTTCATGCAAAACTGTATCATTAGAGCCTCTTTTTGAGATAATACCTTCTAAAAGGAGTGATCCGTTTGCATGATATTAAAGCGCGAGCCGCTTATTTGCGGGGGTTGATGGAAGGGTCCGAAATAATGCGAGATGACCGTCAGAAATTAATCTGGGAAGGATTGATCGGTTTTTGTGAGGAAGTGGCGGAGGCTGTAAATAATTTGGAAAGTTCATATGATGAATTTGGTGAATATATCGAGGCCATTGATGAAGATTTAAGTTCTTTGGAGAAGTATTTTTATCAAGACGATGAGGAGGAGGACCCGGAGGAAGTGATCTTCTCCCGCGATCACGGGGACGACCCTTCAACGATCGAAATCACCTGCCCCAACTGCCATGAGGAGCTGAGTTTCAAAGACAGTGACACTGATTATGAAGTCATCTGTCCGGAGTGCGGCAAGACCGTATGGAGCCATTACAGCCACCCGCTTGAGGAAGGCGAACCCGTTAATCAGGCAAATAATAACCCTAATTAAATTAATTGTGCTCCGGTCAGGCTTGCCGGTTAGGGAAAAAAAGCAGTGGCATAAAAAGAACCCGTCCTGATATACATATTATAGGACGGGCTTATTATTTCCGGCAGGTGATCATCATTAAACAACAGCCATTCGGAGAACAGAAGCAGGCCTTTGCTAAAGGCGAGGAATGGGAAAGGGCCTTGGCTTTTTTCCCTTCGGAGATCCGTTCGATCCTGGCTCGGGTCAGCAGCAAACTGCAACCGCACATTTATGAAATCCGTTTCCGGAGTAACCAGCCATTGGAGTTGGTTTACAGCACCGGGGCGGCCTGGTTATCACCAACTGGTGAGCTGGTCCGGGAGGCCAAAGCCGCAGTCCGGATCGGGCCACAGCAGCTGCGCAACGTGGTTAATGCCTTAACCGCCGGTTCCTTTTATGCTTTGGAAGAAGCCATCGCTCAGGGGTATCTGGCCTTACCAGGGGGGTTCCGGGCTGGATTTGCCGGCCATGCAGTGCATGAAGGGGGTAAAATCAGGCTGATTCGGGATATCTCCAGTCTTAACTTTCGGATCGCCAGGGCATTTCCGGGAATCGCCAGGCAGTTGCTGCCTTTATTGTGGAAAGAGGGACGTTTTTTAAAGACCCTGATCCTGGCGCCGCCGGCGGCGGGGAAAACCACTTTGTTACGGGAGATCATCCGGGAGGTTAGCACCGGGGTACCGGAATATCAGATTCCCGGAATCCGGGTAGGATTAGTCGATGAACGTTCGGAAATTGCCGGTAGTTTTCAGGGCGAACCGCAGCTGGATGTGGGTTGCCGTACTGATGTCCTGGACGGCTGTACCAAACAAGCCGGAGTGTATCTGTTATTACGGGCGATGAACCCGGAGTTGATCGCTACCGACGAGATCGGAACGGTGGAAGACTTCAAAGTAATCGAGGACATTATCAATACTGGTGTGAGTTTTATCGCTACCGCCCATGCCCGTAACCTGACTGAAGCGATTTGCCGGGCCGGTTTAAAGCAAATTTTGGAGCTGGGAATGGTGGAACGGGTGATTGTGCTCAGTAATCGTTTGGGGGCGGGGACTATCGAAAATGTCAAAGCCGGAATCGCTGGTCCGGAATTATGGCCTGGGGCGATCCGCCCGGGTGAAAGTGATGCCTAAACTTTGCGGAGCATTGTTAGTGATTAGCACCTGTTCTGCAATGGGTTACCTGGCGTCGCAGCGATTAGCCGAGCGCAGCCGATTACTGAAATTATGGATCTGGGTGCTGGAGCTAATCAAGACGGAGATTTGTTTTCAGTCCCGGCTGTTACCGGAGGTCTTTTGTAAGGTAGCGGATTGGTGCGGTGATCCCGAGGTTGGCCGAGCCTTTAGTGAGTTGGCCGCCGCAGTCGGGTACGGTTCCGCCAGGGAATTTTCCGATGTCTGGCAAGGGTTTGTCACGGCGGAAATTTGGCGGGCTTTAAAACCTCCCGAACTTCAAACTCTGCGGGAGTTGGGCACTTTTTTAGGAAGTACCGGGCGTGAGGATCAATTGGTAAAGCTTAATGCCTGCCGGTCGTTATTGGAACAACTGTTGCAGGCTGCGGAAACCGAGCAACGCCAACAGACAGGTTTATATCGTTATTTCGGGTTTGCTGCCGGCGTTACACTGGTTTTGTGGCTGGGGTGAATACTGCAAGGAGTTTAAGATGGATATCAATGTCATCTTTAAAATTGCCGGAATCGGAATTTTGATTTCAGTTTTAAATATGGTCTTAAAACAGGCCGGTAAAGAGGAGCAAGCCCAAATGTTAACCTTGGCCGGGGTGGTAGTGGTGTTGATCATGGTAATTGACTTAATTCAGCGACTGTTTACCAATATCCGCTCGGTCTTCGGGCTTTAGGAAGGTCAGCAATGGACTTCTTTGCTATTATAGGTTTTGGGTTGGTGGCTACGGTTTTGCTGATTATTCTCCGCAAAGAACGGCCCGAGATTGCGGTATTAGTGGGAATTGCCGCCACCGGTTTAATGATTGGCGCTTTGATCCATAAAATTGCCGATATTCTCGTGGCCTTTGAAACTTTAGCCGTCAGGGCTGAAGTGAACGGAGAATATTTGAAATTATGCTTTAAAATTGTGGGGCTTGCCTATTTAGCCGGTCTTGGCGCACAAATCTGCAAAGACGCCGGAGAAAACACAATGGCTGCCAAGATCGAACTGGCCGGCAAAATCTTCATTCTGGGACTGGGAGTCCCGGTGATGGCGGGGTTGTTGGACTTAATTCTCAAACTGTTTTAAGGTGGTGGTAGGATGAAGCCGGCCGGATTAAAATATGTTTCGGTGATTGTTGGAGTTATGTTCATTTTATGTTTGGCTCAGCCGGTTGACTGCGCCGGGCTGATGGACCGGGCTGCCGCCGGCCTGGATCTGACCGAACTGGATCGTTTCTTAGGTACACTGGACCAGGATCTGCTTAGCTATTTGCCAAAACTTGATCCATCGGCCTGGGGAAGCGCCGGGCCAGACTGGGATCTGCCGGAAATCGGCCGGGCACTGCTACGCTTCTTCTTGCGGGAAATAGTCTTCAACTTCCGGTTATTGGGAGAGCTGCTCATGCTTGCGTTGGTACTGGCGGTCCTGCAAAACCTGGAACATGCCTTTGAAACCGTAACAATTAATCAACTGGCCTTTGGTTTATGTTTTTTAGTCGTGATTGGGATTGTCAGCAATAGTTTTCGGGCTACTTTCAGTATTGCCCGGGAGGCGGTGGGAGAAATTACCGGCTTTATGCACGTGATTATTCCGGTGCTGTTCAGTTTGATTACCGCCGGTGGCGGAGTTACCACCACCACCATCGTCCATCCGTTGCTAATTTCGGCGGTGGGCATCGTCTCGGGTTTGGTAAATTATATTATCTTTCCAATAATATTACTGGCAGGTGTTTTAGGATTAGTGAACTACCTGGCCGCTGCATTTCCGACCGGTAAGTTGTCACGGTTCTTTAGGAAGTCGGCTTTGGGGTTGATGGGAATGGCCATGGCTACTTTTATCGGGATTATCGCAATTCGCGGTTTTGCATCCTCAGTGGCTGACAGTGCGGTGCTGCGAACCGGTAAGTATTTCACTAAAAACTTCTTACCGGTAGTCGGGGGTGAGTTGGCTGATACCATGGAGATGGCGTTCGGATGTTCGGCAGTGCTTAAAAGTGGTTTGGGGATTTTCGGGTTGGGGCTGGTGGTTTTAATTACCGTCTTTCCGTTGTTGAAAATCCTGGCGGTGGCCCTGGTCTATAATCTGACCGGTGCGGTCTTACAACCCTTGGGAGACCCTCGGCTGGCTGGCGCCCTGGAAACAGTGGGCGAAACTTTTCTGGCCTTATTTGGGGCTTTGGCTATAGTTGGTTTAATGTTCTTTATCGCCATTGCGATCCTGGTCGGCGTCGCTAATCACGGGGTAGTTTAGATGGAACAGCTTGGCGCTTGGATCAAGCCGATTATTGCTATGATTATCTTGGCTGGTTTTTTGGAGTTAATTTTGCCTGATAATCAGTTGGAAAATGTTACCAAGCTCATCTTGGGGCTGGTGATTTTAATGTTTTTGCTGCAACCGTTAACCCGGCTGCTAAATTTACCTTCGGCTTTAGCCGGATCATTACTGGGGACGGCCGGTCAAAATCGGGCCGGGCCCGCTACGGGTCAGGTGATCCGGGAGGGCTTGAAAATGCGGGATTTTTGGTTACGGGAGTACCGGACTGAGCGTCAAAATTACTTACAGTCCAAACTGGAGCAGATCATTACCATCTTCACAGGGGTAAAGTTGCAAAATGTCAGCTGTGACTTTGAGGGAATCCGGTTAAAGCGGGTTATGGTAACGGTTGCATCACTAAACAAGATGGTAACCCGGCCCGGGACACTGCAGAAACAGACGCAACAGATTATCCGGTCAGTACAGTTTGTTACCGGATTGAACCAAGATCAAATTGATGTCCGTTGGGGTGAAGACAATGAGTAATAGTAGTTTTGAATTTGATTTTAAGCCGCTAATCCGGAAAATCCAAAACAACCCGAGCTCAGTCTGGATTTTACTGGGTTTGGCCGGGGTGGGTTTGTGGCTGCTGGCCGGAACCGGCAGCCGACCGGAACCGGCGAGATATAATCCACCGGCCAGGGAAGGAGTAAGTCAGGAAACGGCGGCTGTTAACCGCTCCGCTGAACACCGGCTGGAAGAGGAGATTACCCAAATTTTGCAGCAGATTTCCGGTGCGGGCCGGGTTCGGGTAGACCTGAGTTTAAAAACAGCGCACCGGAAGGTTTGGGAACGTCAGATCCGGACCAATAAACGGGTCTCTCAACAACAAGGTGAAATGGATACCGAAGAGAGTACCAGTGATGAGCTGGTCTTTGCAAAAACCCGAGATGGCACCGATACTCCGGTGTTAAAGGAAGAACTGGCGCCGGAGGTTCAAGGGGTACTGGTAGTGGCAACCGGTGCCCGGGATAACACAATCAAGCGTCTTTTAACTGAGACAGTGATGACTATTTTGGATTTGCCCGCCCACCGGGTAATGGTAATTGCCGGAAAGGATGAGTTGTAATGAAACCAAAATTAACAGTCCAAAGTCAATTCCAAAAAACAAAACAGTTGTTGGCGGCGGTATTATTTGGTGGTCTGTTCTGGGTGGGTTATCATTATATCGATTCATTAAACCAACCCCGGCCCGAACC
>DATCLA010000076.1:0-6724 GCA_036564195.1 Bacillota bacterium
TGACCGGCTTTGGATAATACCAGCGTAATCGCTGCTGTTGTCGTTGTCTTACCATGGTCCACGTGACCGATGGTCCCAATGTTTACGTGCGGTTTGGTCCGCTCAAACTTCTGTTTTGCCATAGTATTTTTGTTCCTCCTTCAGATCTCAGATCACAGACCTATTTTATACATAAACAAACAATTAATTCTACAAGTATTTATTTTTTCCTTCTGCGTCAGTATTGATTCCAAATATTAATCACCCTCAAAACTTAAAAAATTGAATTTATTACTAAATACTTTATGTTGATGGTAATTATAATTTCAAACTAATTGAGCAAAAATGATTAAATCTTAAATGCCAAGACCGCTTGTTGCATCGTCTCCGCGATCATCGCTAAATTCTCGGCAAAGCCCGCTACTTCCTGGGCGCTGGCGCTTTGCTGTTCGGCTGTTGCCGACACCTCTTCGGCAGTGGCCATTCCTTCCTCGCTGATTGTGGCTACTGAGGTCACTGCCTCAACCACCTGTTCATTATATGCGGCAATTTGTTGGGCTGACCGGGCTACATTATGAATTTGAACAAATGTGGTTTCCAATTCATTAAAAATCTTTTCAAAAGTAGCAGTTGCCTCGGTACTCAAGGCTTTACCGGCCTCAACTCTGTTAACCCCCTTTTGAATCACTTGCACCGCATGACTACTCCGTTTAATCATCTGTATAATTAACTCGTTGATCTGTTGGGAAGCTTGCTTTGACCGTTCCGCTAATTTTCCGGTTTCGGTTGCGACCACATTAAAACCCCGGCCGTGTTCACCGGCACGGGCGGCTTCAATCGCGGCATTAAGGGCTAGTAAGGTGGTTTGTTCGGCAATATTTTCAATGATTTTGATAATCACTTTGATTTCTTCGGAGGTGCGGTTGACATCGTCAATTACCATACTAATTTCTTTAGTATTATTGTAGATCTCCCCGATTTCCGCTGCCACATCGGTAGTAATATGTTGTCCGGTTTTGGCGGAGTTGGAAACCTGCTTAGATGATTCGGCAATACTGATGGAATCCTGAGTTACTTTCCGGACCAGTTGGCCCAATTCGGCAACATTATTAGCAGTAAGGCTCATTTGGTTAGCCTGTTCCGAAGCGGCCCGGGCCATCGTCTCCATAGCCCGGGCTACTTCCGCAGCCGACCGGCCGGCTTCGTGTGAAGAATTATTCAATTCTTTACTGGCCATTGCCAGGGCCTTCGCTTGTTCATTGATATTACGCACTAGTTGGCGCAGGCTTAAAATCGCATGATTAAGACCATCAACCAGCTTTTTAACCTCCCGGCTGCCGTTTAACTTAATCAGATTGGTAAAATCGCCTTTCGCCATTAAGCCGACTACCCGAACCATCTCTTCGAGAGGGTTGGAGATCATTGCCGCGATCGCCAGCCCGATTGCTAAGGATAAAAGCGCGCTAAGGATTACGATCAAGATTGTAGTATTCCGGGAGTAAGTAAAGAAATCATTCCCTTTTTGCATGGTAAGTAAAGCGTTGCTAGTTAATACATCTTCAATGGCTTTTACCGACACAGTCATTTCGTTTAAAATCGCATCAACTTTATTATAAATAGCTCGATCTACCGGTTTATCCACCTGCTTTTTCAACCCAGCTATCTGTTGATTCAATTGTTCCAGGGCGGAATCAAGTTGGGTTTGGGCTTCGGAATCTGTTTTGACACCGGTATTTAAAGAAGCCAACGCCGAATCCAGATCAACAAACGATACAAACAACGGTTGATTTTCATAGAGACTTAGAGTGTATTGATTACGAATAATTGCAAGCTCCCGCCGGATAATCGCAGTTGACTGAAAACCTTGAATACTGCTGTTAAAAACCGTCTGGGACACTTTTTGCATCCGGTTGAAGGTATATAGGGTAAGCCCGCCTTGAATTACCAAAAAAGCAATCATTATTAAAATAATTAGGGTAATCTGGTGGATGACTTTAAACCTTGATAAAATAGCTTCCAGTGGATTTAAAAATTGATTGGCAGTCTGCTCTGATCTTTGCAACACCTCTATCAACACTCCTTTATCACACAATTACCGATCAAACAACCCTTAATCAACAGTCAACCTTTAACTGCTCCCATTGTTAAACCTTTAATTACATAACGCTGAAAAATCATTGTCAAAATAATTGCCGGTGTTATGATCACCACCGCGGCCGCCATAACGCTTCCCCAGTTAACTTCCGCATATGAAACAAAATTATAAACGGCGATTGGTAAAGTTTTAGTCCGCTGCGTGCTCAACACCATCGCAAACATAAAATTATTCCAGGAAAACAAGAAACTTAAGGTCGTGGCGGTTAAAATACCCGGGCCGGAAATGGGCAGAATAATTTTAAAAAATACTTCCTGAACCGTACCGCCATCGACTCGGGCCGATTCTTCCAATTCGCCGGGTATCCCGTCAAAATAATTGCTCATAATCCAAACTACCAGCGGCAGCCCCACCAACAGATGGGTCGCGATTAAAGCCGGGTAAGTATCGATTAATTTCAGTTTAGAAAAGAAGATAAACCAGGGAATTAAAAATGAGACTCCCGGCATCAGACGGGCAATTAAGATTAAGATCCCCAAGGTTTGTTGTTTATATCTGGAGATGGAGTAGGCAGCCGGCAACCCGATCACCAATGCTAAGCCCGTTGAACTCAAGGCAACGACAGAACTGTTAAATAAGTAGCGACCGAAATTTTGATCAATAAAAACATTGCGGTAATTTTCAATTGTCGGTTGGAAAAACCACATGGGAGGGTTGGCCACTATTTGAGCCTGGGTTTTAAATGAAGCGGAGACGATCCAGACCAGCGGAAAAAGAAATGGGATTATAATCAATAAAACTAAACTATACCATCCGGCTTTACGCAGGATCTTCCAATACATTGGCTTCAACTCCTTAAAAATTATAAACCTGTCTCACTTTTAATACCGCCAGACTAAAAATAAGTACCACCCCAAACAAGACCACTAATGCCGCAGCCGCCGCCCCAAAACGAAAATAACCGAAACTAAGATTATATGCATAAATATTTAAGGTCTCCGAAGCAAAGCCGGGCCCTCCGGCAGTCATAACATAGATAATATCAAATGTTTTTAAGGCGTCGATACTCCGCAATACCGTTGCAATTAAGATCGTCGGACGCAACAAAGGTATCGTTACCCAGAAAAAAGTTTGACATGGAGTTGCCCCGTCAACTAAAGCCGCCTCGAAAGGCTCGGCTGGAAGTGCCGCTAATCCGGACAACACAATTAAGGCAACCATCGGTGTCCACTGCCAGATATCTACCAGTACCAGTGATGGAATGACCATAATATTGGAAGCCAGCCACCGGGAATCGGGCAAACCAATAAGGTTTAATACGTAATTTGCCAGACCGATCGTTGGTTCATAAAACAGGATCCATGATAACCCGATTGCCACCGGAGTAGCTACCAACGGCAGTAATAAAATCAGCTTCACTAGATTTTTACCGCGAAATTCTCTGTTTAAGACCAGTGCGATTAGCACTCCCAAAACTACTTCCACTCCTACCGCCAGCACGGTAAAATAGAAGGTCAGGATGAAGGCATTATAAAACCGTGGTTCTTGCAACAAGGTGACATAGTTTCCTAATCCGACAAAACCGGCCATTCCCCCGGAACTCACATCCCAGTTAGTAAAGCTGATTAAGCAAGTATAAATTACCGGGAATACCATCATTACCAACACAAAAACCAACGCCGGCAAGGGAAAGACCCATCTTGCATACTGATCAATGAAACCACTGAGTTTCAAAAAACAACCCTCCTTAATACTCTGACCTCAATAATCCGATCTAAGACTATTGAAACTGGGTACGGCGATACCGTACCCAGAGCTGTTTGGTTTTTCCATCAACATTTTCGCTGGGAAAAATGATTGGGGAAAAACAAGTTTTTATTAACCAATCCGGGAAAACTTCTCCTGAAATTGCAGTTTCCGGATTATTGATCCTTATTTCTGGCTATCTATTAAACTCTCCGGCTTTTTTCAGTAAATCATTTACTTTTTTCGTCGCTTCGCGGGCTGCTGCAGCAATATTACCCCTTCCGCCGGTATTAATCGCCTTTACAATAACATTGCCAATGGCATCTCTGGCCTCAACCACCGCAGTCATCAACGGCCGGTCATAAGGGGTAGCGATGACACCGGTTTTAATAAAAGTCGTTACCAAGTCGGGATGAGTCTTGGCTATAACCTGGGCATCATTCCATACTGAACTGCGCGACATGGTATTACCATTAATCTGAGCCTTTTTACATACCGCGACGCTGGTGGCCCACTTAATAAAATTCCAGGCATCTCTCTTCTGTTTCGATTGATTCGACATTCCTAAAGCCCAGGGGATCACCATAAAAGGATGGGACCCGGCCGGCCCCGCCGGGAAAACCGCCACCCCGACCTTCTTAGCCACTCGGGATTTTTCATCAAGTAACCCGGCAATCAAGACACTGGCATCAGTCCACATCGCCACTTTACCGCTGGCAAACAAGGCCTGGGCTTGCGGCCATGACATATTGGTAACTCCGGGAGGTCCATAATTGTGAAGCAGTTTACCATAATATTTAAATGCTCTGATTGCATTCGGCGTATCTAACACACATTTGCCGTTCTTAATAAAATCACCACCGAAAGCATAGAGGTAACTTGAAAATTGGGTAACCGCCGCCGCCCGCTGGCCCCGGGAAACGATACCATACAGTTCCGCACCGGGATTGTGCAGCACTTTAGCTGCGGCCTCCAACTCCTCCAAAGTGGTGGGTGGCTCCAGATTAGCCTTTTTAAACAAGTCTTTCCGGTAAAAAACCACCTGCCATTCCGTAACCAAAGGAACTGCATAGATCTTTTTATTAATGCTCACCGCCTTTACGGCTGAGGCCGGAAAGTCCTTCCAGTTCCAAACCGGATCCTTTTGCTTGATATAGGAATTTAACGGATTATACCATTGGTTTTTAAAAAATAATCTGCCTTCCTGCAAAGGCCGGGTCATAAAAACATCAACCGTAGAAGCTCCGGAAGTAAATTCAATAGTTAATTTGGGAGTTAGCTGATTTTCTTCGTAACTTTCCACATTAACTTTGATACGATATTCCTTTTCAAATTCCGGGATTAACTCTTTGATAGTTTCCGTCCAGGGATGATTGGCTAGGACTACCCGGAGACTCCTGGTTTTCGGTGCGCTCAATGACACCGGGCTAAAAACTGTAAATAAAGTCAGTAAAGAGCAGAGCAACAACAAACTGCAGGTCATTTTGGTCTTTTTTAAATTCATAGCATAACCTCCCGTTAAATTGTACCCGATTGAAACCGGTTACCGGCAAAAGTAACGCCACCACTTTGCCTTTTAAATCATAAATTTTGCATTCCAAAAAGAATAATACCATATCCTGGAATACAAATGTCATTACAATAATACTAGTACTTGTCACATTTTGCTGCTACCGGTTGGTTTCTCAAGACTCCAAAGGGCTCCCTCAAAATAAATAAACCCGGCATTTCAAACTACCGGGCATTTCCAACATAATAACATAATAATCCGATCAAAGAGAGGTTTAAATCAGATTAGCTTTAGTCGCCATTTTTGCCACCTGGATCCGGTCCCTAACTCCTATTTTGCAATAGATAATACTGACATAGTTACGCACCGTTTGTTCACCGATATAAAGTTGCCTGGCAATTTCTTTATTGCTATATCCCTGAGCGATTAAACTTAGGACTTCCCTTTCCCGCTTGCTTAATTGTTGGAGCCAAGCCGGGGAACTCGGGGCTTGTGTTTTGGAATTGTCCATACTCAAAACGGCCGGTTTTTTTAATAATTTAGAAGCAACTCTGGGAATGATTAATATATTACCTTGGAAGACGGCGCGGAGCGCTGCGATTAAATCCACTGGGGGTATATTCTTCAATAAATAACCGACTGCTCCGGATTCCAATGCTTCCCAAACATATTCCTGCTCCTCAAATGTTGTTAACAGGATCACTTTAACCTCCGGAAAGCTCTCCAGGAACCTGCGAACAGTCTTCGCTCCTTCCATTTCCAGGTTTTGGGCATCAATTAGCACTATATCAGGATGTAATAATGAAGCAAGCTCAACAACTTCTTTGCTGTTCCGGGCCACACCGACTACTTTGATGTCGGCGGCTATTTGCTCCAAAACAATTCGCAGACTCTCCACAAAAAGGGTTTGGTTATCAGCTAATAATAGTTTGATCTGCTTCATTCCTTGCTCCTTCAAATCCAAAACTGGTTGCAAAAAGGCCAATTGCTCTCCGCTGACGGGAGTTTAAAATGGTTACCAATTTATCCCAGTGACCAAAATTATATAAAATTAAATCACTTTTGTAAACTAAGTTAGTTAGGGATTATTAGGACAAAAACTTAACTCTATTCATTTTCTACCTCTCTGGCCGGATTTTTATCACCTAATTATGTCCAGTTCCCAGTGCAACCTGTATAGAATAAAAAAAGACTGACCGTATTTACGTCAGCCTCAAGTAGATATGTAAAAAATTTTACTCAACACCGCTTATAAACTAATTTTTTCTGGAGCCCACAACCAGAATCGAACTGGTGACCTCATCCTTACCATGGATGCGCTCTACCTACTGAGCTATGTGGGCAATTTTGGTTGCGGGGGAAGGATTTGAACCTTCGGCCTCCGGGTTATGAGC
>DATCLA010000077.1:0-3897 GCA_036564195.1 Bacillota bacterium
ACTTGGTAGAGTTTGAATCCGGCATTTACTCTTATCCCGCGCGCTTTCTGCAGGACACTGCCTTGAAAATTTCTTATCCCCATTAATAGCTTTTGCTGTAAATATAAAAACAATATATCGCTATCAAGTAACCCGGGAGCATAAGTAATCTCCTTTGTTTCCTTTAGCTTGTCACCACGATAATAGGCGATCTCTATCCGTTGTTTTTCCGGATCCAGCTTCGTGACTCTTTTGTCATGTCCGAGAGTCTTTATTAATTTCCCTTCTTTATTTCTAATAATACTGTTTTGCAAGACTAAGTCTTTATCCAGAACACCATAATACGAAAAGATCCCGTTATCCATTTCCACACTATATGTTTTTGTCTCGTCATTCCAGGTCACTTTTTGAGCTACTTCTATGGCGGATTGCGGGGTAATATTAATAAAAATTGAACTTCCTTTAAGGGTAACCTCCAAATCCCCAATAGGTTCGCGGGCTCCCTGCAACCCCGGGGAAAGGAAAGAAAAGATTATTATCATACAAAGAGTATATATGAACTTCGCCAGTTTATTGGTGGGTAAACCCAACCCGGTTTGCCCATCCATACCTTCACTCTCCTCCGAAATATTTCAGGTTTTGTTCATTGAAGTAGGTATCCGGTATATTATCCAGGATTTGTATCTCTTCATATAAAACAATACTTTCCTTTTCCTTCAAGGGTTCATAAAACACCTGTTCCATCCGTTGCAAAAACCCTTCTTCCATTTGGATCCTTCGAAATTCACATTCCTTCATCAAGATGCCAGATACAGCATAGTACTCTCTTTTTTGGGGCAGCATTGTTTCTTTATCAATATATACTTTTACTTTGGCATATCCGGTTTGTCCCTCGCGCGGGTTAAGCGTAAGGATATAACTTTCTTCTGTTGCCTCAGTTTCTACCACATAATAGTCGAAAGATAATTCCGTACCCAAGACATCGCCATAATTCAAAAGGGAACCCATAAAGATTGACTGGTAGGCTACTTTCAGCAAACGATGGTTGGTTGTATAGTAACTCCAAATTACCTCATCCTTGCGCAGGTGCACTGAACCGGCCAACCGTTCCGGCTTTTTAACAACCATCAGATTACGCGCACTGCCTTTCTTGTAACCTTCCAATAGGCTTTCGGTGGTTTTTCCTCTTTCATCCGTAGTTATGATCTTCATCTTATAACTGCAGGTATGTGGGATTAATCTCTGGTCGGATCTTTTGAGGATCTCATCACCGTCAATTTGTGCATCTCCGGCAGTACTAAAAATAAACGATATGAGCGCTATCAGTAATAAAAATTTGCCTCTCATTTTAATCCACCCTTCTCATTACTGCTCTTATAAACCTTATGTATTATTTGGGCCGCGGCTTTAAATGACGGCCCAATTCTTTCGGCAAAAAATTCGAGATCCTCATCATTAAACATAACATTGAAATACATCCGGGAAATTGGCGAGATTAATATGCCATGATCAGCCATGCACCTGTTTATAATGGAGCTTTTAACCTGGGTATCGGCGTTCGGCAGTTCCGAACCGGTAATTTTTTGATCACAGCAATGATATAGAACAACCGGTCCCGGGCCTTGAACAACCAGCGGTAATCCCACTTCCGCCGCTGTTTCAATCATTATCTTGCTAATTGTTTCTGCATATTTCTTCATCTTTTCATAGATAACGCCATTATCCCTGCTCAAGATCTCAATGGTGGCCTTAATTGCCGCCAAACCTAAGGGGTAGCCGTTAAATGTACCGGCATGGACTACTTTTCTACTACTATATAAATCCATTATTTCTTTTTTGCCCCCTAAAATAGAGACCGGCATCCCACCGCCAACGGCTTTGCCTAATACAGTTAAGTCCGGTATAACACCTAATATTTTTTGCGCTCCCCCTAAGTCAACCCTGAAACCTGTTATTACCTCATCAAAAATCAGTACTATATTATACTTATCGCATAGTTTCCTTACTTCTTCCAAGTAACCGGGCAAGGGTATAATACCCCCGCCATTTATGCAAATTGGTTCCATAATAATAGCTGCAATTTCATGCTGTTTCTCCTGTAAGAGATTATTCAGCAAAGCAAGGTCATTCCACGGAAGAATATATGATTGCTCCTTTAACACATTACGGACTCTACCCGCAGTAGCCCTTGGGTCGCCAGGGAACTCCACCGGATACGGATTATCAACACTCGCCATTTTACCGCCCATAATATTATCCATATTTCCATGATAGTGCCCCTCAAAACGCAAAAACTTATCTTTGCCGGTATAAGCCCGGGCCAGACGAAGAGCATTTTGGATAATTTCCGTACCGCTTAAGCCAAACCTGACTTTCTCAATCCCGGGAACACTCCTGACTACCAATTCACTGACTTCCAGATCCAAATCCGTATGATTTACCGCGAGTAACCGGTATATCTGTTTTTCTAAAGCTTCACCATATTCAGGATGATTATGGCCTAAAATCATTGCCCCAAATTTGCAGTAGAAATCTAAATACTTATTATTGTCGAGATCCCATAGATAACTACCCTTACCGCTTTTAAAATGACGCGGTACTTCTTCGCCTACCGTGCGAAAATTGTAATGAACACCTCCGGAAAGAAATTGCTTTAGCTGCTTATTATATTCTTTGGATTTTGATAAAATATACGGTTCCATTATTACACTCCTTTTCGATCATCATTTGGCCTGGAAATACCAAAGGTAAACGCGCGCACCATAGCCATGATTAATAGCTAAAGGGTTTGCTGGCAATCACTTTTCTTATGGGAGGCCGCAGCCAGACCAGCAGGCTGATAAAGATAAAGAGAATAATCAGGAAAATATCACTCAAACCCAAATTGGCGCGCAAAGGAAAGGCAAAGGTATAACCAAACTCCAACCAGATATTACTCTTCTCAACGACAATCTTGGAAAGATAACCCAGGAATAGTCCTAATGCTATTCCGGACAGAGCGTCAAATACCAGTTCATAAGTGATGATACTGATTACCTTCCGGTCTTTCCATCCCAAACAGAGATAAGTCCAGATCTCCTTCCGGCGCTTATGAGTATGGACCCAGACAATGGCGGCCACAACTGCCCCAACAAGCGGGAATAAAATGATCATCATAAGGATTTTCAAGGCCGGCAATAATTCAACCAAATACCCCAAACGATCCATTTCCTGAAAAACGGTGGTCGAGGAGTTTATCTGGAGCTCCTTTCCCTCCAGAACATTATCAATACTCATCTTTAATTTATCAATTTCATCCCTGGTTTTTGCCTTATCTTCAACAGTCAAGTGAAGGAAATTACGGTATTCCTCTGAATTGAGCAGTAAATCCATACTTTCGGAGGTGACGTAAGCATATGGCGACTTGTTAATACCAACAACTCTGTACTGGAGGGTATTCATGACTCTCCCCGGGGTAACCGTTGATATGTAAAAGCGGTCACCGAGCTCAAACCGGCCGGCTTGATAAATGGCGGGGATTAAAATCTCATCTACTTCCTCCGGGAACCTCCCCGCGACCGGTTGGATAAAATTGCTTAATCTCCGGAGATTATCCGGGGTCATTTCCTTTAGTGTAATTACCTCACTTTTTTTGGGGCTTTCCAGCATACAGGTTACAGCTGCTTCAAAACTGACTGTTTTTATTCCCGGCTGGGCCACCACGTCCCCCATCTCTTCCTGGCGGAAGTAATTTGTGGCATAGCTAATATCGCCGGAAAAACCATAGATATAATCGATCACTACTTGAGCCATGGCGTTTCCCCAACCAAAAACCCAGAATAAAGCCAGGGTAGCCAAGAGGAAAACAACCACTAGCACCAGTGAGGAGAATTTATGCCGGAGAAGATTTTTAAAGGCAATCTTTACACGGATCATAGT
>DATCLA010000078.1:0-18960 GCA_036564195.1 Bacillota bacterium
TTTTAGTTGTGTCAATAATATTAATGTCAGGCACGCAAATATCTTTTACAATACATACGCCACTGCTGCCATAAATGACATAGTCATTAATTTGAAATCTTACCTGTTCTCCCATACTTCTGTAACTCCTCTTTTAAAGCAATGCTCTTTCTTCGTTTGCTCCTGAAATTGAGATCAGCTACTTTTTATAAATTTATAAACCTATAATTATAAGTCTATCTTAACATAAGATCAAGCCCTATTGTAAGTTAAATTTTAATTTAAAAAAAGCTTTGTTACAAAATTACTGAATAATTGGAGAAACTAATCAAGGATATGACAGGCATAATTCGTTAATTCGGTACATAATACAGTTAGGGCCTTTTAAATATTCCATTAATATTTCATCAGCTGCAGGAGATAGATGGGACTTAGAGAAATAACATAAATTATTTGGAAATGTTAAGTCAGTACTAATTTGTATAATCTATAAAATCAGGAGAAAATATAGTTTGATCGTCCGGACTGCGGGGTGCCTGCTTGTTAAGAGATTTTGGCGTACAATCGGGAAAAAGATTGAAAGAGGTTGAAAAATGCAAGTAGATCGGTTTAATGATATTATAGGTTTTTGTCGGGAGGCAGCAACTGCACGCGGGCTTTATCATATCGTCCGGATCCAGGAACGGAATGATTTGGCAGTTCTGATTAATAACGGAAAGACTGAGGAGATTAACACTGCCCGGCTTTCCGGTATTGGCCTACAAGTGTTTACCCCAGACGGTAATATGGGATTTGCAGCCGCCGACCAGATTTCTCAGGCAGTAGTGGCGGATTTATTTGAAAAGGCGGCCTTTTTGGCGGAAACCGGACGCTTCTTCAATTGTGAAACCAACCGGGAGATCTTTAAAGCCAAATCGTTAGTGAAACGGGTAGAACTACCGGTGCGTTATCCGCAAGAGAGTTTAACCCTGACGGAAATCGAAGCGAAACTGAAAGAGTTGAATCAGCAACTGACCGCCCTGGATCCACGTTTGTCAGTCCGGACGTTGATGCGACTGACCAGGGAAGAATGGCGGATTAGCCGGACCGACGGTACGGACGTAGCCTTTAATACGCCACGGTCCTATATCTATCATGCTTTTACAGCCAAATCGGGCTCTGAAACTGCCACTACCTATGCGAATCTCCCTGGAATCGACCTGGGTATTTTAATTGAGCCGGAACGCTTGGAGCATCTTCAAAAGAGAGCGGAAAAAGCTGCCCGCTTGGCGCTGGACCTGTTAGGAGCCCCCAAGTTTCCCGGAGGCCATTACAAGTTGGTGATTGACTACGCCTTGGCTAAAGGGCTGGCTCACGAAGCCTTTGGCCATGCTGCCGAAACCGATAACATTGAAAGCTCAATTCTGGGCGAAAACGGCAAGTTTCGTAGAGGATTACGTGTAGCGGACCGACGGCTTTCCATTATTGACGGGCCACTGGAGGGCGATTATGCCTATCAACCTTTGAGTGCAGTCGGGTTGGAGCGCCAAACCGTGCGTATTGTCGACCACGGGGTTTTGAACACCGGTTTGGCAGATATCTTCTCAGCCGCGCAGGCGGGAGTGG
Source organism: Bacillota bacterium (assembly GCA_036564195.1). Classification (GTDB taxonomy): domain Bacteria; phylum Bacillota; class UBA4882; order UBA8346; family UBA8346; genus DATCLA01. Next base: position 1,585 of record DATCLA010000078.1, read on the forward strand.
CGCCGACCGGAGCGGAACGGGTTGAGAACTTCTTTCATCTGCCGATTGCCCGGATGTCGAATATTCGGATTGAGTTTGACGATCCGATTCCGCTGAAACAAGATTTCTATACGGTCACACCAGTTGATCTATACCACTTGTTACTCCGGCACCGGCTGGCTCAACCTGATGAGCCTGTCCTTTATCTGACCGGCTTTCAAGGCGGCCAGGTCAACCCGGCTTTTGGTGACTTCGTCTTTAATTGTTCCGCAGTGTACCGTCTGTCCGAACGGCCTCAACTTTACAAGCCGGTCATTTTTAGCGGTAAAGTATTATCAGTTTTAGAATCGGTTACGGCAGCGTTGGGCGAATTGCAAATTGACGCTATGGGTACCTGCGGTAAAATGGGGCAAGGCGTTCCCAGCTGCGGTGGTTCCCACTATTTTCTGGTAATTGAGCGAAACCCGGAAATTATGATTGGAGGCGAATGAGGATGACGCTGCAAGAAAGACTGGCCGAATTACTCCGGGATTATCAGCGGCGGCACCGGGAATTGACCGGATGGCGTTTTGATCTGCACCAGAGTAACGGCTTGGAAATCGGTGTGAAAAACAATAAGATTGGCGGTCCTTACCAAACCCCGGGTTATAAACAAAGCATTAGCGGTGAGATCTATCTGATTTGGAAAGATCATGCTTTTACTTCCGCGAAACTCGACGCGCAGGTAGTGGAACATTTTGATGAATACATCAATCTATGGCAGGCCACCGCTTACCATGACCCTGACGGGGTCGGTCTCTACGAACCCAGCGAATTGCCCCGGGTGCCATTGGCTGATCCGGTGGCTACCCGGGTGGTACGGAGTGATTTTAAACAGACCTTTGAGTTGCTAAACTATGGCCTCTCCGAGCTGATTAACGGTGGTATCCAGAAAGTTGACGCCAAGATTGGCTGTTTTGAAAGTGACCGTCATTTGGTGAATTCTAACGGTCTGACGGTCAGCTATACCCAGACTCCGGTCGAGTTTTATTTTATTGCCAACGACAGTTACGGTAAAGGCTTTACAGAGAAACACTGGCCTGAACAATCAGAAATCCAAAAAGTAATTTCCGAAACCGCCCGGGTCGGCAGGCTGTTACAGCAAAATTCCGCCGCACAAATCTCCGGCACGATTACCTTAATTCTGCCGCCGGATACCTTTGAAGCGCTGCTGAATCATTTTTTAGTGACAAACCTTTATGGCAGTCTGGTGGTCAACCGCCAGAGCTGTTTTACCCCTAAAGACTTTGCCGATCACCGTCAGGTGTTACGGGAAGACCTGGACTTGGTTGTCAACCCACTGCTACCCTACCGTTCCTTCTCCTATATCTGTACCGCCGAGGGGGTTCCTGCCAAAGCCCAGGCGTTTATCGAAAACGGCCGGTTAGTGACGCCGGTTTTGAATTTAAAATATGCGCAAAAAATGGGGTTGGAACCGACTTCTCTGTTAGGCGGTGGTTTTTTTATTAAGTCCCAGCGGCCATTACCAGGTTGGGATGAGTTGCTGCAGCAAACCGAACGGGGCTTGATTGTCTATTCTGTACTAGGCCTGCATACTCAGGATGCCAGTTCCGGATTGTTTTCCCTAACAGCGGACCAGTGCCTGATGGTGGAGGATGGGCAGATTACCGGTAAAGTCAAAGCGGTAATTAACGGCGATTTTCTTGCCTCTTTGTTAAGAGAGGAAAGCCAATTTTGCCTGGTGTCGGGGGAAGATAATCCGGGATATGCATTTTTAGCCAATGCAACTACGTGATTTCGAAGGTTTATCGGATAGTGATAGAATTAATATCAGATGAACTAAATCTTGAATAAAAGTTTTACCACCCCAAAACCGGATGTAAAGTATAATATCGAAAACATTTTAGCCTCTGCCTTGGTAGCCCGGTTGCTGGTGGTGCCGTCCTCGGTAATAACAGAAGTAGTTCAAAACTTTACCGGAGGAAACACCGTTTGCAACTTATTCGTGAATTAAATTAAATGGTATTAAATATTATAACGATTCAATTGCAACCACGCCGGACGGATGATTGCCGGATGGAAAGCGATGCCCCGACCAACGGTGCTGATTGCCGGCGGTTATGATAAAAAGTTACCTTTTGAAAACCTGGTTGAGCAGATAATTAAGACTTTCAGGCATTTAGTGGTTTTAGGTATAAACGCGTTCCAGATCATCAAGGCGGGAGCGGCAGCCGGATTTTCCTATCAGTATGTTACGGATTTTGCCACCGCAGTTGCGCCAGCCGCCCAGCAGGCCCGGCCCGGTGATGCGGTGTTGCTTTCACCAGCTTGTGCCAGTTATGATATGTTCCGTAATTATTAGAAACGGGGCAATTTATTCAAAGAATTGGTAAACAATTTATAAATTACGGTTTCAATGTGCAGTCAGGTTGAAAAGTCAACAAATTGTTAAGATTTGCCGGATAACAGTCAACCTGGGAAGAGATTGCTACTACTTGACAATGCCAGGTGGCTAATTTATCCTTGTAAGGTAAGATTGTTTGCTCCAGGAGCGAGGCAAGAAAATGTGGGTAGTTGTTTATATTGCGCCAAACCGGAAAATTGCTTCCTACTTAAAAGAACTTTTAGAAATCGAAGGTATCTTGGTTAAGCTTAAAGATTCCGGTTTTAAGTCCAAAAATAGCACAGAACGTAATGTAGAAGTGATGGTTTCGGAGATCGAAATCGATGAAGCAAATGAAGTCATTAACAATGCTTTACAACGTTCCAACTGAAAACCGGCAGGAAAATGTCTGACAACCACGAAATATTTTGTTAAAATTTGTTTTGATTGAATATTGACCTTTCGGACATCGGCAGTGATTTCATATAAGCCAAACTGAATGTATTCGGCTTTGATGTTTTGTCGGGGTTAACTAAGAGGTGGAATGATTGTTGAAAGATCTGTTTAAAACCAAGCCTAAGTATATTACTGTCAAATCGGACCGGGATTATACCAACCGACTGGAGACGGTCGAGCGAAAAGAGATCCCGGACGGGCTGTGGGTTAAATGCAACCGTTGCTCGCAGATAACTTATAATAAAGATTTGGAAAAGAATTTAAAAGTCTGTCCCAAGTGTAATTTTCATTTTCGCATTAATTCAAGGGAACGTCTGGATTTGTTGGTTGATAAAGGAACTTTTCAACAAATAGCCAAAAACCTCAAGACCGTAAATATATTAAATTTTCCTGAATATGAAAATAAACTTAAAAAAGCTCACAAAAGTACGGAACTTAGCGAGGCGGTGTTGGCAGGCGAAGGAAAAATTAATGGAATTCCGGTAGCTTTGGCAATTATGGATTTTGGGTTTATGGGCGGTTCAATGGGTTCCGTAGCCGGAGAGAAAATAACCCGCGCTGCGGAAATGGCATTGGAAAAGAAACTGCCCTTTATTTCCGTTGCTACCAGTGGCGGCGCCCGGATGCAAGAAGGAATCTATTCATTGATGCAGATGGCCAAGACCAGTCAAGTTTTGAATAAACTTTCCGAGGCTGGCCTGTTATTTATTTCAGTTCTGACCGATCCCACCACCGGCGGGGTTTTTGCCAGTTTTGCCGCTTTAGGGGATATTATTATCGCTGAGCCGGATGCGTTAATCGGCTTTGCCGGAGCCCGAGTGATTCAGCAGACGATTCGCCAGACGTTACCTCCGGGTTTTCAAACTTCACAGTTTCTGCTGGAACACGGAATGATCGACTTAATCGTGCCCCGTAAGGATTTGAAAGCAACGTTAACGCAGTTACTGAAGTTTCACGTAACCGGAGGTGGGGTCAATGGCCAGTAATTTTGGACCGGTACTCGATTTTGAAAAACCAATCCTGGAACTGGAAAAGCAAATTAACGAGTTAAAACAGTTTTCGGCCCAAAAAGGAATTGATATGGCCGAACAGATCTTTGCTTTAGAGAAGAAAGCCGAAGCTTTAAAGGAGGATGTTTATAAAAACCTTACCACCTGGCAGCGGATCCAGATTGCACGCCATCCCCGGCGTCCTACTTTTTTGGATTATGCGGCCATGGTGTTCACTGATTTTATTGAACTACATGGTGACCGTCTTTACCGGGAAGATCCGGCGTTGGTCGGAGGGATCGCTTTTTTGGAGCAGATTCCAGTCACGGTAATCGGCCAACAAAAAGGCCGGGATACCAAGGAAAATATTTACCGTAATTTTGGCATGCCTCATCCGGAGGGATACCGTAAGGCCTTACGCCTAATGCAGCAGGCCCAGAAGTTCCACCGCCCCGTAATCTGCCTGGTGGATGTGGTCGGTGCTTATCCCGGAATTGAAGCGGAAGAACGCGGGCAGGGTGAGGCTGTGGCCAGGAATATCCGAGAGATGGCTAATCTAACTGTACCGGTAATCGTAGTCATTACCGGCGAAGGCGGTAGCGGCGGCGCTTTGGCGATTGGGGTCGGTAACCGGGTTTTAATTATGGAAAATGCTTATTATTCGGTGATTTCTCCGGAAGGCTGTGCTTCAATCCTCTGGAAGGACGCATCTAAAGCTCCTGAAATGGCAGATGCTTTACAGATTGGTGCTAAGCAGCTGTTGGAGATGGGAATCGTTGACGCGGTAATTGCCGAACCACCGGGCGGCGCTCATAAAGATCCTAAAGCAGCAGCTGCTAATCTTAAAACGGCTTTAATGGAAAATTTATACCCGTTATTAAATCTATCAGGAAGTGAGCTACGGGAAGAACGTTATCAGAGGTTTAGGCGGTTTGGTAAATATATAGAAGAGTGATAATATGGGGGGTATATTGAATGAAAATTGGAATTTTAACCAGCGGCGGTGATGCCCCGGGTATGAATGCGGCGATCCGGTCGGTAGTTCGCAAGGCTTTATCGGAAAATTGTAAAGTTTTTGGGATCAAACGTGGTTTTCAAGGTTTAATCAGCGGTGAAATCATTCCATTGCATTCCCGTGCGGTCGGTGATATTTTGCAACGAGGCGGGACCATCTTAAAATCAGCCCGGTGTCCGGAATTTCAAACTCCAGAGGGCCAGGCAACCGCTAAGGAACAACTGGATAAACTGGGACTGAATGGTCTGGTAATTCTGGGGGGAGACGGTTCGTTTCACGGAGCTCAAGTTTTAAATAAGATGGGTTTTCAAACTGTAGGAATCCCGGCGACTATCGATAATGATATCGGTTGTACTGATTATTCAATCGGCTATGATACAGCGGTTAATACTGTACTGGATGCAATTAACAAGATTAGGGATACCGCATCTTCTCATAACCGGGTTTATGTGGTGGAGGTAATGGGCAAAAATTCCGGATTTATTGCGTTGGCGGCCGGATTAACCGGTGGTGCCGAAGCGATCCTGATCCCGGAAATTCCTTTTGATTTGGAAGAAGTAAGTAACAGGATTAAGCGTAGTCTCAAAAAGGGGAAGACCCACAGTATCATCATTGTAGCCGAAGGCCTGTTGGGGGATCCGGTTGCGGTGGAACACTCCAGCGGTTTTACGATTGGAAAAGCCCTTGCAGAAAAAACCGGCGCCGATACCCGGGTGACAGTTTTAGGGCATATCCAAAGAGGTGGCACGCCTTCTTTCTTTGACCGCAAAATCGCTACGTTAATGGGAGCGAAAGCAGTAGAACTGCTTTTAGCGGGAGAAACTGAAAAGATGGTCGGTTTTGTCAATAACCGAATCCAAGTCTTTAATTTAGACGACGCCTTAAAGAATAAAAATCGAATCAGCTTAGAAGAATTGGAGTTAGCTAACATCATGGCCAGCGTTTAGGAGGGTGTTTAGCTTGAAAAAAACTAAAATTATCGGTACTTTGGGTCCAGCTAGTTCCGATCCTTTCGTGTTGGAAAAGATGATTAAAGCCGGTTTAAATGTCGTCAGGTTGAATTTTTCCCACGGCTCCCATGCGGAACATGCCCGCAGAATTCAGACTGTCCGGGAGGTGGCCGCTAAATTGGGGCAACCGGTCGGGATTTTGGCTGATATTCAAGGCCCAAAAATCCGAACCGGCATCTTAAACGAAGAACCGTTGATCATGAAGGAAGGAGACCATTTTTATTTAACAGTCGACCCTGCTAAAGAAAAAACTCCTGGATATATTTATGTTGAATATCCCACACTGATTAAAGAGGTACACCCCGGCAGTACCATCTTTTTAGCTGACGGAATGATTGAAATGAAAGTCATTACCGTTAATTCGACGGATCTTGAATGTGCAGTGGTTAACGGTGGCGAGCTGACTTCCAAAAAAGGGGTCACTCTACCCGGAGTTACGGTTAATTTGCCGGCATTGATGGCCAAAGACCGATTGGATATTGAGTTTGCCGTGCAACAGGATTTAGACTTTATCGCAATCTCTTTTGCACGTAAAGCCGAACACCTTCGCGAAATCCGTCGGTTGGTGGAAAGCTTGGGCGGTAACCAACTATTAATCGCTAAAATTGAAAATGAGGAAGGTTTCCGTAATAGTGAGGAAATCTTAGCAGCCAGCGATGGACTGATGGTTGCCCGGGGCGATTTGGGGGCGGAGGTCCCCTTGGAAGAAATACCGCTGCTGCAGAGCCGGTTGATCCGGATTTGCAATGCAGCGGGCAAGCCGGTAATTACCGCTACGGAAATGTTGGAGTCAATGGTACGCAATCCCCGGCCGACCCGGGCGGAGATCACTGATATTGCCCATGCGATTCAGGATGGCACTGATGCGATCATGCTGTCGGCTGAAACTGCGGTGGGAAAGTACCCGGTGGCGGCAGTAGCCATTATGTCCCAGGTGGCGAAGAGGATTGAAGCTTCTTTACAGTACGGGAGGATCCTGGCCAGTAAAGAGATTGGGACTTTTCCCAACGTCGCCGATGCGATCAGTCACGCTACCTGTCAGATCGCTTTGGACTTGAAAGTGGTGGCAGTGATCAGTTCCACTCAATCCGGAAGTACGGCACGGATGGTAGCTAAATACCGGCCTCAAGCACCGATTATTGCGACAACCCCTTCGGCAAAGGTTGTGCAGCAATTGACACTGGTCTGGGGGGTTTACCCGATTATGGTCTCTCCGGCTTCCGATATTGATACCATGCTGGATACCAGCGTGGCAGCAGCCAAGCAGCATGGATTCATCAAGCAAGGAGACTTGGTGGTAATTACCGCCGGTGTTCGCACCGGAGTCCCCGGTTCAACCAATCTGCTGAAAGTTCATTACATCGATTAAGGAGAGTGAATAGGATGTTAAATTTGGATGGCAAAACATTTACAACGGAGGTTTTAAACTCGAAGCTTCCTGTATTGGTAGACTTTTGGGCTCCCTGGTGCGGGCCGTGCCGGATGCTTGCCCCGGTTGTAGAGGAGCTGGCTGCTGATTATGAGGGGAAAATTAAAGTGGCCAAGATCAATGTGGATGAAAACCCGGATTTGGCAGGAGAATACGGGGTAATGAGTATACCGACCCTGTGCTTCTTCGTCAACGGGATTGTCGCCTTCCGAACTGTAGGAGTAAAATCAAAACGTGAGATTGCCGCCGAAATCGATGCAAATTTAGGGTCAAACCTCTGATTTAATTTTACTTGATGGTTTCGCAATTGAGCGAGTTTCATAATTCCTGAATTATTTATGGGAATAACCTGGTTGGTCTATCTATAATTGCAATGAGGAATTAAGGGAATTATGAAACCCGCTTTTTATTGACAGCCGTCAGGATTTAAGAGATAGTAGGTATTGCCAGCGGATGGGAAAATTTAGGTGAGGAGTTGATTGCTTTGGGTAGAAAGCTGTTGTTTACTTCGGAATCTGTTACGGAGGGGCACCCGGATAAAATCTGCGATCAGGTTTCCGATGCCGTGTTGGATGCCATTTACACCCTTGATCCTCAAGCTCGGGTAGCCTGTGAAACTGCGGTTACTACCGGCTTGGTCTTAGTGATGGGTGAGATTACCACCGACTGTTACGTGGATATCCCCAAAGTAGTAAGGGAAACGATCCGGGAAATCGGTTATACCCGCGGTAAATATGGATTTGACAGTGATACCTGCGCCGTAATAACTTCCATTGACGAACAGTCTCCCGATATTGCTATGGGAGTGGACAAGGCTTTGGAAGCTAAGACCGGTGAGACCACTGAGGCCGAGATCGATAGGATCGGTGCCGGTGACCAGGGATTAGTCTTTGGCTACGCCTGTGATGAAACACCGGAGTATATGCCGATGCCAATTGCTTTAGCGCACCAATTGGCCAGAAGATTGGCTGCAGTACGTAAAGACGGAACTCTTCCCTACCTGCGCCCGGACGGTAAAAGTCAGGTAACTGTGGAGTACGTGGACAGGCGGCCGATCCGCGTTGATACCGTACTACTTTCCAGTCAACATGATCCAGACGTCAAACATGGTCAGATTGAAGCCGACCTAATTGCGGAAGTTATCAAACCGGTTATACCTGCGGATTTACTTGACACTAACACCAGGTTTCTGGTTAATCCGACTGGCCGGTTTGTGATTGGCGGGCCTAACGGTGACTCTGGTTTAACCGGGAGAAAGATTATTGTCGATACCTATGGCGGAATGGCTCGTCACGGCGGTGGGGCTTTTTCCGGTAAAGATCCAACTAAAGTGGATCGTTCCGCTGCTTATGCCGCTCGGTATGCAGCGAAAAATGTGGTTGCTGCCGGACTGGCAAACCGCTGTGAGATTCAGATCGCTTATGCGATTGGTGTGGCTAAACCAGTCTCGATCGCTGTGGATACTTTTGGTACCGGTAAATTAAGTGATGATGAGATTGTCAAGATTATTAAGGCTAATTTTGACTTTCGCCCTGCCGCCATTATCCGGGATTTAGATTTACGCCGACCTATTTATAAACAGACCGCCGCCTATGGCCACTTTGGCCGGACCGATCTGGATCTCCCTTGGGAACGTTTGGATAAAGTGACTCAATTAAAGGCAGCGCTCTAATTGATATCGGATCTTTATAACGGTACCGCAAATTGTCAAAGAACCGCGTGGGTAATTTCCCCCGGTTCTTTTTATTATGCAGTGATTCCTAGATAAAAATTGCGATTTAGACTAAAGTAGTCTGGAAACTTTGCCGAAATCATAATTGATGATGGCCAGCTGCCGCATTTATTTAAGGATATTTGCCATAAAGTCTCAATTTTTCAATTAGCGATAAAATTATTATGGAAACCACTGGCGTCATCAAGTCAAGTTAGGATGGCCTATTTGAAATTTCGGAATCGGCCCAAGGCGTCTATGACCGGACGTTAAGTGACCTGGACGAAGTTAACCAGGAAGTAAAGTTGGTTATTGCCAGAGTTGACAAACTGGAAATTAAGCTGTCCTAAGTAGGGCTAAAGTATATGTTGGGCTTTCGAGGGAGGGGATTTGGGCCAGCCATTTTGTCCAACATATTACGCTTAAGTAGAGGTGTTGAGATGTCAACTATAAAAGTAATGATTGTCTATGATCATCCCGCCGATGATCATCCCTTGGCGCGCCAGGGTTTGCGACAGCTCTTAAGTTACCAGGATGAATTGGAGATTGTCGGTGAAGCTCAGCATGGCAACAAAGTAGTTTATCTGGCGTTGGCCCTCCGGCCGGATGTAGTATTACTGGATATTAATTTACCGGGGGAAAATGGGATAGAAATTATCAGTGAGCTAAAAGCTAAATTACCGGAAGTCAATGTCCTGGTCTTTACTGCAGACAATGAACAATTACATGTTCATAAGATTATTAAAGCGGGCGCTTTGGGGTACTTACTTAAAGATGTTGACCCGGACACTCTAACTGAGGCCATTAAAACGGTGGCCCGCGGTGATGCTTATATTCAACCTTGCCTATTATCCCGACTGCTTTGCGAATTCCGGCAAATGTTTGATGATAACCTCCCGGAGCTCCCACCGGGAAAATTCGGTTTAACCCAGCGGGAGTTGGAAATTATCAAATATATTGCCGCTGGCCAGACCAATAAAGAGATTGCCAGAAAGTTATTCATCAGTGAAAAGACAGTCAAGAATCATGTCAGTAGTATCTTGCGGAAAATGGCTCTGGAGGACCGGACCCAGGTGGCTATCTATGCCTATAAGCAAGGATTAATCGGCAAGAGATAGGACATTTCCAACAAAATAACCAGCGAGTTGAATGCGCAAAGCTGGTCGTGAAGCTGAAACTTAGGACGTGACTGGGAGCAAGACTTTATCTGCCGTAGAGTCTTGCTCTTTTTTATCAAATGCGAGCGGTGTTTATCGGTTGTTGAACGTCATAATGCAAAGGGGCGGTGATGTTTAAACTGCGATTGGCTGGGAACGATTTGCGGACTTTGGTGAGAGCAATTATCCAATTGTCGGGTGGAGCGGACCCAAAACCGGATCGGCCCGTGGCCCGAAACCCCGCTAGCCGCAAAAAAAGAGGAACATCAGCTGTTCTCAGCGAATATTAATCTTAATAGTTTTTCTGAAATAATTTTCAAGATATAATCCTTATTATTACGATAATTATTCCGGGTTTTATGATTGATGGTATTTCAGCAATTTACATTGGAGGTGTCAAGCTTGCCGCAGCAACTTGTCTTTGAATTGCCGGACGGAGCCAGCTGTACCTATGAGGCGGGAGTGAGCCTGCAACAGATTGCCCGTGATTTTCAGTCCAAGTATAATTCACCGATCGTCGCGGCGAAACTGGGCAATGAATTTTTAGACTTGCACTACCGGCCTAAGACCGGGGGCAAATTGACCTTGATTGACCTCAGTGATATCGACGGGATCCGAGTCTATTCCCGTAGTCTTTGTCTGGTCTTGGTCAGGGCGGCCCAAGAACTGTTTCCTCATAGTCAAGTACGTTTGGAGCATTCCTTAAGCAAGGGTTTTTACGGCGAGGTGGAACATCCGGATAAACGGCGTTTTACTGAAAAAGAATTGCAGATGGTGGCAACTAGGATGCGCGAAATCGTGGCTGCCGATGAACCCATTATTAAAGAAACCGTGCCCCTCACCAAAGCACTGGCCATCTTCAGCAAGCGGGGACAGTTGGATAAAGTAAGGCTGTTACAATATAAGAAGGAACCTAAAATTCATCTTTATCATTGCGGAAACTATGTCGACTATTTTTATGGCTATATGGTCCCGTCTACCGGCTACCTTACTAAATTTGAACTAAAGTATTACTTGCCCGGTTTTATCTTACGTTTCCCGACCAAAGATGCACCGGACCGGATTCCGCCCTTTCAGGAGCAGTGTAAATTAGCCCGGATTTTTCACGAGTTTGAAAAATGGGGCCGGATTCTGGAGATTAGCGATGTCGGTTCACTTAATGAACAGATCGCCGCCGGAAAAGGAGGGCAGTTAATCCGGATCGCCGAAGCTTTGCATGAAAAGAAAATTGCCAGGATTGCCGATATGATTGCAGCGGAACGGGATCGGATCCGGGTGATCCTGATCGCCGGGCCGTCATCATCTGGTAAAACTACTTTTGCGCAACGTCTGGCGGTACAGTTGCGGGTTAATGGGCTGAAACCGGTCTCGATCTCCATTGACGACTATTTTGTGGACCGCGAAAAAACCCCGCTGGGTCCGGATGGATTACCGGATTACGAGTGTTTGGAAGCGATTGATCTGGAACAATTTAACCAGGATTTGAATGCGCTGATTCAGGGGTTACCGGTTAATATTCCGGTCTATAATTTTCAAAAGGGCTGCCGGGAGCCAAGGCCACATGATATCCGGATCGAAGCCAATCAACCAATTATTATCGAAGGTATTCATGGCCTGAATGACCGGTTGACCATTAATATTCCTAGAAATAACAAGTTTAAAATCTATGTCAGTGCTTTAACCCAGTTAAACCTGGATGACCATAATCGGATTCCTACTACCGATAACCGGATTATCCGCCGGATCGTCCGGGATAATCAGTTCCGGGGCCATGATGCGGTTAAAACTATCGGTATGTGGCCGCTGGTCCGCCGCGGAGAAGAAAATTATATCTTTCCGTTTCAAGAGCAAGCCGATGTGATGTTCAATTCCGCTTTAATCTATGAACTGGCGATTTTAAAACGTTATGTTGAACCATTACTGACCCGGATCACGCCGGATCTGCCGGAATATACCGAAGCGAAACGGCTGCAGAAATTTCTAAGTTACTTTCTGCCCCTTGACGACCGGGAAGTGCCGTTAAATTCCATTCTTCGGGAATTTATCGGAAGTAGTTGTTTTAAATAACGTCCCCAATTGTTTGCAGGGAAAATGAATTTACTTGCAAAAGCGAAATATGTTATAATGATGGCGGGTAATCCATAATTTATGATTTTGATTCTTTCTTTTTTTACCCGGGTAGCTTGCTAAAGTCGGGCAAACTTTGATTTACCCGGGTTTCTTAACGTAATTTTCCGTTTTAAACTGTAGCGGACAAGGTGGTTATTACTTGCGGTTTTCAAAGCTTTTACGAGGAATATTCAAACGGCGGTTGTCCGTTGAAGAAGAACGCCTCATCAATCAATACCTGGATGAGGCCGGAAAATTTCTCTTTTTCCAAATGAACCGGGTGGATCAGTGTCATGCGTTGTCGGTAGCCAAAACACTTTTGAAAACTGCAGGTTATCAAGACGGGATTGATCTTAAACTACTGGTTACAGCGGGGCTGTTGCATGATGTCGGCAAGGTTGAAGGTGATTTGAACTTTTGGAGTCGGATCGCCGCTGGGCTGGTACGCCGGATTAAACCGGCCTGGCGTGAGAAGTATGGCCGGGAGGGGCAGAACAACTTTTGGTCCCGGATTTGCCATGGTTTTTATGTGGATCTGGTCCATCCCGCCCGGGGATCCTATATGGCGCAAAGCCTGGGAATTGAGAAAGGAGTTGTTGAGTTAATCCGGCATCATCACGATCCGCTGGTCCAAGGCCAGAGTAGGGAATTAGCATGGTTACAGGCAGCGGATAACAAAAATTAGAAAGAAAAATAATCATGAGTTATGAGATTAAGCTGGATATCTTTCAAGGGCCTTTAGATCTGTTATTACACCTGATTGAAAAAGAGGAAATTGATATTTATAATATTCCGATCGCCGTGATCACCGAGCGCTATCTGGAATACTTGCATACGATTCAGCTGCTTAATTTAGACGGTGTCGGGGATTTTTTAGTGATGGCTGCCACTTTAATGCAGATTAAAGCCAGGCTGTTGTTGCCGCAGCGTGAGATTGACCAGGAAGCAGAGACTGAAGAAGAGGAAGATCCTCGCTTTGAATTAGCCCGCAAACTGATTGAATATAAAAAGATCAAAGATGCTGCAGTGATGCTCCAAGCGCTGGAGCAAAAACAATTTACCATCTATACACGGGTAGCGGGTGAGTTTCCCGACCGGCTGACAGCGCCGGCGGCCAACAGCTTGAAAGAGATGTCAGTCTGGCAATTATTCGCTGCGTTTAAGCTAATCATTGAAGGTATGGAAGTCAAACAGCTCAAATCAGCAATCCCTAAACCCGAAATTTCGATCAAACAGTGTATGGTTCAACTGTTGGACAGGATGATGACAGTCCGCAAACTGACGTTTCAGGAAGTTTTTAGTGACGTCACCACCAAAGCCGGACTAATCACTGGTTTTTTAGCGGTTTTGGAATTGTTGCGTTTGCGTAAGTTAATCGCTTACCAGGAGAAAGTTTTCGGTCCGATTATTTTGACATTACCCGGGGAGGTCGGTAACGGGATTGAATCTGATGCAAGCTAAAGCCATAATTGAGGCAGTAATCTTTGCGGTTTCCGAACCGGTTGACAGTAAGATCATTGCTGAAATTCTGGGAATCACTGAGCATACCGTGAAACAGATTATTGCTGATTTAATTGATGACTACCGCCGTGAAGGCCGGGGTATTCAGATCCGTCAAGTTGCTAACGGGTATCAATTTTGTACCCACCCGGAATGTGCCCCTTATCTGGAAAAACTGCAAAAAACACCACGTAACGTAGGGTTAACCCAGGCTGCTGTGGAGACGCTAGCGATTATTGCTTATAAGCAGCCTATCACCAGAGGGGAGATCGAAGCTTTACGGGGCGTTAGTGTGGAAAGTCCCTTGAATACTCTGATTGCTAAAGAACTGGTGGAAGAGGCCGGGCGTAAGGACGTCCCTGGTAAGCCCATTTTATACCGGACAACCTCAAAATTTTTGGAATATTTCGGCCTGAGAAATTTAAGTGAGCTTCCTCCGGTCCCGGAATGGGCTAATCCGAGTGAAATTACATTTAGCAATGAAATTATGGAGGCGAAAACCGATGATTAATACCTTAAAAAATTGGTTTAACTTAAAAAGGGATAACAATTATTATGCCGGGTTATTACTGTTGCAAATTGGAATTGCCACTATCTTCTGGTATTTGATTTTTGATGCGTTTGAGCCGGTTTCTTTCTTCATCACTTTCGCCATCTGTGGCTGGGGGTTTACTTTATTGTGGAAGAGTGACAATGACTACCGGTTTCTTCAGGTTCAACAAGAAATGATTAAACTTGCTGAAGAGCTGCAAGAATCTAAAAATAAGTTGGCTCAGAAAGAGAAGGCTTATTTACCATTGTATTCCGAAACTATACCGCAGGCGGTAGCGGTTAACTTTGTCCGTCCCCGCCGCCGTAAGTTAAAGTATTTCCGCGGCTGTCAATAAGTAAGGTTAAGCTATCAGAACAATAGCGTACCAATACCTGCTTACAGCAGGTTTTAAATTTGATTGGACGCTGGTAGGTTGCTTTGCTAAGTATAAAAAAGAAATTTGGTGGTCGGTCTGATGTTTGCTATTTTAGCGGGTGAAGTGGTAGAAATTATTGCAGATTTGCCGGACCTTCAAAAGTTAAAGGTCCAGGTCGATGGTGAAGCTCAACCCCAACCGGCCTATAATTACCCTTTGCTCAACCGGAGACTGAAAAAGGGTGAGCGGGTCAGGCTGAATGTCTCTGCAGTCAAGTTGGGTTTGGGTACTGGCGGATATCATTTTGTAATTCCCGATTATCACGGTGCTGAGCCCGGCGAGCCGTTGGGACATATTATGAAATTACGTTATACTCCATGGCAGTTTCCGGTTTTAGCTGCCGAGGAAACCAACAGTCCCTTACATGACAGTTTGATTACGGCTGACTCTTTGGAGGGTATTCCAGTTGTAGCTGCGCCTTTGCATAGTATGTTGCCCGGAGTGATCTTAGGGTTTCGCCAAGTCCTGAATTTCCAACCGAAAATTGCTTATGTGATGACTGACGCGGCTGCCTTGCCCCTGGCTTTGAGCGATTTAGTCCGCCAATTGCAACAGCGTGGCTGGTTGGATCTGACCGTAACCGCCGGACAAGCCTTTGGCGGCGATTTGGAAGCGGTAAGTATTCCGGCGGCGCTTTTAGCTGCTCGACAGGCGATTCAAGCCGATCTGATCATTGTGGCGCTGGGACCGGGAATTGTTGGAACCGGGACAAAATATGGCTTTAGTGGGGTTGAACAAGCCTGGATTTTAGATCTGACTGCCCGCCTGGGGGGCATTCCGATCGCAGTTCCCCGGATCAGCAGCGCCGACCAGCGTCAACGCCACCGGGGGCTCAGCCATCATTCACGGACGATTTTGACATTGGCCTATACTACAGCCTTAGTACCCTTTTCCCGTTTGTTTTCCGAGCCGTTGCAGGGGGAAATTCTGGCCATGATCCTGGGTGATCCGGCGCTGGCACGGCACCATTGGTATTTTACCACGGAACCACCGGCCGGACCGCTTTTTTGCAGTGAGGGACTTAAAGTTAAAACTATGGGGCGGACAGTGGCCGAAGACCCGGCTTATTTCCAGGCGACCGTTGCCGCCGGTTACCTGGCGGCGCAAGTTCGGCTCGGGAAACTGTCGAGTCTGGAACCGCTAAAAAAGTCATAAATCTAACCATCCCGGTATAAAGAAATAAGTATAATAACCTGAGAGAATCATACATTAAAATTGAGGAACCGCCAGGATTCAACTTGCCTAAAAATAGTGAGAGGATTTAGGTGAATAACAGTGAAAACAGTCAATTTGGGGTTTAATGCCTCCGGAGCGGCGGAAGGGGCCAGACGGGGTGATGTGGTCGTAATTGTAGACATCATCGATATGTCAACCAGCGTCGAAGTGGCTTTAGAAAAAGGAGCAGTCGCAGTTTATGGCGCAGCACCGTCAGGGTGTAATCTCCCGGTGAATCTCAACCCCGATCGCCTGGGCTATCTGGCCGGCAAGACAGCCTTAAAATATAAGACTCAAATTATTGTGGTAGCTGAGCCGCGTTACGGTACCGAGGGGGAACGACTGCAGAAAGCGGAAACCGCCTTGCTGGGAGTCACTCGGGCTGGTGCGGAGCTCGCTGCCGTGGTTCCAAATATCGGAACCGAAGTGGCTAAATTGGTGGATTTTAACGGTAAGGTGGCCTTGTTTATCTCCGACACCGGAGGAGTCGCCTTTGATGCAGCGTTTAATAATGGAGCGCCTGCCGTATTGACTGCTACGGTAACCCGGACTCCCTTAAAGAAGGGCTTGGAACCGGCCCAGGCCGGAATCGAGCGAGCACTGGAGCAAGCCTGTAAATATAATTGTGGAATCACTGTAGTTGCGGCCAGTTCCAATTCCCTCGAAGATGTCCTGGCCGGCCAGTTTTTAGTGCAACTTCTGATTAACCGCGGTTTTTTAAATTCAAATGAATAAATGAATAATTAGTGCGATTTTATGTTACATCTTAGTAGCTGGTAAGTATCAGCTTAAATAATAACCGGGTGAAAAGATTGTCATGATCCACCTTGATTCCACATAAATTTTAGAGTGGACAGGGGGGATCTTATGTTTGGGTTGCAGTTGCAATTGCTGATCCGGGACTATTTCAAAGAACGTATTTTCATTGTAGCGTTAGTTTTAATCTTGTTTGTGATGGGTAACATTTTTGGTGTTTTGAGTGCCGGAGTCCTTGAGCCCGGCCAAAAAGCCGATTTATTGAACTATGTTGAGCAAGGCCTTCACGGCAAGGTTATTTTAGAAAATAGCATTTATGTCCGTCAAGTTATTACCTCATATCTGCAGACCATTTTTTTCCTTTTCTTTATGGGAATTAGTGTGATCGGGGTCCCCTTGGCTTTATTGTTGATTTTTACCCGTGGGTTTGTCCTGGGTTTTAGTATCGGGTTTCTCTTTGAGAATTTGGGAACGAAGGGCGCGGTTTTGTCGTTAGTAGGAATATTACCCCATAATTTATTGGCTCTGCCGGGACTCTTTTTGATGGTGGTCGCAATTATTGATTGTGCTGCGGCTTTAACCAGAATGCGTTTTTCAAGTCGCCGGGTTCAGGTTACCGAAGAGTTGGTGCAGTGTGCCTTTTTAACAATGATTGTGTTAGTAATTATGGTTTTGGCTGGTTTAGTACAAGGATATGTC
>DATCLA010000079.1:0-7757 GCA_036564195.1 Bacillota bacterium
ACCCCGGCTTGAAACGCAGCGGTCGACAGCCGTAACTCGTCGATCAAATCCGCTTCTGCCGCCGGGCGCGGTTCTTGAAAATCACTGATATTAATCTCCAAGTCACGCCGGTAAAGAATGGTTTCGTCCGTCACTACGCCGAATTCGGCCCCGTTTTCAAAGAAAATCAGGTAGCCAGCAGCCTCATAGTCATCATGGAAAAAGCCGCGGTGAAAGTTAATAAAATTTTGGATCCCGCGACAATAGTACCCCAACCACAGTACGGTCAGTCCGGCATCTTGAAACGGCCTAACAACTGCGGTCAAGTCTTTATTCCGGACCAGCGCCACTTTTACGGTGACCATCCCCTCCCGGATCGTCTTACTGAAAATATGGTAAATACAGTCGTTGCTGCCGCTACTCTCCAGTTCCAGCCGGATCGCATTCTGCAACTGGTTATCAGACAAAACTGGCAGGGTTAAAGTTTTAAACTTGATTAACCGGTTGGAAAACGTACAGATAATCCGGGAGGATAAAACCTTCTCCTCTCGCCATAGTTGACTGATAAAATCGGCGGTCACTCCGTTTTCCGGTAGCCGACGCACCAAATACCGTTGCAAAGCAGCTTGCCGCGGACCGCCTTTGACCTCAACCAGAGTTAAAACTGCTCCGCTAAGTTCCACCACAACTACTGATCGATTCATGATTAGTTATTCACCGCTTTCACCCTGTTGCCCCAGGCTTTTCGGGCTTCAGATAACAGGGGGGATAATTCCGTCGGCCGCTACTGGTTTTTCGATTCCGGCCGAACATGTTTAGGGTTCATTATGATTAGCCTGTTACCGCAAGAGGTACCGTCGGAGTTGGCGTGCTTTCAGCCGGTTCCGGTTCTTTTAAAGTTTCCTCAAAGGGGGTCAGTTCCGGAATCTCCGGGACTTTCCGGTTACTCAAAGTCTGCCAGTACAAAGTACGCATTATCCACTTAACCCGCAGATCTCCCGGGACCCGTTGCTGGACGGTGTTCAAGTAAAACCGTTGGTTAGCTTTGGTAACCCAGATCCGGAAGCGAAAAATCGAGGATTTGGTCGTAAAATAGTCATGCAGCTTTTGCTTTAACTTCTCCTCCTTAACTCCCAATACCCCGGCGATTACCTCGATATTCTCAAAAGGCTCATCCTTCCTGCGGTTAATAATCTGGGTAACAGTAGTGTCATCCGACTTAAAGCCGATGTTTAATAAAATAATTTTTAACCCTAAGTAACTGACAAAATTAAGATTGCAGGCACCGGTGAATGTCTCTTCGGTACTTGCCAAATTAAAAAATGGCAGTAACTTATCGGCGGTCCCCACCGGAATCAGGTCTACCTTTTCAATACTCTTTAAATTTTCAAAGCGGTTATTATTTTGATAGTTATTAATGGCATTAAGAACCGAATCCAGCTGACCTTGAAATTCTCCGGTGGCCCGCAATAAAAATTCCAACTGCTCCAGTTGTAATACATTAAGATTCAATTTACCGTAGACCGTAAGTTCCGGGGCGAAGTAGGGATAGATTAACTCCCCGTCTTTCACTGCCAACAATTCCGTTAAAGTTGAGAAAAAACCGTTCCGGGGTTTATAAGGAGGCACTAACGCTCGGTAAAATTCTTCCTCCGCTCCCTCCGGTCTAACATCCGAATCATAGTCACGCCAGTCCAAGACCGGATCGATTGAAGTTTGATCATCCGGGGGCAGCAATTCCCGCAAGGCTCCGCCACCGATTAGATTCAAATTCGGTTTACTGCCTTCGTCTTCCACAATCATTGTAATCCGGTAGCCGGCAACTTCCCGTTCAATCCGGCCGGTCTGATTAAACCATGGTTCATCCGGAGTATCGTGTTCGCTATCATCCTCCACCAATAAAGACAGCTGGTCGTAAAGGGCCTGTTCGGCCAGTTCCCTGATTGTCGCATTGGCTTCGGCTTTTAAGACTACGGCCCATTCCGCTTCAGAACGGTAGATTAAAAAAGTGGCGACGACCCCCATGATCGCCAGTAACCAAGTAACCAATAATATGGTTGAACCGCTTTGCCCCGTCAGTTTCATCATAATTCATCCCTTTGATACCATACTTTGACCGGAAAAGTCAAAGTCCCCAGCCTTCCGGCTTTAGTAGCTAAAGTAACTCTGATTAAAGACGGAAGTTCATCCTTTTGTTCCGGATCCCATTCGGCCACCCAACTTTTCCAGGTTGCCTCAAAATACTCCAGTTTCCAGCTTTTAATCCCTTTAAACAGCGGTACCGCCTCGGCTTCCTCCCCCCAGCGGCCCACTGTCCGGGTTACCGTACCGGTAGCTGAATCGTACTGATAAGTGATCCGGTATAATCCGGAAGGAGTCTCCCCCCAAAGTTGTACTTTAAGGTCATCGCCCTTAATCGCATTTTCCGGTAGATAGACTCCGCACACCGCGTTGCTGAAGTCATGGTAAAGGGTTTGATAAACCAACCTGAGTTGGTGCTGCCACTGGTAGGAGCGGCTCTGATGTTCCCATAAACGGGCTCCGCTATATAACAGTTGTGACAGGATCCCCAATAAAAAGGCAGTAAGACTAAGGGCTGCAATCATCTCCAGCAATGTTACTCCGGCTTCAGCGTTCCCAAGTAATTCCTTTAAAGATCTTTTGACGCGGTTTTCCATCGCCGCCACTCCATTTCACAGTCAATTCTACCGCAATCATCCCGTTACCCAAAGCTTCGGTTTGCGCCGACCAACTGTAGTTGTTAAAAGGCTCCTGAAACTTAGCTGCTGTGTCCAGTTCCGCCTCATTGAGCAGTTCAGCCAGTTTTCCCTCGCCTAAAATTAATGCCGTCGTTCTTTGGGCCAATTGTCTTTGGGTAAAAGCGGATTGCAAAAAAGAACTGGTAATTACGGCGGTAATCAATCCTGCCAAGGCTAAAACCGCCACTACCTCCAGCAAGGTAAAACCGGATTCATTTTTAAGCTTATTTTTTCCCATAGGTCCATTCGACTCTCCCATCCGGCTGAACCTTCAAAGAACCCTGAAAATGATCCGAGGTCCAGTTCAGGTTGGTTTCCTGACAAACTCCTGCGGGAGTAAATTCCACCCGCGCTACCGGAGCGGACTCGGATGCAGTTTCCTCCCCTGCTGCTTCAGTCACTGCAGCTGCTCCAGCTGTATCAACTGTTTCGGCTCTGCCAACCGTTTCATCTCTTCGATCAAAGGTAAAACCATAGTCATAAAACAGCCGCTTAATCATTCGGCTGCCGATATTAAAACAATAACCGTTATTTTCAAAAATGATTGCCTGGTCATCCCCTTCGGAAACTGCATCTTCCCGAACCAGTTGGATATCGGTTTGGAGTAACTTCCCAAAATACTGGAGCTTAATCCTTTCCGCGCTATTGGCGAAATTTGGAATAGCCAGAATGCTAGCCAATCCTAACAGGACAATGATCCCCAGTACTTCCAGGAGGGTAAAGCCGCCGCTAACCGGTTTACCAGTTTCCGATATCGGCGTTGACACCTTCACCACCCTCTTTTTTATCACTGCCTAAAGTATATAGGTCGTAGCTGTTGGGATTATGCTTGCCCGGTTTCTCATAGATAAGCTCCCTGCCCCAGGGATCTTTGGGAATCTTGTTGTCCTCCAGATAAGGACCGTTCCAATTATCCGGAATCGGCGGGACCGTCGGTTTCTCAATCAAAGCCTTTAAACCCTGTTCGGTCGTTGGATAATCCCCGTTATCCAGATAGTAAGCGTTAATTACCGACTTCAAGGCGTTAATCTGGGCATAAGCAGCCTTAATCTGTCCTTTTTGGGTCTGTTTAATCACATTTGGGGCCACCAGGGTGATAATCGCTGCCAATAAAGTTAACACCCCGATAATTTCCAGTAAAGTAAAACCCCGTTCATCCTCGCGCATCTGCTTTCTGATTTGCACCCCTGATTTTGCCTCCTTATAATTTTCTTAATTTATTTGTGAGTTCAAATTCATCAATGGTAGTAGTACAGCTAAAGCTAAAATAGCAATCACTCCCACCATGGTTAAGATCAGCACCGGTTCAAAGACCGACATAAAGATGCTCAGTGAATTTTTAACATCGTTGTCATAAGTCCGCGCCACTTGTTCTAACATTCCGTTAATGTTGCCGCTTTCTTCGCCGACGCCAATCATCTCCACCGCCATTACCGGAAAGACTTTTTGAGCATGCATGCTGTTTACCAGTGAACTGCCGGTCTTAACCTCCCGCTCAACTTCACGCAAGGCTTTAGCCAGTACGGCATTACCCATGATTTCACTGGTAATGTTTAACCCCGCCAGTAACGGGACTCCGCTTCCGGTAAGCAAACTTAGGGACATGGCCATTTTGGAAACAGCTACCTTCTGCAAGATCTCCCCAATCAACGGTAGTTTCAATTTGGCTCGATCGATCCGGAACCGGCCTGCCGGAGTTGCCAGTTGTCCCAAAAACCAGCCGACCCCCACTCCCACCAAAATTGCCAAAGCCAACCAGTAGTTCTTAAAAGCGGTACCTACTCCCATGACTACCTGGGTAATTAGGGGCAATTCCGATCCCATTCCCTCCAGGATCTCCTGAAATTTGGGAATAACGTCGGCGACAAAGTAGATTAGTGAGGCCAGACAGGCTACGGCAATCAGCACCGGATAAGTTAAACTGCTGATGATAAACCGCCGTAATGCGATTTCCTCCTCCTGAAACCGGGCCAACCGTTTTAAAACCTCCGGCAAGATTCCTCCGGCTTCACCTGCTCTTACCATACTGATATACAGGGCCGGAAAATGCTGGGGATACAACTCCAGGGCGGCCGTAAACGAATGCCCTTCCTGAAGCAGCCGCCGTAAATCCTGGACCAGTGCGGTTACTTTAGTATCGTTAGCCAACCGGCTCAAGATGGCTAAGGCCCGTTCGATGGAGATTCCGGCTCCTAATAAACCTGCCAGTTGCTGGCTGAAGATCAACCGTTGCTGCCGGTTGATCCCCTTTCCTTTTAAAGGAACTGCTCCCGCCAGTTTGGTTCCGGCTTTTATTTCCAGGGGAAATTTGCCCTGGGCTTTCAGTTTCTGAATTAACTGTTCCCGTGACTCCGCTTCGTTATAGCCGGTTTCGATTTTACCACCAGCATTAGCAACTTTATAGTAAAACTGCATCTTTCACCATCCGTCAATCAATCACGGGTTACCCGGATAATCTCCGCCAAAGTGGTAATCCCCGCTTGCACTTTAGCAATACCGTCCTGGCGCAGAGTAGTCATCCCCTGACGGATCGCCGCCTCCCGGATCTTTCCGGAGCTGGACCGCTCCATGACCAACCTTTCAATCTCTTCGTTGGTTGCCAACAATTCAAAGATTCCCTGCTGCTTCCGGTAACCTACATAATTACAAAATTCACAGCCGGTTCCGTGAATCAGCTTGCAGTCAAGGTGATGTTCCCGGATCAGTTCCAGCTCCGCTCCATTCGGCTCATAAGGCCGGCTACATTCCGGACAGATTCGTCTTACCAAACGCTGGGCTAATACCCCATGGACAGTCGAGGCTACCAAAAACTCCTCAATTCCCATGTCCACCAGGCGGGTAAAGGCACTGGCGGCGTCATTTGTATGTAAGGTCGCAAAAACCAGATGTCCGGTAAGAGCCGACTGGATTGCCACCTCCGCGGTCTCCCGGTCCCGGATCTCACCGACTAAAATAACGTCTGGGTCTAACCGTACAATCGTCCGCAATCCTTGGGCAAAGCCGAAATTCAACTTGGTGTTGACCTGCATCTGGTTTATGCCTTTTAATTGATACTCCACCGGGTCCTCAATTGTAATAATCTTCCGGGTCGGTTCGTTCAACCGTTGCAAAGCAGCATATAAAGTAGTCGTCTTACCACTCCCGGTCGGGCCGGTAACCAGAATCATCCCATGAGGCCGCGCGATCAGGCGGGTAAATACCTCCAGGTTACGTCCTGTAAAGCCCAGCTGCTCCAGGCCAAGGTTGATACTTTCCCGGTTGAGCACCCGCATCACGACAGACTCTCCGTGTAAGGTCGGAGCCACCGCTACCCGCAGGTCCAGGTCACGGTTGTTAATCTTCACCCGGATCCGGCCGTCCTGAGGTACCCGCCGTTCGGTAATATCCATCCCTGCCATTAATTTAATCCGGGAAACCACTGCCGCATAAAGATTTTTGGGAGGTGGAGGCGTCTCTTGCAAGACCCCGTCTACCCGGTAGCGGACCTTAATCACATCTTCGAAGGGTTCCAGGTGGATATCGCTGGCCCCGATCTTGACAGCGCTATTAATAATCGTATTTACCAGCCGGATAATGGGGGCTTCATTAGCAATGGTTTCCGCATCGAGATTAAGATCAGTTAAGGTGTCAGTACGGAACTGATCCAGGTCAGAATCCTGTAAATCCTCAAGCACAGTTGCTACGGAATCCAGGGAACTGCCGTAATATTTCTTAATCGCCTCTTCAATCTGAGTCTCGGAGGCCACCGCCAGTTTAATTTTGTATTTTATTACTTCCCGGAGTTGATCCAAACGTTCCAGATCTAAGGGATCGGCAGTAGCTAACGTCAAACGTAGCGAATCCAGTTGCACCGGGATCACCCGGAACTTCTCCGCCTGACGGGGACTGATGGTATTAAGCAACTCGTTGGAAAGGGTTAATTCCAAAGGACGACAGTAATTCAGTTGTAATTGAATACTCAAAGCCACCGCCACTTGTTCCTCATTAAGATAGCCCGCTTCCAACAGCAACTTTCCCAGAGGTTGCTTAACCTTAACCTGACGGATTAAAACCTCTTTCAACTGGTTTTTGGTGATAAATCCTCTCTCAAGGCAAATTGCACCAAACTTTTGCATCGGTCCTCCGCTGACTTTAAATCTGAACGGGTTGATAATCGCCAATTTTTAACGAAAATATTGATAGTTCAACCCGTTCGCCCTCAGCTATTCAGTTAAAAGCTGATTGTATGTAATCATGAAACTGTCTGAATAAAACATTATTGTTAATTTTCTCCAATTAATTGTAAATTCCTGCCTCAAGCATACATAAAATTATGGATTAAGCTTTACGGTCGAGCGGAACTGAAGTTGGAGTAAGAGATCCAGCCGTAACTGTTTTTCCGGAGCTTAGAATGAAAAAGGCGGGAGATCTGCTCCCGCTTCAAAAAAATGTTTAGCTAACCCCTGGACCACAGTTTAAGGTAGCGCCTGAACCTCTTTTGCTGCCGCCTTCGGTTTGCTTTCCACTTTCACTTTCTCCTCTTTCACTTTCTCCTCGTCTTTCTTCCTTCTGCTAAGCAAATTGTACTTTAGCTCTTTCAGCACCGTTGACATAAAGATTAGGGCAAGGCTCCACAAAGTCAGACAATTACTGACCGGAATAAAATTAATGCTTTTAATGACAAAAGGAAATACCACCAGTGCAAACATTGTCAGACCCATAAAGAGATAAGCCAGAAAATCTAAGATGATTCGCAACGCTTTCTTTACGTTAAACTCCTCGGAAATTTGACTCAAAAATGAGGCGACCGACACCCCAAAGGCCGAAGTAGAAAAAGAGATAATATACTTGGGGTCTAAAACCACCCTCCGGGTAAGACATAAATATCCTAGCACAAACAGACAACCCGCCAACCAAAAAATCAGGTAAAAAGTATTTTTGGACCTCATTGTCTCACTCCTTTTTAACTAAACTTCCTTTTAAACCAGGGATAACTTCATTATAACATAATAATTAACAATTTTTCCCTCTATATTAATA
>DATCLA010000080.1:0-3375 GCA_036564195.1 Bacillota bacterium
ATATTTTAATCACCGGTGAGCGGCAATTGCACCTCTTTGGAACCTGGATCGTGCTAATTTTGGCAGTTTTGTTCGCAATGGTCTATGGTCTACAGTGTTTTAGCAGCGAGGCTGATCAAAAAACCCTGGACTTCATTTTAACTCGGCCGCTTTCGCCCTATTTAATCACTGGCGTAAAATACCTAACGGGCTTAGCGGTTCTGGCAGGATGGATCAATGTCTTTACCGGAACGGTTCACTTAACTTTAGCCAGCTTACCATTGGTTGAAGGTATGGGTCCGGCGTGGCTTCTACTTATAATATTGACTGTCCATTCCATCAGTTGCTGCTCAGGTTTGCTAGCTAAAGGCCTGGAACGGTTATTTGGAGTTACCGTCATGACCGGAAGTTTAGCGTTACTCAGTTATCATCTTTGGTCGCTGGTTTTCGATTTGATCAAAGCTAACTATTTTTGGTTCGATATCCCCCTTTACCAGATCAACTTTTTAAAGACTATTTTACCAGTCTATCTTGCCGGATTATGCTTGGCTACTCCTCTTCTGCTAACAGTCTGGTTCTTGCATGGCCGGATCCCGATTTATCTGTTTAAACCTGGCAGGTGGTTAATTGGAATCTGGATGGCCACTTATCTTCTTACCGGTGCCTTCCATTTACTGCTGGCGCCCCCGCTCTGGCCGGACTCCACCGCCTTATCCGGTGACTGGCATGAAACCGGAGGAATAATTCTTAGTGGACCGGTTCAGGAAGACGATTCATTTCGCAAACCTCAGCCGCACCAGAAGATCCCCTGCCGAATTACACTGGCAAAGTTGGGCCGGAAAAGCCGACCCATCTATTCCGGGTTCAACATTCAAAGGCCCCGTTTCGCACCGGACGGTACCCGGATTGCTTTTGCAGAAGACGGAATAATTAAAATTTTAAACCTGAAAAATAACCGACTTACTATAATCGGGCCGGGGCATACCGCTGCCTGGTCAAACGATGGTGATCAATTGCTCTGTGCTGAATCGGTTCCAAACAGCAGCACCAGCCGGTTTTATCGTTTTAATCTGAAAACCGGGAAAAAGAGTTATTTGACGGAGCGACTTTTTAAATTGGTGGACTTTACCTGGAATTCTCGTGATAATGTAATTTACTATTTAGGATACCGAGACGAGCTTGGATTTTTTAATCCGCAAACTCAGGCGATAAAAGAATTCCGGCCCGGTTCCGACCGGGAAAAACCCCTCAATTATTATGGAATCATTAGCCCTACTCTGATTTATGTTAAAGAGCTTAATCAGGTAATTTGGGGACAAGTATTCGAAGATGAACTGCGGATCTTTGGCTTGGATAGCAGCGGTACTATCAAACTATTGGAAAACCTGGTTAGCCCGCGGCTCAAAACAGCCGCTCCGGTGATTATTAACAACCAATTTAAAGCTTTTATCTGGCAACGGATCGACGGAACCTTTGTATTACAGGCAACCAAATATTATAGTTATAAAGATGACCACCATGAACATGAAAACGGACATGAGCATGGACATGAGACTCAACCCAATTCCGGCCATAGTTCATCCCCTTTTTCAGGTTATCGGCATTAAATTATTTACCAGTCCCCAACTTACTTTAACTTCAAGCAATCCGCCAACTCCGGAACTATGAACCCAGTTTGCTTTGATAGGAAAAGTCGGGAATCTTAACCTGGATTTTACAGCTATTAATACCGTCTCCAAGATGAGCTTAGGAGAATACCTATTTAAAGATTAACTTTTTGGCCCGTTCCAGTTCCGCTTCATAGGTGGTTTCCAAAGTAGCTACTCCACTTTTGACTGCTGCCACGGCTACTGCCGCTGCGATCTTGACTCCAATATTCAAATCGAAGGGGGCAGGAATAATATAATCTTCCGCCAATTGAGTTGGTGCAACCGTCGCCGCCAATGCCTCGGCGGCTGCAACTTTCATGGCTTCATTAATATCTTTAGCCCGAACGTCCAAGGCACCCCGGAAGATTCCCGGAAAAGCCAAGACATTATTAATTTGGTTGGGATAATCCGACCGTCCGGTAGCAATGATCCGAGCCCCTCCCGCCTTAGCTGCAGCCGGGTCAATTTCCGGGACTGGATTGGCCTGAGCAAAAACAATCGCCTCCGGAGCCATGGTCCGAATCATCTCGGTAGTTAATAATCCCGGCGCTGAAACTCCGATAAAAACATCCGCCCCTTTCAGAACTTGAGCCAAACTGCCTTTTTCCTGGTCCGGATTGGTCAACTCCGCCAGTTCGGTTTTCGCCCAGTTCAGATTATTCCGTCCCCGAAAGATCGCGCCCTGACGGTCACAAATAATAACGTTGCGAATCCCGGAATTCAACAGAAGTTTGGTAATGGCAGTTCCGGCAGCTCCGGCACCACTGATCACTACTTTAATCTGTTCTTTCGTTTTACCGACAATCTTTAAAGCATTTATCAGCC
This sequence comes from Bacillota bacterium, assembly GCA_036564195.1. Taxonomy (GTDB): domain Bacteria; phylum Bacillota; class UBA4882; order UBA8346; family UBA8346; genus DATCLA01. The sequence continues at coordinate 2,454 of DATCLA010000080.1, forward strand.
CCGCCAGGGTAACTACTGCGGTACCATGTTGATCGTCATGAAAGATAGGGATATCGGTCTGTTCTTTTAATTGCCGTTCAATATAAAAACACTCCGGAGCTTTAATGTCCTCCAAATTTACCCCGCCAAAGGTGGAAGAGAGATTGACCACTGTTGCGATTACAGAGTCCGGATCTTTACTTTGCAAACAGATGGGAAAGGCGTCCACTCCGCCAAATCTTTTGAAAAGGACACACTTACCCTCCATAACCGGCATCGAAGCGGGCCCGCCAATATCACCCAGCCCCAAAACGGCGGTACCGTTGGAGACTACTGCCACAAAATTACCTTTATTGGTATAGTTATAGATCTCAGACGGATTTTTGGCAATCTCCAGACACGGCTGAGCCACTCCCGGAGTGTAAGCTATACTTAAGTCTTCTTTGTTTTCAACCGGAACTTTAAGGGATACAGCAAGTTTTCCATGAAACTTGCGGTGCATCTCTAAAGCAAGTTCGCCATAGTTTTTAGCCATCATCTACTACTCACCTTTCAGCGTTTTTTTGTTACAAAACACCGGAATGACTCTTCCGGCAACAGATCACCTTATTATCATAAAATTTATTATAACAACGTTAGCCAAGGTAGGTCAATACTTCCTTTGGTCAAATGAAAGGATCTCTCACTTGTAAGTACAAAACTTTGACTTCGGCCACAGCTATAAATGAGTTCATCAACCTTTTAAAAACTATGTTGATTCCCACCGCCGTTATCAGGCAAACTTTTAAGCTTTAAATGAAACAACCACTTACCGGTGTAATCCGGTAAGTGGTTGTTAAAATTAATTCCTGGCAACGTTCTACTCTCCCAGCCGGTCGCCCGACCAGTACCATCGACGCTGAGGGGCTTAACTGCTGTGTTCGGGATGGGAACAGGTGGTTCC
>DATCLA010000081.1:0-2052 GCA_036564195.1 Bacillota bacterium
CTCTCTCTCTGAAAACATTTTAAATAAGTGGAGTTTTTTCGGATGTTGGCATAACCAGGAAAGTTGGCGGCGGCTGCCACGGCGATGGCGACCTTTTGGAAACGAATTTTATAATACTAATAATAATAAAAAATGGAGATAAATAACAGTAAACCAATAAATTATTAATAGTTTCCGCTTGCAGATAGTTTCCGGTAATATTTGTTACAGACTTGAAACATTTATTGAACAGCATTACAATAAAGATAAATAGAACAAATATTTTTAACAGATTAAGCTGGTGAAATATGAAAACTAATTTAATACTGATTGGTATGCCGGGCGCCGGTAAAAGCACCGTCGGTGTAGTGTTGGCCAAAGCAGTCGGTAAATTGTTTATTGATACTGACTTGCTAATCCAACAGTCCCAACAGCGTTTATTATCACAGATTATTCAGGAAGACGGGGTGGCGGCTTTTTTGGCTTTAGAAGAACGGGTTGTGTTGCAAATAAGGACGACTGAAGCGGTAATTGCCACCGGCGGGAGTGTTGTTTACAGTCCTCAGGCCATGGAGTGGTTAAAAACCAGCGGATGGGTGATTTATTTGCAATTACCCTATGCAGAAATTGAACGCCGCGTTACTGATATGATTGGCCGAGGGATTGTCAGGGGTGCAGGACAGCAACTAAGTGACCTTTACCGGGAGAGGATACCGCTGTATGAAAAATACGCCGATATTACCATAGACTGTAATGGCTTGTCCTTGGAAACGGTGGTTGCGGCGATTATTGATGAGGTAAACCAGGCCGGCAGTAACAAATAATGGTTGAACTGTTAAATCATTATTGGAATTAAGCAGGAGAATAGCCTAAAAAACGGGAATATGTAATAATATTGAGGCTAAAACAATATTACAAAGGGTTGAAATAAAAGAAGATGCTAACTAATGCCGAATTTTTTTCCTGGTTTGTTTTACCGCTATTGATTTCCGTGGCCCGAATTTGCGATGTAACCATTGGGACCATTCGGATTATTTTTGTCTCACGCGGTCAAAAAATCTTTGCTTCGCTACTCGGTTTCTTTGAAGTATTAATCTGGTTGATCGCTATCGGCCAGATTATGCAAAATCTGAATAACTTTGCTTGCTACATCGCCTATGCTGCCGGGTTTGCCATGGGTAATTACATCGGCATCACCATCGAAGCCAAGCTGGCGATGGGTGTAGTTATGGTCAGAATTATCACCAGTCATGACGGCAGTAGTTTGATCACTCACTTAAAAGAGGCAGGATACGGGGTAACCAGTATTGATGCTAAAGGTGCGATCGGCCCGGTGCATATTATCTATACGGTAATCAAACGGAATGCCTTAAATGAAGTGGTGCAAATGATCCATCAGTTTAATCCCAAAGCATTTTATGCGATTGAGGATGTGCGTACAGTAAGGGAAGGGGTTTTCCCGGCTAAACAACCGTCCTTTACTGGCCAATATTGGCCGGTTTACGGAAAACGCAGATAAGATAATTGCTGGTTTATGAAGGAGAAAGAAAAATGAGTCTCTTTGAATTGCTCATGTTGGTTTGTTTCGGGGCAGCTTGGCCTTTTTCTATCTATAAATCCTATCGGTCACGGCAGACTGCCGGAAAAAGCGGCCTGTTTCTGGTGGTGCTGGCAATCGGTTATGTCGCCGGGATCATCCATAAACTACTTTATAGTTTCGACGCGGTGATCTATTTATATATTTTAAACTTGATAATGATAACAACGGATTTATTGTTGTTTATCCGTAACAAACGCTTGCAAGGGATGGCCAATCCCAGCGGCAGCAACTAGGGAATAATCGGTTAATGATTTTAGTAAAACAAACAAAATCTGCTGCTTACCTGGTAAAAAATTCTCTTTAAAAGAGACTTGACTCCGGCAAAACGATGTGTTAATATAAATTTCGTCAGTTAGCTAAGAGTACACTCCTCGATAGCTCAACGGTAGAGCACCCGGCTGTTAACCGGGTGGTTGTTGGTTCGAATCCAACTCGGGGAGCCATTTTATTATCGCTATTGAAACTGTTGATCG
>DATCLA010000082.1:0-9587 GCA_036564195.1 Bacillota bacterium
CGGCGGCCAAAGCATAACCATATTATGGCTGGGCGGGATCAGCACTCCTTGGCAGGAACTGATCACCGTCAGGCCGACGGCGAAATCTTCGTCATAACCCTGTGCTTTCATCATCGGAATGACCACCTAACCCAGACTAGAGACGTCGGCTACAGCCGAATCGGAGATCCCACCGAAAAGCATCGATTCCAGGCAGTTGATATAAGCCAGACCGCCGCGGAATCCACCCACTAGCAAATTGGCAAAATCAACGATCTTATTGGAGATACCACCTTCACTCATAATTTCACCCATAGCAATGAAAAAAGGAATGGCTAACAGCGTGAAGTTGTCAATTCCTTTGACCATCTGTTGAATCAGAGTGAATAAACCCTGGCCGCAAACCAGTGCGCTAAAGACTGAAGATAGCAGCAGTGAAAAGACGACGGGAATCCGGATCAACATCATCAGGGCAAAACTGCCCAGTAAGACAATTGTGGCAAGAGTATTAGAATCCATTTATTGCCCCCTGCTGGAATTATTTTCCCTTTTTTTCATGGAGCACCTGATATTCCTGTTCCTACTCCGAATACAAACGGTTGTCTTCTTTAAGTACCCCAAAAGGTAAAGTAGGGAATCATAGGCAATAATGCTACCGGAGATGGGCATGAAGATATATTGTACCCAGCGTGGCCAACCTGTGGCTGGCATTGTAAAACGGACCAGTTAACGGTTTTAACCGGAGGTGTCACCTTTTTTATATTTAAAGAATTTCTGCTTTTTTGGGGCTATCGTAATTTCCTGACTGGCCAGGGGTGTGCCGTCCGGTTTGTTCTTCCTAACAATATTTTCAATGATTAATTCCAGGGATTTTATGGGAACCATATCCAACTCAAAATAATACTGGAACCTAAATTTTGCCAAACTAACTCTGCTTCAGCTGCTAATCATCTGCTATTGCCGTGACAACAGGGTTCGGTCAACCGATGGCGGGATGATCAATTACTATGTGATACCTACCTAAACGCAAAGTCTTAAAATCTATCGCCTAAAGTTCCATGCTCATATCAAGATGTGACCAAAAGCGATTCCCTATTGTTACTTAACTGAGTATTATAGATCATACTTCAAAAAACATTTGAACTAAGCGAGCTGGCATGATTGAGTCAGCAATATTTGGGAAGAGGGACCGCCATGAAAATCAAGCCATTCATAAAGTTGAGGCAAAATAAAGAGGCTGGGGAGCCTGACTGGCTCAAACTGTTTCAAAAAGCAGTACAGCTGCATCAAAAAGGAGTTGACGGCGATACCGGAGCGGTGCGGGAGGCCTTGGGCCTTCTGGAGCAGGTTAGAAGGAAGGTTCCGGATCATAATTTAGTCCGAGCTTATTATGGCAGTACTCTCTGCTTACTGGGCCGAGATTTGGAGGACAATCTCCAACGCTGTGCCCAAGTGGTCCAAGGCTTGAAACATTTGGACCAGGCAGTACAAAATGAGCCCGGACAGATTGAAATCAGGCTGTTACGCGGCTTAACCTGTGTCAATCTACCCGAAACCTATTTCCATCAAAACGCTAAGGCTGTCGCGGACTTTGAATATTTAATCACTTGTTACGAACGTTACCCGAAGGATATTCCCAAGGATTTATACTTTCAGTCTTTATCTAACTTATGTATTGCCTATCGTAACTTGGGGCAAAGCGAAGCTGTCGCAGTGATCCAGCGTAAACTGAGGCAAGAATTTAATCCCGGGCAGTTGCAGCAGAGTGATAGCGGTGATACCCAGGCCAATCTTCCGCTTTACCTGCAACCGTTATCCCGGTTGTTGGAAGCAGCAAAAAAAATGCACCAACAGGCTTTATCCGGGGATAAACAAGGGATTCAACAGGCTCTGGTTTTTTTTGATAAAGCCCGGCTGTTATACCCGGAGCAACCCCTGTTTGAAGTCTACTATGCCGACTGTCTGTCTTTGCAGGGTAGCTTAGCTTCAAATCCGGGCGAGATGTTTGCCAAGGCCATTAAGGCCACAAAAATAATGGATGCGGCAGTAGTGAACCATCCCGATGATCTCCGGATCCGTTTGGTCCGGGCCCACCATAGCATGCGCCTGCCGGAACTGTTTTTTGCCCGGACTGTTACGGCGGTAATTGATTGGGAATACCTGATCGAAAGATGGCGCCAGAACCCGCAGCTTTTTACAGCGGAAGAAATTGAGGAGATCCGTTATCGGCTAGGGCTTTGTTATCAACGGCTGGGGTTAGCACACGAAGCGGAAGAACTCTGGCAGGAACTGCTACCGGAGGCCACTCCGGCAATGCGCAGGCGGATCGCCGCGGTTCAGGGTAGCCGTAACGACCTCGGACCGCTTCCCACAGTTACCTTGGAAGGGGACTGTCAGGGATTCTACAGGGAGGCTAAACGCCTGCACAATCTGGGGGTCGCCGGTAACCCGGTTGCCGCCCGGCTGGCGTTGCAGCTCTGGGAACAGGCTCAAGCTTTTAATCCGGCAGACCCAGTTGCGCGCGGCTATTACGGAAGCGCCCTGGCCTTAACCGGCCGGGACAGTAATCAGGTTAACGAAATGTTTGCTAACGCCATCAAGGGTTTAAAGTTACTAAATGAAGCACTGGACAGTGATCCCGGCAACTGGGAGTTGCGCTTACTCCGGGGCTATCTCAGTTATTCACTGCCGGAAGTATTCTTTCATACTGGCCAGCGGGCGATTGCGGACTTTCAATTTTTAATCCGCGCCTATAAGCAAAACCCCGCCTTATTTCCACAGGAACTCTACGAACAGATCTGTGCCGATTTAGAGCAAGCGTGCCAACGCAGTGGAAAGTGTCAGGCTGAGGAGGGATCTAATGATTATTGATGCTCATGCCCATGTTTCCCCAACGGATTATGGCCGGGTAGAGCTTTACCTGGAGCAATTGAAGGAAAGCGGGATCAGCCAAGGGTTGGTGGTTCCCGGCGGGATGATGGACGTTCGTAAAATGACCGACTATGTGATCGGTCGGGCTAAACCGGAAAACCCGGAACCCGACAATCAATATGTCCAACAATGTTGCTCCCGGTATTCGCAAATCCATGGTTTGATCTGCCTCAACCCCCACGACCCGGCCGTCTTGAACCGGTTGGAGCAAGGGTTCAAAGTCGGGCTGCGGGGCTTGAAACTGGCACCGTTGTGCCATGAATTTTCTTTTTGCAGTAAAGCAGTGGCCGACTTGGCAGCTTATTGCGGTGAATCCGGTTATCCGCTCTATACCCACGTGGTCTTTAGTCCCGGGGCAACTACTGCCCGGCTGGTTGCTTTAGCCCGGCAGTTTCCTCATACCCAGTTTATCCTGGGACATATGGGATTTGGTCCGGCCGATCAGGAAGGCCTGGAAGCAGCTGCTACGTTGGATAACTTCTTTTTGGAAACCTCTACCGGTAATTTCCTCCATATAAAGATGGCGGTTGCCAAAGCGGGGTCTACCAAACTGATCTTCGGTTCGGAGTTTCCCCTGTCCCATCCCGGCGTAGAACTACAGAAAATCCTCTGGTTAAAAATACCGGAAAGCGCCAAAGAGCGGATTTTGGCCACAAATATCCGGACACTGCTTAAGTTGAACGGGGGAGGTGAGCCCAGTGACTGCAGCGAGTCCAACCTTAGCTGCACTTAACCAAGTAATCAACCGCTGCCGTAAGGCCCCTTTTTATCGGGATCGTCTGCCGCGCCTACCGCTGCGGTCGGTGGAGGAATTTAGTAGTATTCCTTTGACCACCAAGGAAGACCTGAGAAGAAATTCACCCTTTGGCCTACTGTGTGTGGCCCCAGACCGGCTTTATCAATACCACGAATCATACGGGACTACTGGTACGCCGGTATCGGTCTGGCTGACCCGGCAAGACCTTCGGCTCAATGCGGAAGCCCTCCAACATTGGGGGGTGAATTTCCACCCCGGGGATCTGGTGTTGAACCGTTTCCCTTATGCTATTTCTGCAATCGCCCATACGGTATCGGATGCAGTAAAGCTGCGCGGTGCCTGTGTGCTGCCGGCCAGTTCTCGTTCGCTGGTCAGCCCGTTTACCCGGGTGGTCAAACTGTTGCAAAAACTTAGGGTGACAGTGCTGGCCGGCCTACCGCTGCAGGCACTGTTAATTGCAGAGACTGCCGGATTAATGGGTTTGGACCCCAAAGCCGATTTTCCTGCTCTTCGGGCGCTTTGTACCGCCGGAGAGCTGCTTTCACCCGGGCGACGCCAAACCTTGGAAGAGATTTGGGGGGTACCGGTATTTGATAATTATGGCACTACTGAGATTGGGGTGGCGGTAGTTGATTGTCAGTGGCAACGGGCTCACCCCTGCGAAGAACAGTGTTACTTGGAAATTCTCCGCGAGGATCTATCTACTCCGGCGCAGGAGGGTGAAACCGGCCTGTTGGTGGTGACCACTTTGCAACGGGAAGCCACACCGCTATTGCGTTACCTTACCGGCGATCGGGCCCGTTTAATCAGAGAAGAGTGCACCTGTGGCCGAAATACGGTCCTGGAGGTCCGGGGACGCACGGATTACTTGGTAACCGTAGGTAACCGGCGGGTGGACCTATGGGACCTTGAGGAACTGGTTTCCCGGCTGCCATGTCGCCGCTTCTGGGTAGCGGCTCCGTGCGGCTCCGGTTTGGAACTGGTGGTTGAGGAGGAAAGCCCGGGTCAGACGGTGCCTGCGGAATTACTGGCCCAACTTGAGCAGGAGTATCAAATGAAGTTATCGGTTACTGTCGTATCCAAGGGGACCCTTTACGACCGCCAGGAATTGCTGGCCGTGGGTGTGGTTGGTAAACCGCAGTATTTGTATACCCCCGCAGAAATGGCAGCGCAAAAATATCTGAAATCAGTCCGGGTCTAACCCGGTCCGCTAAGGAGTGTGAACTTGAATGCCAATCAAGCAACGGGAAATTTGGTTTGATGGCCGGGCCATCCCGCTGGAGCGTTATGATCTCTGGAGTCTGATTAATAATTCACCGCTGGAGAAAGTTCTATTAACTCTTAATCAACGGCGCAACGGTCATTTTCCGCAAAAGACTCGTTTCATTACAGAGATTCAAAACGAGGCGGAATTGCAAAGCTTACCACCGGCGGATGTAGTATTTTCGAAACACCCGGGATTGCTGGACCTGGCAAGAGCCAAGGGGCACCAGACCTGTATTTTCCTTGAAGTAGACCAGAAGGAATCTCTGGAACAAGCCTGCCAATTGGCAATGCAGTATGATTATGCCGTAGTTGACTTCGCGCTACCGACCAATATTCCGCTAGAACTGTTTATTGCGCGGCTTGCCGACGGGAGAACTGTTTTGCTGCGGCGAACGACTACGGCCGCCGAGACCCAAGTGGCGTTCGGAGTTTTAGAAAAGGGCAGTGACGGAGCACTTTTTTGTGGAAGTGAGCCTGCTGAGCTGAAAGCAGTAGCGGATCTGTTAAACCTGAAATCAGCTCCGGTATTGGAGCTAAAAGAGTTGCGGGTTATTTTAACCCGGCATATCGGTATGGGCTGGCGTTCCTGTGTCGATACAACCGGGTTAATGAATCAGGAAGAAGGAATGCTGGTTGGCTCAACTTCAGCCGGAGGTCTCCTGGTCTGCTCGGAAACTCACTTTCTGCCTTATATGAATCTCCGGCCTTTCCGGGTAAACGCCGGTGCGGTACACTCCTATATTTGGATGCCCGGTAATAAAGTCGGTTACCTTAGTGAACTGGAAACAGGCAGTAAAGTACTCTGCGTCAACTGGAAGGGGGAGAACCGGGAATTGACGGTGGGACGGGTGAAAACGGAGATCAGGCCGTTACTGTTGATCAAAGGTGAGGCGGAGGGCTGTGAATTAAATGTCATTATTCAGGATGACTGGCATATCCGGCTGATGGGCGCGGACGGTCAACCCCGGAACGCAACCCTGGTTCAACCTGGGGACCAGTTGCTCTGCTATCTATGCCCGGAAGGCCGCCACGTAGGGATTAGGGTTAAGGAGAACATTATCGAACGCTAAAATCACAACGCAATGACTTTTTAGTCTTACCGTAACCGGAACGTTCATTTAGCAAAGGAGGTGTGTTTGATCATGTCCGGAAAAGCAATCAGGCTGAAACGGCTATTTAAACATTCCGACCGTCTCTTGGTGATCCCCCTGGATCATGGAATTACCATCGGCCCGGTTAAAGGCTTGGAAAATATGGCTCAGACCATTCAAAAGATAGCGGCTGGGGGAGCAGATGCCGTCGTGTTGCATAAGGGGTTTGCAGAACAATTGGGAAGGCTTTCGACCTTTTCCGGTTGTGAGTTGATCCTGCATCTGTCGGCTTCGACTGTGCTGGCTCCCGACCCTGACTGTAAGAAGCAGGTGGCTTCGGTGGAACGGGCACTCGAATTGGGGGCTACCGCAATTTCAGTCCATGTTAATTTAGGTTCAGCCGCGGAAGCTGAGATGCTCAGGGATTTCGGGATGGTTTCTGAACAAAGCAGCCGCTGGGGTCTGCCCCTCCTGGCAATGATGTATATTCGTGATGGTTCCAAAAGCAGTGAATTCGATCCGGTCAAACTTGGCCATGCCGCTCGGGTGGCCGAAGAACTCGGTGCCGACTTGATTAAGATTAATTACTCCGGTGACCCCGAATCATTTGCCCAAGTTATTACCGGGGTAACCGTACCGGTAATAATTGCTGGCGGACCGAAAATGGATGCACCGCAGCAACTGCTGGAAATGGTGGCTGATGCCATGGCTGCGGGCGCTCGAGGAGTGGCTTTTGGGAGAAACGTCTTCCAGGCCAGTCATCCGGACCGCCTGGTTAAGGCCGTGCGCCAAATTTTGGATCAAAAACTTACCAAATCAGACTTAAAGCAGCTGATCCAAGCTAACCGGCTGGCTTAACCGAGGTTAATCCATTAGAAAGGAGAGTTAGAATGTCCGGACAACCTACCAAAATAGATGCCGAGAAAATTGGCAAGCTCTTTGCGGAAAAGTTTAAAAATCTGCCTAAGGATGCCAACCTGGCGAAAGTGATTCCCGCTATCATCATGGAAATTATTGATTCCTGCGGCATCGTAATACCGGAAGTAGTGAAAGCAAAGATCGAAGAGTTCCAGATTAATAAGTAGTCCGGGGGAAGCAGGTTTTCCCCCTTTTTTTCTAAAGGTTAAACCCTCAATTAACTGGAGGTGACCAAAGTGAACCTATTTAGGGCCAGGTATAACTGGCTGAGAAAGCGTTTCCTGGAACGGCAGTTGGCGAAGATCGCGGTCTTATTTCAAAAAGGCGTAGCGGGCGATAGCGAGGCTGTTAAAGCCGCCTATGAGCTTTTAACCAGGTTGCGCCAGCTCTTTCCTGAGGACCATCTGCTTGCTGCTTATTATGGAAGTACCTTGACATTGTTGGGACGGGACGCTATGGACCCGCTGGAACGCTTGGAGTATGTACGGCAAGGTTTAAAAGTTTTAGATGAAGCCGTAACCAATGATGGAGATAATGTGATGATTCGCACTCTTCGAGGTTATGTCTGCTACCGTTTGCCGGAAGTGTTTTTTCACCGGACTGCCACCAGTGTTACCGACTTCAGCTATTTAATCGCCCGTCACGAACAAAACCCGGAGCTGTTTTCGGCTGAGTTTTACCAGCAAGTAAAGGAAGACTTGGCAGCAGCCAAAAAGACTTTGGAGCGTATTGAAAAATGCCGGGAGCAAGTAAAGAGGGAAGGTGTTTAATTTTGAGTTCACGGTTTGAAAAGAAAATAGCCAATCTGGCCAGGCCGCCGGTTTTACAAAAATACTTTATTGAGGAGGACGAATTTCCGGAAAATCTGTCTGAGGAACGGATGGCAGAATTTCAGCGGGAAGCGCTCAAGGCAATTGTAACCCGGGCGTATCAGGGGAGTTCATTTTACCGTGACAAGATGGATCAAGCCGGTGTAACACCGGAGCAGATTCGGGAAACCCGGGATTTAGCTTTGTTACCTTTTACCACCAAGGAGGAGTTACAGGGTAATCCCTGGGCGCTGGTAGCCTGCGATAAAAGGGATCTGGCCGTGATCCAGGTTTCTACCGGGACTACCGGAGGAGCTGAGATTTACATTATGTATTCCTGGGCCGATTATTTCCTCCATGACTTAATCCCCGGGTATCCCTCATTGGTACCGGTAGAATACGGCGACATCTGTTTTAATGCGCTGCCGTATGAGATGAGCTCCGCCGGACTGGCTTTTCATAAAACTTTCATGGAAGGTTGCGGCGCCACAGTGATCCCCGGCGGCAAAGGTGGCGCTTATTCCACTGCAGAGAAGTCCGTACGGATGATCCGTGATTTACAGCCCACCATTTTGATTACCACTCCGTCGTGGGCGGTGTATCTGGCTGAGGCAGCGGCTGAGGTGGGCCTGGATCTGACCCAACTGCCCTTGCGCAAAATGTGGCTGACCGGTGAAGGCTGTTCGCCGGCGTTTCGGGAACGGGTCGAACAACTCTGGGGGACCATTGCTAACTTTTACTACGGTTCATTGGAGTGCGGCTGCATTGGAATTGAATGTGATGCCCAGCAAGGCTATCATGTTACCCAAGGCCACATTTACCTGGAGATTGTCGACCCCCAAACCGGTCAGGTACGAGAACCTGGAGAAATTGGGGAGATTGTTGTTACCTGCCTGTTACGTTATGATACACCGTTGCTGCGCTACCGTACCCGGGACCTTGGCTATCTTGACCCGGACCCCTGCCGCTGCGGGGTAGTCCTGCCCCGGCTGGTCTTACGGGGCCGGTTAGTCGACCAGCTAACCGTTAAGGGAGTTTCATTCTCCCCCTACTACTTGGAAGAGTTTCTGATGCGTCTGCCGGAAGTGGGCAACTGGTATCAGTTTGAGGTAATCGAGGACTACTTACTGATTCGTTGCGAATTGATGCCGGAAATCACTCCTACCACTGAACTGGCGGATTCACTAAGCAGTAAGCTGGAGTACCGGGTGGGGATCCCCTGCCGGTTTGAGTTGGTTGACCGGTTACCTCGGCCTACCGGTAAAACCGTCCGGGTGGTCCGTCATTAATCCATCACCGAGATTTCACCATTCTGGAGTGAAGGGAGGTGAGATCGGATGTATTGGTGGAAAGTACCCCAACCGAAATTAGAATCCATTAATTTGGATGAGTTTGTAAAAAGGGTCAAAGAAGCGGTCAAGGGAAAGAATGCCGCAACCGAGATCTTGGAAGCGGTAAAGCTGCTGTTGGCCCACTACCAGATCGAAAAGCCCCAAAAAGGGAAGGAACCGAAGCAAGCAAAGCAGCTGAAGCAAGAGCAGCAGCCGGATCAGGATCCCAAAACCGAGTAAATAACCGAGGCAGGATGTTCCTGCCTCATCAATTCTTAGCGGGTTAAGTTTTAGTTTGGGCTACCGTGCGGTTTTATGGTTGATTAGTAGTATTTTAAGCATTGAAATTGTATTAATTCATGGGTAACCTCCAGTTAGAAATGCCCTGGAAGAATCATGAAAATTTCTTGTTAATTTAGTTAAAACATTAAAGAAATCTGGTAAATTTCCGAATATATGAATATATTATTTAGGAATATATTTATTTAAAAATGTATAACTAAAG
>DATCLA010000083.1:0-12014 GCA_036564195.1 Bacillota bacterium
ATATTTGTAGAGATAAGTTATCTTGCGCAATATTAAGTGCTTAATACCAGCTAATAGCTAGCGGAGGCCGATTCAATGACTTCAAACCAACCAAAAAAGCTTTTAAATATTGCCTTCTTAGTTGATTGGGTTGAAAGGGAATATCAGATAAAATTACTTCAGGGAGCTACTGATGCCGCCCGCCGTCACGGTGTTAACCTGTTCTGTCTGGAAGGCGGTATTCTCAAACGCAATCCCGATATGTTTTACAGAAACCGGTTATATGAATTGGTTAATCCGGGTAATATCGATGGCCTGATTATCGCAACTGCTGTTCTTGGTAACCCCCTTCCAGCCGAAGAACTGAAGCAGTTTTGCAGTAAGTATCTTCCCTTACCGATTGTGAGTATCGGAGCGGAAATTGAAGGCTGCTCCTCTGTGTTAGTTGACAATAGCGGACTACGCGACGCCATAAACCATCTGATTAGAGTTCATCATTATCGGAAGTTCGCAATGATTGCCGGCCCTCAAAACAACCGCGATGCTCAGCTCCGGTTAGCGATTTTCCGACAAGCTCTGGCCGAACATGGTCTGGTCTATGATCCCAACCTGGTGGTGGAAGGAACCTTCTGGAAAAATCCGGGAAGAGCAGCTGTTCAAACCTTGATAAATGAGAGAAAAGCAACTTTTGACGCTCTGGTAGTGTTCAATGATGAAATGGCCTTTACGGCAATTGCTGAATTACAGGCCCGAGGGATCAAAGTCCCCGATGAGGTTGGGGTAATTGGATTTGACAACTTCGAAAGTTACATTCATTCCAATCCGCCCTTGACCACTGTTAATGTTTCTACTTACGAAGAAGGAGCCAAAGCCGTCGACCTGCTGTTAGAGCTGATCTCCGCTGGGTCCGCCCAGCCACGGTCGGTATCTGTCACCTCCCGATTGGTACTCAGGGAATCCTGCGGTTGCCTCTCTCAAATAGCCCTGCAATGCAATTTACCTGAAACAGGTCAAAACGCCGGAGTAACATTTAAAGAAAATAAAAGTCTAATCAGTGCCGAAATCTTTAATGAACTGCAACCGGGACTAACCACCCTGGATACTATTGACCGCTTATTGGAGGCCCTGCTTGCTGAGGTAAAAGGCCAAAAGAAATTCTGTTTTCTTAAAACTTTTCAACAAGTTATCAATGAACAACTCCAGTACAAACAAAACCTGAATCAGTGGCAAAACCTGCTTTCAATCCTGTTATGTAAAACCATCCCTTATCTTGAAGCCGCTTACCACCGCCAGGTTGATCTCCTCATTCACCGGGCTAGGATCATCATCTCCGAAAAAGCTTACACTTCCGGAGAAGGCATCCGTTATAATGTTGGAAACCGATACCTGCTGATCAATCATATCGGCGAGATTCTCTCCTTTATGACCAGCATCGAAGAGGTCATGGACGTCTTATGTAAAAAGCTACCACAAATCGGGGTTACTACTTGTTATGCTGCAGATTACAACCCTGATAATTATGAATACCGGGTTTTAATGGCCTATAATGAGCAGGGTAAGCTCAACTTGGGCAATACTATTTTTTCCGGAAGTTTGATGCCGGAGCAAATTGCCAGCAACGGTGAACCGCGTGCTTTTCTGATCTCAATGATTCACGGTTCGAAGGAACGGCTGTTAACCCTGGCAATCGGTTTGGAACAGCCGGTGGTGATTGATATCCACGCCGCCCTACTGGCAGTAGTCTCCAGTACCTTGCGGAGCATCATCAGTAGTAACATGCAGGAAAAAAAGCTCCTCGACCAAAAAGAGTATTTACTGGGAAAATTGGGTAAAACAATCGAAGGTTTTATTCGGACTATTTTATTAACTATGGAAGTACGGGACCCCTATACCGCCGGGCATCAAAGCCGGGTGGCTGATTTAGCCTGCGCCATTGCTACGGAAATGAAGCTCTCGCGGGAAACTGTCGAAGGCCTGCGGATGGCCGGGATGATCCACGATTTAGGGAAAATTGCCATTCCAGTTGAGATTTTAAACAAACCCGGCCGGTTAAGCCCGGTGGAATTCGCTCTGATTAAAGGGCATCCGACGGTTGCCTATAATATTTTAGAAAACATCGATTTTCCCTGGCCGATTGCACAGATTGTGGCTCAACACCATGAACGGCTCGACGGTTCCGGATATCCTGCTGGGCTTAACGGTCAACAAATCCTGCCGGAAGCCAAGATCTTAGCGGTAGCCGACGTAATTGAAGCTATGGCTTCACACCGACCTTACCGGCCGGCTTTGGGCTTGACTAAAGCCCTGGACGAAATCCGGACTAACCGGGGCAAATTATACGACAGTAAAGTCGTTGATACTTGTCTGGATTTGTTTCTGAACCATGGCTATCAACTGGAGGAGCAGGGGAACATCCCTTTTCTCGCTACGACGCAGTGATATCATCCTCCTGTAACCGCACCGTTCACCGGCTGTTCCGTACCACTGCCAGTACACACCGGGCAGTCACCGCAATTAAGATAATCAACCCACCGGCAAGCGCATTCGGACCCGGTATTTCATCAAACAGCAGATAGACCCAGATGGGGTTTAAAATCGGCTCAATTACCGGGATCAAAACCCCCTCTAAAGCCGTAAGTTCCTTCAACGATTTGGCATACAGGATATATGGCAACCCCAATTGAAAAATACCCAACGCCCCCAAAGCGATCCAACCCTGCCGCCCGGGAGCAGGTCCCTGAAACATAAACACCAGTCCAATCAGAGCGGTTAACAGATTGCCCAGTAGTAATGATTCAATTGACGATTCGTTTTTCTGTTTTCGAAGAAAAAGGCATAAGGCAGCAAAAGTAAATCCGCTGCCGATGGCTGCCAGATTTCCCCACCAGTTCCCCAAGGTGAGCTGGTCTTGGAAGAACAAAGCCATCCCCCCCAAAGTCAAGACAATGGCGCACCAGTCAAACCGGTTAATCCGCTCGCCTAAAAACCAAAAACTAAAGAGCGCTACGTATACCGGGGCGGTATATTGCAGCAAAATTGCGTTGGCAGCAGTGGTCAGTTTATTGGCAATCACAAACAAAATTACGGTCGTTGCGTAAGCCAAAGCGCCACCTAGCTGTGTAAATGACCAGGTAAACCTGGGATGACGGCAATAGGCTGCTATTAACAGAAAAGCGATGCCACTCCGTGCTCCGGCAATGGCCACCGGGTTCCAGTCGACCCATTTAATCAGAAAACCGCCGGTACTCCACAGTAAGGCGGTACCAATCAGGTACAAGACTGCTTTTTGATGCCTGTTCCCCATTCGTCTCCAATCCTCCTGATGTTCATTGTGGTAGTTCACTTAAGAAACCGTCGCTTGCAGCAATCCCGAAAAAAAGAACCACCTGTCGGTGATCCTTTAAGGCCAGTACAGTTTCAATTCTAAAGCAGCAGTTACTATCCGTTCAGCTGATTCAGTTGCGACTTGGCTTACCATCATCCTTAATTAAAAGACTCATCCCGTTAACGACGGCCGCGGCGATACACAAGGCCAAGGCTAACCAGTAACCAGGCAGATAATTAACTATAAAGACCATTTTAGGATACTTCAATACTTCGTTGGCTAGTTTAGCCTTTAACCAGAATAAAGAGAGCGCTGCCCCGGCACTGGATAACGTCTGCCATCCGGCACTCACTTTTCCCTTACCGACCAACCCGGAGATGAGTCCGGTTACTACCAAACCGAACGGCATGATTGCTAATCTTTGGGGGGGAACCTGCCGTTCCTCCTGGTATAAAAAGGCCTTAGTTTTAATTTCGGTACCGGTAACCAGTTGGATACCGGTTAATTTAATTACTTCCTTATTATCACACGAAACTGAGGTAAAGGGCAAGAAAAAACAGATGAAAATTAAAATGAACAGGGAAATTGAAGTTTTTGACAAAATAGCCCGCATTGTTACTCCTTTAAGCAATTAATTTTCTGATTCATTTCGTGCTTTTTAAGTTAATTCCTGCCATAAATTTACTTTAGCCCATATTTACAGTTCAAGGTTAGAATTTTAGGAAAGAGGTCAAACTAAACTGAACTTATACCCGGAGGTAAATTCATGAATCCGAAGCCGACTGCCCTCCCTGCTCCGGAACGGGCCTCCCCGTTACCCGACTTTACTCCGGTATTTGAAACCGAGAACTCCTTTGCCCGTTTTTTACTCTTGATGCGCAAGAAACAATGGGATTCCTGGGAAGCCTTTCTCCTCCATCAACAGGCTGAAGAACTCACTCGGCATCATGACTTTGAAGAACTGTTAGTCTTAACTCATTTACAGGAATACTGGAAAAACCGGGGCTTGATCCTGTATCCGCACCAAGTGGCGACCGTGAAAAAAGTAATTACGCAAATGCGGGGCCGGGCAATCCTGGCCGACGAGGTCGGATTGGGCAAGACTATCGAAGCAGGGATGATCCTCAAGGAATATCTGTTAAGAGGTTTAGTCAAACGTTTCCTGATCCTAACTCCGGCCTCCCTAGCCTGGCAGTGGGAAGCGGAACTACGGGAAAAATTTGAAATTACTGCTTTGATTGCCAACCGCAATTTAGAATGGGCTAAATTTAACCAAGTCATCGCTTCGCTGGACACGGCCAAAAAGGAGCCACACCGCCAGGCAATCCTAGACCTTTACTACGACCTGGTTATTGTGGATGAAGCCCACAAATTAAAGAGCGCCCAGACCCAAAACTGGCAGTTTATCAATAGTATTCAAAAGAAATATTTTTTACTGTTGACTGCAACACCGCTCCAGAACGACCTGAAAGAGTTGTTCAATCTGATTACCCTGTTGCGGCCGGGTCAATTAGGAAGCTATCGCAGTTTTAAAAGAAATTTTATCGTGGATAAACGCAACCCTAAAAACGCCTCAGAATTGAAAGGCCTCCTTGCTGAAGTCATGATCCGTAACAAACACGGAGCTAATATGGGTTTTACCAAACGGAATGTCCAAAATATCCCAGTGGTCCTTTCCCCCTTGGAACAGGAAATGTACCAGCGCGTCAGTGAATTTATCCGGCGCTGTTTTAAAAAAAACGCTACAAAGCTGAGCGCTCTGCCATTACTGACACTGCAACGGGAGATTTGTTCCAGTACATTTGCAGCTGTGATGACCCTCTATAAACTGCTTCAAAAATTGGACTTTTCAGAGGCGGAACAGGAGGAAGCGGTAGCCCTGATTAAACTCTCACAGCAGGTAAAGAACAACGCCAAAATGTATGTTGTCGAGGAACTGGTCCGCAAAACCCCGGAAAAAGTGATTATCTTTACTGAATTTCTGGCGACCCAGAGTTACGTCCGGACCCGTTTGGAACAAGCCGGTTTTTTAACCTTGGCTTTTGATGGTCATCTCTCCGCGACCAAGAAAGAGTTTACCAAATACCAATTTAAACACCACCCGCAATATCGGGTACTGGTCTGTACCGAGTCCGGCGGTGAAGGCATTAACCTGCAGTTTTGCAATACCATGATCAATTATGACCTACCGTGGAACCCGATGCGGCTGGAGCAACGGATCGGCCGGATTCACCGTCTCGGCCAGTTACGCGAGGTCTATATTTTTAATCTTTATACCCTAAACACCGTAGAGGAGTACTTGCTACGCCTGCTGGACGAGAAAGTCCGTATGTTTGAGCTGGTGATTGGTGAGAGTGAACGGGTTATTAGCAAACTCTGCCGCGGCAAAAGTTTGGAGGCGCGGATCATGGATCTAGTCTTCAAAAGCGAAACCCACGAACAGTTACTGGCAGGCTTTGACAAGCTGGGAGCGGAGATCAATGAATTAATTCAGGAGGATAATCCGCAGTGGGATGAGATTTTATAGAAATTTCTTTTAAAACTTAAGGGGAGGTAATATGTGTACGGATGCGCAACAGATCTTTGCCTTTATTATCAAAGCCCTGGAAATTGCCAAAGCGCCTTATAATATTATTGATAATGAACTGATCCTCGCCCAGTGCCGGGTGAATGTGCCGCCCAGCTTCTTCCGACCGGCCCGGGTGGAAACCCTAAACCTGCAGCTGGTTTGCAGTCCGGAATTGATCAACAAATACCCCGGCGCCGAACTGGTAACCAAAGGCAGCTTTCGCCTGCAATGGCTGGCCGACGGAGTCAAAAGCCGCGGTGAAATCTTCCGGGGTACCTATGTCTTTGACCTGGAACCAGCCAAGGTTCAACGGCAAATCTTAGCCTTACTGAACCCACCGGTCCGCTTCTACTTCAAACAGCCTTTCTTATTTTACCACCCTCATTTACTGGTTAATTTCAAGGTTACTTTGGAAACTGATGAAAAAATCGATCTGATCTACAGTTTAAGTATTGACCTGACTACCGGTGAAATTGCTTCTAATCTGCTGGAGAAGTTAAAAGGCAAACGATTTACCCTTCAGCCGCCCCGTAAAAACCTGGAGAAGAAGCGGATTCCTTACTCGGAAGGGTTCAATGCGCTGCAAAACCACTTAAAATGGTTATTGCGCAATCACGATCCCCACTGGATCGACTCCGCCCGCAACCGTTGGGAACAGGAGGTCAAATTTTTGGAAGCTTATTACCGGGACAATCCGAACCAAGCATCCGACAGCCATGGTTTTTACCGGCAAGTTGCCGAAACCTATCGCAAGTTCCGGCCGGTGATCCGCCTGCAGATCATCAATGTTGCTGTCTTATATCTGCCGGTAGTGATCTATACTCTCGAACCGCATGACCGGCAACTAAACCTCCAGCCGTTACGTTTTGACCCGGTCCGCCGGAAGGTGATTTGGGTAGAGACCAAGTGACGCTCCGCCCCTTTCCGTTAAAAGGGTTGCCCCAGCATCAGATGGATCCTCCGGTTAGACTCACCGCAGCTTATCCCTAACCAGGCAGTACCCAGCCCCCAGGGAGAAACCAATCCCACCGAAAGATTGGTTTCGGTCTCTGCAGCAGACCAGCGGTTAAAGGTGGCGCCGTTTTCCAGGAAGACTCCGGCAAACAACCGATTCCGGAGGGAGCCGCCGCCCAGCGGAGTTAAAATCCCAAGTGTCCCTAACCAATAGTTTTCACCGCGCAGTTCATCCAGTTCATAAGCTCCTAACCGGAACGGTCCGCCTAAAGTATACTGTTGCAAGAAAGGCACCGGACCGTCAAAACTGACCCCGGCACTCCCTTTCACCAAAAGTAAGCTTCGGGTACCGGCCTGTCGGATCCAGCGGAGTTTACTTTCCGCCTTGCCAAAAGCAGTCTCCGCTCCCGGCGCTTCCGGATACCAGTCGGCAGTCAACTCCCAGTCTACTCCCGGTTGCAACGACGATTGGCCTTCCGCTTTATGATAGGATATTTTCAAACCGACTGTCGTCCCGGAACCATCGGCCCGGCTCAGATCCGGAGCAGCTGGTCCGACCAAGGTATCCGGTTTCTGGTTCCAAAGCTGATACCCCAGGCGAATCTCTGTAAAACGGCTCAAAAAATAGCCTAGGTCAAGCCCGATCGCATGTTGCTTGACTTCAAAATCGCTCCAGCGGTTGTCTTCCTGAAAGAAACTGCTGCGGTTCTCCCCTATCTTAAATTGAGGCGCTATGAACCAGCCTTGGTCTTGAAAAGGCTGATAAAGTTCAGCAGCCAGAACCGGGTAATTACCCAGTCCCAGATCAACCCGGAGTTCCGAATTGGCACCCCAAACATCAAAAGCAATTGCCCGGGTCCAGAGTTTAAAGTCAGTCCAACCTTCTCCGCCGACGGCTTCAACAGCGAACCGAAAAAACGGCGGGCCGTAGGATTTCTCAGTAACCGTTACCAGCAGGCTCGGATATCCGGCATCGGCCTGCAACTCATAACGGATGCTTTCATAAAAGCCCGAACCCATCACTTCAGTTAAGCGTCGGTCCAATTCTGCCGGGTCCAGCGGCTTTCCGGCCAGAGGTTGCAAAGCTGTTAGAATTGACTTCCGGTTAACCTGATTGGTCCCACGGACTTCAATGGTTTGAGGAATGATCACCCCGGACCGTTTACGGGCGGCGCGTTGCTTTTGATATTCCTGCCAGGCGGGTTCATCCAAGGCTAACTGCTGCAACTGTTCCGCCCGGGCCGCCGCCGCCCGGTAACCGGCAGCGCTGAATTGCTCCGCTGCTTCCCAGTTCAGCATCGAAAGGCCTTCCGGTTGAGGCTTGATGATAATATCTGCTGCCTGTAATGCCTGCCGGGTATTGCTGATAATCACACTGTTAATCGTACTCATCAAAACAGAGTCCAACCGGCGTAAATCTTTACCGCTATTACTCTCATTACAATCCACCGCAATCACGGTAGCGGCACCCATGGCCTTGGCCACATCTGCCGGGACATTGTTGAAAATTCCCCCATCTACCAGCACCCGCCCGTCCCGTTTCACCGGGACAAACACTCCGGGGACTGACATCGTAGCCCGCAGTGCTTCCGCAAGTGAACCGTTACTCAGCACTACTGTTTCGGAGTTACAAATATCTGCAGCGACGCACCGGTAAGGGATCGGCAGTTCATCAAAGCTGTCGACATCCGAATAGGGCAACGCCAGCCGGCTCAGTAACAGATAGACCTGATAGACCGAAAGGCCGGGCTGGATGAAGATGCCATCCTTATGTCCCAGCTGGATCTCGGAAGGGTATTTCCGGGCATCCTCCTTACGCCGGAAGTTCAGGGTATTATAGGGAGGGCCGGAGCTAAAAATCCTGTTCCAGTCCACCTGTTTCACCAATGCCATAATCTCCGCCGGGCTCATTCCCATGGCATAGAGTCCGCCAATCAAACCGCCCATACTGGTCCCGGCAACATAGTCCACTGGGATCCGGTGTTCTTCCAGCCATTGCAACACCCCGATATGGGTAAACCCCAAAGCGCTACCGCCGCCCAGGGCAATTCCTACTTTCAGCCGGGGCCGGCTTGGGGTAGCCGTCACTTGAGGTAACACGGTAACCCCGGTTAAAAAGAGAGTAACACTTAAAAAAAACAATAAATAATTCACCCGTCTGATCACGATTCTCTCCCATCATTACCTAATCCGGATAAGTTTATCAAATATATTCGGTACCGCCAGTTACTTTCCTGCCCCAGCAGGTAACTCCCAGCCGTTCATCAATTTGAACCGATCTGCGAACGCTAATTATATCGGCAGCTGCAGCGAAATAAAATCAGCATCCTTGACAGGCGCTTCAAAGTTGAAGGTAAGCAGGCTTCGCCAAAAAAGAGCTGATCGCTGGTTCCAAAACTGCAAAGCATATCTTAAGCTCCCAGCGCATAATTATGGTTAGGTAAATTTACCTGAGAAGAAACAGGGGTTATTATAATGAACAAAATTCATTATAAATTAGGGATAATGTTAGCTTTATTATTTTGGGTAGCCCCGATGGCATTGGGAAAAGGTAATGAGCAAAATATTTACCGGGCCAAAATCCTTCAGGTTGATAATATAAAAATTTCAATGATTCGTTAGTTTGACAAAGGGACTGGGTCTTGGTCATCCTACACCCCAATCATTGCCGCGCCGAAGACACCGGCGGAATCACCCAAGCGGTTGGGGACGATCGGAGTGTCCAGATAGTCGCCGAAGATCTGTTTTCTGACTTCCTCCCGACCCAGAGTATAGAGTTCCTCAATATTCGATAGTCCACCCCCCAGGACCACCAGGTCCGGATCAAGGAGGTCAATCACATTGGCCAGGGCAATCCCGAAATACTCGAGAAACTTTGTAAACACCGCACCGGCTCGGGCTTCCCCGCTGCGGTAGGCGTTAACGATTTCCGGCACCGTCAGTAATTCGCCAAACCGCTCCCTGTAAATCTGCTCCAAACCGCCGCCGCTGATATAAGTCTCCACACAGCCGCGTTTACCGCAATAACACTGCGGTCCCAGCGGATTAATCTGCATATGACCCCACTCGCCGGCAATCCCCTGCCTACCGTGGTGGACTTGGCCATTGACCGCAATCCCACCGCCGCAACCGGTCCCCATAATCACCCCAAATACCATTTGATAACCTTGGGCCGCGCCCATCAGGGTTTCCGCCAGGGTAAAACAGTTGGCATCGTTTTCCACCGCTACCGTCCGTCCCAACAAAGATTCCAAATCCTGTAGCAAGGGTTTACCGTTTAAACAAACCGTGTTGGCGTTTCTGACCAGTCCGGTTTTGGCCGAGAGCGACCCCGGGATCCCGATCCCCAGGGTATGCGGAGCATGATCGATTTTAGCCAGCGCTTGCTGATAAATGGCCTGTACCCGTCTTAAAATCGCCGCATAACCCTGTTCCCGTTCCGTAGGAATCCGTTCCCGTAAAATCAGCTGATTGGCCGCATTTAAGACTATGATTTCAATTTTAGTCCCGCCTAAATCGATTCCAATCCGATACACTCTTAACTCCCCTTATCCGGTTTTTTTAGCCTAAAAAGCTTTAAAATACTTCAATCCAGCTCTCCGAAATGGTACAAGAGGGCGGTGGCAGCGACTAAACCGGCAGTTTCAGTCCGAAGGATCCGCGGCCCCAGCGACACCGGGATTGCCCCCAACTGCCGTACCTGTTCCACTTCATTCTGGGCAAACCCGCCTTCCGGACCGATAATCACAGTGATCTCTTCCGGTAAAATTTCGAAGGACTTCAGCACAGTTTTTAACGACTGTCCTGTCTCCGCTTCCCAGGGGATTAAGACCAAACCGGCCGGGAAAGCGGCAATAAATTCCTCCCACTCTAATACCGGTTGTAAGTCGGGAATGATCTGCCGGCCCGACTGTTGGGCCGCTTCCTTGATAATCTTTTGCCAGCGTTCCTGCTTTTTAACTTTGGTGTCCCGCTCCAGCCTGATCAGACTGCGCTCCGAAAGCACCGGTTGAAAGCTACTGACTCCCAATTCAGTGTTTTTTTGGATGATCCATTCAAATTTGGCGGCTTTGGGCAAACTTTGCACCAGCCTGATTTTCAGCCTGGGTTCCGTCTGCCTCCTGATACTCTCATCAAGCTCGGCAACAGTACGGTCCGGACCAATGGCAATGATCCGGGCCTTAAATTCCTCACCCTTGCCGGTGAGAACCTGAATTTCCGCGCCCACGGTTTTACGGAGTACCTTTACCAAATGGCGATGGTCAGCGCCTTCCAGAATAACTTCGTTACCGCGGATCTGGCTGGTGGGAATGAAAAACCGGGTCATGACTGCACCTTCCTTGAGACAACCGGTCCCCGTTGAGCGACAACTGCCACCCAACCGTCTTGCCTAGCCACTTTTTTAATGATTAGACCGGCTGCGGTTAAAGCCTGTTTTACTTCGTCACAGCGTTCCTCGATAATTCCGGAAGCCAAAAATATTCCCTCCGCTTTGAGGACCCCGGGAATTTCCGGAATCAGGTTAAGGATGACCGCAGCGATAATATTGGCGACCACCAGGTCGTACCGGGCCCCGGTCATCCCCTGCAAGAGGTCGGCTTCGGTAACCGCAACTATCTCCGCCAACTGATTGGCGGCAACATTGGCGCGGGCTACCCGCACGGCTACCGGATCAATATCCGCTGCCAAAACCGGAGCTGCTCCCAACTTGGCACCGGCCAAGGCCAAGATCCCCGAACCGGTCCCCAGATCCAGCATTGCGCAGGGCGGACTTACCAATTCCTGTAATAATTCGAGGCAAAGCCGAGTAGTGGGATGATTACCGGTCCCAAAGGCCATCCCTGGGTCCAGCTCAACCAAGACTTCATCCGAGGTCGGTCGATACTCTTCCCAACTGGGTTTAACCACTACCTTGCCAATCTTCTCCGGCTTAAAATAAGCTTTCCAAGCTTGCGACCAGTCATCCTCCCGGATCTGGCGCAACTGTAATTGCGGCGTCCGGCCCAGGACTTGCCCAAGTTGGGTTTTGAGTACGGTGAGCCGCTGACCCAAGCGGTCATCTACCGGAAAATAAGCTTTCACTCCGGTAGTATCCGCAATATTTTGCAGTAACTCATCACTAAAGACTTCATCCGCTGTATAAAGGCGGGAATTTAAAATCGCCGGATCATCATAAACTACTCCGCC
>DATCLA010000084.1:0-34681 GCA_036564195.1 Bacillota bacterium
GATTAATAATACTTAAACTGTTTAAGAAACCAGTGCTCAATTTAAGGAATTGCATAATTCACGATTGAAGCTTTGTCACACAATATATTGATATATACATCCAGGCGAGCTACTATATATTGTGGTCAAAGGGTTTGTTAAGGTGATTATACAATTCCTTCAATTAACTATTTGTACTGGTTTTTTAAATTATATACAGTACATCGGTAGTCCGGGGTACTTAACCAACTAATTTCCGGAGCGGGGTGCGGTCATGAGAGTTAGCCCAAAGATTACTTAACTCTTAATAAATGTCCTAAAATGGCGGGTAATACAAAAGCCTTCGGAAGCAGGATTGCTAGCGAGGCTTTTTTTAAGCGGTTAATTGCTATTTTTTTTCGGTTGCCTTGGTTTGCCCGACATCTTTGTTATCATATTCCTCGGCAAATTCCAGAGCGGCGTTTTCACCGAGTTGGTCATTGGCAACATCCGGGGCAATTTTCATCCCTTTAGCAGGCTTTTTTTGCCGTTTATCCATAGTATCCCTCCTTTTAATTTAGCATGTCTAAGCGGAGAGTTTTTATACGGTCTGCCGGGGTAATTGAAGTATTTATAAAAAGGCAGTGATTAATTGTGGCCGGACCGGTGTTCTTTTTCTGGAGAAGAGGCAATATCAGGTAAATCAATGCCGGTAACGAAGGCATCAATGTTTACTCTTGTTCTCTAGGGTAATCTGTTATAAAAATTGATGGCGGTTTTTTACAATTATATATAGTGATGCAAAAAGAAGGTATTTATGGTTTGGTATGGAATTTACTCTATTAGTAGCGGTTGCAGTCATTGTGAAAATATAAACCATAATTTTTAGGAGGGGTGGTGAACTGTTACATTTAATGCGGTTTTTAGTATTTACCCTGGCGTTTATGCTTACCATGGTATATTCCTCGCGTGCCTGGGCTCAAGGACAGAAAATAACCCAACGCTTTAGCAATATTACCATTGAAACGTCGGGGGATCAGACTTATGATTTGGAAACAAATATTGTCACTGTTCCGGATCATGCTAAAATAACCCTTGATGATGTGGTAATTGAAGCGGATTCTTTGATATATTACGGAAATCAAAACTTAACGGTAGCTACAGGAAATGTATTTTTAACCAAGCCGGGTTTAACCATGACTGCCAAGCGATTGACGTACCAGGATACTACCGGCTTGGTGGAAGCCTCCGGCAGTGCCCGGCTGGTTTCGCCGCAACAATCATATACTTCGGAATCGATTCGTTACAATTTAACTACAATGACCGGGGAGGTAGGTGCATTTCGGGGAGTAGTGGAAAGCGGCAAGAAAAATTATTACTTAACGGGCGAGCAGGCAAAGGTCGACGCAGCCGTAACAACAATAACCCCCGCCGGATTGACCCGTTGTCCCCGTCTCAGACATCCCGATTATATTTTTAATTCCAAAAAAATGCGGATCGTGGGGGATCAGATCTATCTGGAAAAAGTGGTTATCAAAGTTTTGGGGGTTCCAGTCCTTTATCTGCCGCGACTCAAATTAAGCCAAAATAACGAGGCACCTGATTTTAGCATGAATAGTAACCAGGGAGATGAACCGGATTTAAGTACTCCCGGCGGTTCGTTCAATCCATCCCCGGAACTGCGCAGCCGTTGGGTTTACCGGATTGAGGCTAATACCACCCGTCCCGCCAAAATCGCGTTAGGCCGGGCTTATGCCTGGGGCCGTTATTCGGACCGGTTTGAAGTGGAGTTAAACTCCAATGGTTTTTTTAGCCTGGTTGATACTTATGGAATTGATTTTAAAAAGTATCATCTGGCCTTTGACGGCAAAATTGACCTGACCTCAGAGCCCGAACGGGAACTGGGGGTCACCTTCAGCCGTAAAACCTGGGATACCGGTTATGGGGATTTGAAGCTTTCGGTCTTCTCCCGTCTGCTTTATACCAAAGAGAGTGACCGGAGTTATCAGGGTGTGTATAGCGGGATTCGTTTTGACTACCAGCCCCACAAATTATTAAGCTTCAGTTACTTTTATTTGGACCCAATGAAAGGTTCTGAGGCAGACTGGGATCAGATTGAACCGGATTTTATGGAGATCAAAAACTATCGGTTGGGTGGGAACTTTATGTTTAACTCAGATATTCCTTTGAGCGCCCATTACAGTATCCTTTATAAAGGGTCCTATAACTTTGATAACTCTGGCTGGACCAGTCATGTCTTGGGACTGACCCGGGAGGTTTGTTGCCTCAGGTGCGGTTTTGGCTGGGACTTCGCAAAAGAGTTACTGGAATTACGGTTTAAGTTAAGTTTTTAGACTAATCAGTTAATATTTGAGGTTTATGGTTTCCGGAGACCTTGCCATATCGGCAGGGTCTTTGTTTGGTTGAGATGCTAAACAATAGTAAATCCGGAGAAATTTTATGATATAATAACCTACATAAAGTTTTTTAAAATGAAACCGGTTGTTTTTTAAACCCGGAAAAAATCAGTCCGGCCAGACCGGAGCATTTTGGAATCAAGCTGTTGGGTTAGGAGTGTTGATATGGTAGAAATTAGGCATAATCTAAAACTCCCGGATGGATACCGGCCTTTGTTATCATTACGTGAGACTGAAGTAGCCATCAAACGGGTTAAAGACTTCTTTGAAGCGGCTTTAGCCAGGGAACTGAAGCTGACCCGGGTTTCTGCCCCGCTGTTTGTCCGGCCTGAGACCGGCCTTAATGATAATTTAAACGGGGTTGAACGGCCGGTGGCTTTCGATGTCAAAGGTTTAAACGGCAACTGGGTGGAAATCGTCCAGTCTTTAGCCAAATGGAAGCGGATGGCCTTAAAAGTCTATGGTTTTGGACCGGGGGAGGGTTTGTATACCGACATGAACGCGATCCGCCGCGATGAGGACCTTGACAACCTCCACTCGATTTATGTGGACCAATGGGACTGGGAGCTAATCATTACCCGGGAACAACGCAACATCGCGACTTTACGCCGTACTGTTGAGGCGATTTATAAAGTGTTTCTGGAGACGGAAGACTATCTATGCCGTTTGTATCCGGTACTCCAACCTTGGTTACCCCGGGAGCTTTCTTTCATCACTACGCAGGAGCTGGAGGAGGAATATCCGGATTTTACACCCAAGCAACGGGAGGATGCGGTCTGCCGGAAACGGGGCGCGGTTTTTCTGATGCAAATCGGTAGCGTCTTGAAGTCCGGCCAACGGCACGACGGTCGGGCACCGGACTATGATGATTGGAAGTTAAACGGAGATCTGCTCTTTTGGAACCCCCTGTTGGAACAGGCCTTCGAAGTTTCTTCGATGGGAATCCGGGTTGATCAACAGGCATTAATGGAACAATTAAAAGCAGCGCACTGCGTGGAGCGGGCTGAGCTTGTTTATCACCGGGCGTTGTTAGCCGGTGAGCTTCCGGATACGATCGGCGGCGGGATTGGGCAATCCCGGATTTGTATGTTTTTTTTGCAAAAAGCCCATATCGGAGAGGTACAGGCCTCGGTTTGGCCGGAGACCATGATTACCCAATGCGCTGCCGCCAATATTCCGTTATTGTAAGAAAGGAATGATGTGATTATGAAAAACGTGCTGATTAAACAGTTGTTTAGGGAGACAACTGCCTATCTCGGCCAACCGGTGCAAGTATCCGGTTGGGTCCGGACCATTCGCGACTCTAAAACCTTTGGTTTTATCGAACTTAATGACGGCTCCTTCTATAAAAACCTTCAGATTGTCTGTGACAACCAATTGGCCAATTTCAGTGAGATTATGAAACTGGGAGT
The DNA here is from genome assembly GCA_036564195.1 of Bacillota bacterium. Lineage (GTDB taxonomy): Bacteria > Bacillota > UBA4882 > UBA8346 > UBA8346 > DATCLA01. The sequence continues at coordinate 3,788 of DATCLA010000084.1, forward strand.
TGGCTCGGCCATCGTAGCTGAAGGTAATCTGGTCGAAAGTCCGGGTACCAAACAACCCTTCGAATTGAAAGCCACTGCCATAACGGTGGAAGGAACTTCGGCTCCGGATTATCCGTTACAAAAGAAACGGCATTCCTTTGAATTTTTGCGGACCATTGCCCATCTGCGGCCCCGCACCAACACGTTTTCAGCGGTCTTTCGCATCCGTTCCCTGGCTGCTTTTGCCATCCATCGCTTTTTTCAGGAACGGGATTTTGTCTATGTCCATACTCCGCTCATTACCGGCAGTGATTGTGAAGGCGCCGGTCAGATGTTTCGTGTGACTACTTTGGATCTGGAGAACTTACCCCGTGACGCTCAAGGAAAGGTTGATTTCACCCAAGATTTCTTTGGAAAGGAGACCAATCTGACTGTCAGTGGTCAGCTGGAAGGGGAAACCTACTGTATGGCCTTTCGCAATATCTATACCTTCGGGCCTACCTTTCGGGCAGAAAACTCTAACACCCCCCGTCATGCGGCGGAATTTTGGATGATCGAGCCGGAAATTGCCTTTGCCGACTTGAATGATGATATGGAGTTGGCGGAAGCCATGATTAAATATGTGATTAACTATTGCATGGAGAATGTTCCCGAAGAGATGGAGTTCTTTAATAAAATGATTGATCCCGGTCTGTTTGAGCGCCTTAATAATGTGGTAAATTCCGAATTTGTCCACATTACTTATACCGAAGCCATTGAACTGCTAAAAAAAGCTAAGAACCGGTTCGAATATCCGGTTGAATGGGGTAAAGACTTGCAGACCGAACATGAACGCTACCTGACTGAGCAGGTCTTCAAAAAGCCGGTGTTTGTCACCGATTATCCCAAGGAGATCAAAGCCTTTTATATGCGCTTAAATGATGACGGGAAAACAGTAGCCGCGATGGATCTGTTGGTCCCGGGGGTGGGTGAGATCATCGGCGGTAGCCAGCGCGAAGAACGTTTAGAATTATTGGAAAAACGCATGACAGAATTGGGTTTGAAACATAAGGACTACTGGTGGTATCTTGACCTTCGTAAGTACGGCGGAACTCGGCATGCCGGTTACGGTCTTGGCTTTGAACGGTTAATCATGTACCTGACCGGGATGACTAACATTCGCGATGTCATTGCTTACCCACGCACGGTGCGGTCGGCGGAGTTTTAGAGTTTTAGCCGGAAACGTGGGGTGACTCTTTCACAACAGGTTTTTTGCTCGGTTTTACATAAAATGAGGCATTTTACGCTAAACGTAAGATGCCTTAATTTTTATCCAATCTATATATATTTTATTGAAAACCATAAGTTTGCCACGTTTATTGGTAATTCATGCCAATATTTGGATAAGAGTAATCGAACCGGAAATCCCTTTATTGTCAGGATATGATCGGTCCGTTATAATTAAGGAAAACTTTTAAATTATTGGGTTCAAGGAGTTAACCATGGAAATTAAAAATGCCAGCTATGTTTTGACCGCGGTCCGGCCGGATCAGTATCCCGTGCCCGACCGACCGGAAATCGCTTTAGTAGGCCGGTCTAATGTCGGTAAATCCGCGCTTATCAACGCACTGGCGAACCGTAAAAACCTAGCCCGAGTGGCGGCAACTCCGGGAAAGACGCGGGAAATCAATTTTTATAATGTAAATAACACTGTTTATTTTGTCGATCTACCGGGGTACGGGTATGCCAAGGTGTCCAAGGCCGTCCAGGAATCCTGGGCGGAAATGATCGAAACCTATCTGAATACCCGTGCTCAGCTTCGACTGATCTTGATGCTGGTGGATATCAGGCATGATCCCACCAGTGATGATCAACTGATGTATCAATGGTTGACCGGACAGGCTAAGTCCCGGCTTATTATCGCCTCCAAGCTGGATAAGATTGCCGTCAGCCAAGTTGAGAAACGGCTCCGGGAGATCAGGACAGTGTTAGGAATGAATCCCGCTGAGCCCCTCATTCCCTTCTCCGCAGTAACCAAAGAAGGCCGCAAGGAAATTTGGGCACAAATCGAGAGCTATCTTAGATAAAGGAGAGCCCGAAATGACGGGGAAAAGTCGGCGCGTCACTTATGGCGCGAAACTTGGCGGTGAAAGTCGCTCCGAAGAAGATTGCCACCGGGAGTTTTTTAAGATATTATGGTAGCAATGGAGTAAAACTAAGGATCAGTTAAAGGAGAACTTCCGGTGGCGGAAACTTTACTTTTTTAAGTTAAGGAATTGCATAATTCCCGATTTAAGCTTTGGCCTACAATATATTGAGATACATTTAGGCTAGTCACTATATATTGTCGCCAAAGGGCTTATTAAGGTAATTATGCAATTCCCTCAAGTGGGAGGGATTAGTTTGAAAAAATTTACTGGAATCTTAATTGCTGTTATTGTCATTTTATTACTGGCAATTCCGGTGTGGATGTATTTTAACTTCTATAACAGCGTGACGGTGTTGCAAAACAATGCCGAAGCCCAGTTAAAACAGGTTGATAATCAACTGCAACGCCGGCATGACCTGATTCCCAATCTGGTCAATACCGTAAAGGGTTACGCTAAACACGAAACCGAAATTTTTACCAACATTGCTGCTGCCCGGAGCCGGTTGGCACAGGCCGGGTCGGTTCAAGAAAAGGCTGCCGCCAACAATCAACTGGAAGGAGCGTTAAGCCGGCTACTGCTGGTAGTGGAGAACTATCCACAGTTAAAAGCGAACGAGCAGTTTAACCGGCTAATGGATAATCTGGAAGGAACGGAGAATCGGCTGGCGGTAGAACGGAAGCGTTACAATGAACTGGTGAAAGAGTATAATACTAAAATTCAACTCTTTCCCGGAAGAATCTTTGCCGGGATCATGGGAGTTTCCAAACTGGAATATTTCGAAGTCTCAGAAACTGCCAGGGAAAACCCGGAGGTTAAGTTTTAATTACTTTAGAGACATTATAAAGTATATTTCAATCCCCTTTTAGGCTTGTCAAAGAAGCCAGGCTTTGAAGTTAGGAGGCAGACAATGATTAAGCGGTGGTTGGCAGTGCTCCTCAGCTTGCTTTGGTTGACCGGTTGGACCGCTTCAGTCCGGGCCTTGGAACCTTTTACAGTTAATCAGTATGTTACCGACCGGGCCGGCTTGTTGGCTCCGGCCGAAGCCGCCCAACTTGCGCAGGTGCTTTATGAGTATGCCCAAAGCACCGGAAACCAGTTACTGGTGATTACCATTCCCAGCCTGGAAGGGCGGGAACCGGTTGAGTTTACCGAAGCGCTTTTTGAGTTAAATCAACCGGGACAACAGGGTAAGGATAATGGCTTAATCTTCTTTGTAGCAAAACAGGAACGGAAGATCCGGATTGAAGTGGGCTACGGTCTGGAAGAAGCGGTCCCTGACGGGAAAGCGGGTACCATTATCCGCCAAACGATTGCACCCCGTTTTAAAACCGGAGACTTTAGCGGCGGGATCTTTAGCGGAGTCCATGCTTTAATCCAAGCGATTACTCCCGGTTATCAAATCAATAATCTTCCGGAGGCGGGATCTGACCGCTCTCGCTCCGGACAGAGAGGGTTTTCGCCTTTAGCCCTAATTGTCGCATTTTTAATTATTATCTTCAGTAATCTCTTCCACCGGAATAACCGTCAGATTTATCGACGTTACCAACGGGGCTATAGCGAACCGGGCCCTTTTTGGGGCGGCAGTTTTCCCTATAGAGGCTGGCCCGGAGGTAGTAGTTCCGGGGACAGCGGCGGTTTCCGAGGTGGCAGCGGTCGTTTCCGAGGTGGCAGCGGTCGTTTCCGGGGGGGCGGCGGCAGCTTCGGTGGGGGCGGTGCTAGCGGTGACTGGTAAAAACGGAGGGAGAAATGATGTGGCCTTTTTCTAAAACCAATGGCTTTTTTAGCCGACAACACAAAGATCGGATTGTTCAGGCAATTCAACAGGCGGAAGCGGAAACTTCCGGAGAAATACGGGTGCATGTGGAGTCTACTACCCGGGGGAAAGAACCGGTTGAGCGGGCCAAAGAGGTTTTTGAAGCGCTGGGGATGAACCGGACGGAATTACGCAACGGAGTATTGATCTATTTAGCGTTTGCCGATCGGAAGTTTGCGATTATCGGCGATGCCGGGATTGACCGGGCCGTGCCACCTAATTTTTGGGAAGAGACTAAAGAGGCGATGCGCGGCTACTTTACCCAAGGCCGGTTCCTGGAGGGAGTACTGTATGGGGTCGGTTCTGCAGGAGAACACTTGAAGTCGCATTTTCCGGTCATGCCGGGTGACCGTAATGAATTGGTCGATACGGTTTCGGAGGGAAATTAAACCGGAGTAACTAAAGGTTAAAACGCTGCAGTTTATTATTTAAACTGAAGGCGTTTTTAAAAATTGCTTGAGGCCTTAATGTGTGGCTGGAACGGTTTGTTAACAGCCACGATTGCCCTGGCGACTGTCTGGCCCTGGCTGCTACTGTTCGCTTTATTCCGGCCGGTACTGCGCAGCCGTCGCTCCGGTTTTACAGATTAGACAGGTAATTTTGAATAGTTGACCTCTTAATAGCAAAACCTAATTAACACAAATGGTGGTGACACGGGAGACCATGAATTCAGTTCCTCAACATTTGTTAATCCGGGACGCTTCGGAAATTGACCTATTTATTAAAAGCCGGAGGCAAAGTGTGGTATTAGTCTATGCCAGCTGGTGTCCGTTTTGTCTCCAATTTTTGCCGGTATTCCAAAAATATGCTGCCGGCAAAGACCATTTTTTGTTGGCTCAGGATGATCAGGAGCTTTTAGCCGATCGCTATGGAATTGAAATTATCCCAACCGTCCTCTGCTTTGCCAACGGTACGGTAGTGGCCCGGCTGGATGGGGTGGCGGGAATCGGTTTAAACGAGCGCCAACTGGTTGCCTTTTTAAAAGGGTTATGAGATCCTAAAAACTGCGCTTGGTTATGCCTGGCGCTAGCTTTGGATTTGCTCTGCTTTAACTTAAAATAAACTCTGGAGTTCCAGGGTTTTTATTTTTGGGTGGCAACCGGCAGGGTTTGAGGCATAATAACCTTAAAATCCGGGAGGTTAAAATGTGGTACCGCAATAAATACTTCCATTATAGCAGCGCGGTGCTGGCAGCGTTGTTGATTATGTTTTTAGCCGCAAAGGTCAGTGATCTATTCCGCTTTCCTTTTATGGTAACCGCAGCGGTAGGGATGCCGCTGATAATGGCGGGATTCTTTTATTACCTGTTGCGGCCGGTGGTGCAGTGGTTAGTCCAAGCCGGGATTCCCAAAACCGCAGCGATCTTAATTGCCTATTTGTTGTTAGCCGGGTTAATTACCTTATTTATAGTCTATTTAGGCGCCTTAGCCTGGGACCAGACCGAACAGCTGATTGCCGATTTACCCCGGGTAATGGCTTCATTGCAGGATCAGGGGACAGCACTGCTCCGGCAAAGGCAGTTTGGCGCGGTCTTAAGCTGGAAAGTCCGGCAACAGCTGGGAACGGTGTTGCACAAGGCGGTACCGGCCATTGTCCGCAGTCTCCGAGCTGCTTTAAGCGGATTAACCGGACTAACCGGGCTGATGGTTACCGTGCCTTTTATCCTGTTTTATTTTTTACGTGATGACCGGAAGTTTGTAGCGGGTTTAACCAGCCGAGTTAGCCGGCGCTACCGGAAGGAAGTGGAGTTTACCCTGAAAGAGACAGACCGGGTGTTGTTTACCTATGTCACCGGCCAGGCGCTGCTGGCGGTGGGTCAAGGTATTTTAATGTACTTTGGCTTTCGGTTGTTTGGTTTAGCCTATCCGCTGGTTTTGGCGCTGATTATGATGATTACTTCGTTTATTCCAACCTTTGGGGCGCTAATCGGGATCCTCCCCGCCCTGGTGGTGGCCTTGGCCGCCGGTTTGTGGATGGTAGTCAAGGTATTGGGATTATTGGTTGTTGTTAATCTTTTGCGTAAACTGGCTGCGCCGCAACTGGTCGGAAAACGGTTAATGATTCATCCGCTTACCACTATTCTTCTATTGCTGGCTGCCGGAGCGATTTTCGGTCTGTTCGGAGTATTATTGGCGGTTCCGGCTTATGCAGTCTTGAAGGAGGCGGTTGAAGGGGGGATCCGGATTAGCCGAATCAGGGAAACCGGCCCGGACTCCAGACCGTGAGCTGGAAGCAGTTCGCAAATTATTCATTTGACATTTACCTGTAACCGGAGTATGGTATAACTATTAAAACGGAATTTGGTTATAGGTGTTGTTTTATGGATAAAGGCATTATAGTTAATCAAATAGTGATTCTGTTTTTAATCATGTCTGTAGGTTATATCGCTCGAAAGCTTAACTGGTTAGATGCTGAACTAATTAAGGGATTAAACAGGTTATTGCTGAATGTTGCTGCCCCGTTTATGGTAATAGCCTCCTGCCAGTTTGATTTTTCACCACAAATGTTTTCCGAGGCCGTCACGGTGTTAATCTTTGCAGTTACTGTTCACCTGCTGGCAATTATTGTGGGTAAGCTGTTGTTCCGGCGGATTCCCAATGATATTGGTAAAATATTGAAGTTTGGTACAATCTTTACCAATTGCGGCTTTATGGGTTATCCGGTAGCCGCGGGTCTCTTCGGAGAGCGGGGCGTCTTTTTGACTTCCGTCTATGTGGTAGTATTTAATCTCTTTCTCTGGACTTACGGCGTGAGTATTTTTAGCGGTAAATCCGACCGGAATTCCTGGAAACAGGTCTGTTTAAACCCGGGAGTACTTGCAGTCTTAATAGGAATGTCTTTATTCTTTTTCTCACTTAAACTACCGATGGCGCTGTCGCAGACCCTCCAAATGGTCGGAGCGATGACAACGCCGCTGGCAATGATGATTATCGGCGCGATGTTAGCGGATCTCAAACCGGCAGACCTGTTTAGGGGGTTTCCTATCTATTACGGTACTATTGTCCGTCTTCTCTTTATACCCCTGCTGATCTTGGTAATTTTGAAGTTCTGGAATTTGGACCGGACTGTACTGGGGATCTGTATTATGGCGGTGGCGATGCCGGTGGCGTCAGTGACTGCTCCTTTAGCAGAGCAACACCAGAGTGATTCGTTATTCGCCTCGCGCTTTGTTTTTTTATCCACCCTGTTATCAATGGTAACGATCCCTATAGTAATCATGCTGATATAGTTAAATATTATCCGTAAAATTTTGATCGCTGGATAGTACCGCCGCAAATTAAGGCCTGGAAACGGACAAAACGACTTTTAGAGGCTTTTAATTAGTTCAACCCGAGATAGGCGTCGATTTCTGCTGAGGCCTTCCGGGCAGTGGTCAGGCTGTCGCCTCGTTCCTCCCGGTAATCCTTAATAATATTTTCAGTGCCTGAAGCGCGTTTAAGCACCCAGACTCCACCTTCCAACACTACTTTAATCCCATCACCGATGACTAGCCGTTCGATTCCCCGGCCGGCAATTTTTTTACCGGTCAATAAACGCTTCACCGTGTCGGGGTCAGCGGCCAGTTCGGCCAGACGCTGCTTTTTTTGGAGAGAGGCCGACAGATCGATCCGTTCATAGCGGTGTGGTCCGTACTTTTTTTCCAGATCACGGTATAAGGTCCCGATATCTTTGCCGGTCTTGGCAATGACCTCCATCATTAACAGGACCGTAGCGATGCCATCCTTTTCAGTAATCCAGACCCGGCCATCGCGTCGGGGAAAGGACATCCCGGCGCTTTCTTCGCCGGCCATGACGTATTTACCTTCCAGTAAACCGGCTACATAATGTTTAAAACCGACATTAACTTCATGGACTGGCCGACCGTAGTTGTGCGCGATTAAGTCGAGCATATGGGTGGTCCCGATAGTCCGGCCGACTCCCATTGCGCTTGGGAAGTTGCGGTTGGCAGCCAGGTAATCAAAGAGGACACAGAGGACATGATTGGGATTGAGAATTCCGGTACTGTCCTCGCCGCCGAAACGGTCGGCGTCGTTATCGTTGGCTCCAACAAAGGGAACGCGCAGTTGTTCCCGGATTCCGGAGACCGCTTGCATTACATATTGGGATGAGGGGTCGCCCCGGAGTTTGCCGTCCCAGTCGTAGCAGCGGCATGATGAGGAGGGATCCGGGTCGGCTAACACTACTTCGATCCTGGTTCCGTAATAGTCATTGACTGCTTCATAATAACCGTGGGCGGAACCGCCCAGCGGAGTGACGGCAAACCGTTCCTGTTTAATCAGGTCCATGTCGACCACTAAAGCCAGATCCTGAATATAAGGGGTGAGTAAGTCAATCTCCTGCACCAGTCCTCTCCGGAGCGCCTCACGGTAGGCGATCCGTCGGACTTGAGCCGGGTGTTTTAGGTAGAAATTGGCTTTTTCATCAATCGGTTTAGTGGCGGTATTCGGCCCGCCATCCAGCCCATTGCTCTTGTAGCCAGCGTCTTCAGGCGGGTTATGGGAGGCGGTGATAATTACCCCTTCGACTTTTTCGCCTTGGGTGACCCGGCTTAGAATAGCATGAGAAATTACCGGTGTGGGAGTGCTGCGGTTGCCTCGGTGAATCAGGACCGGCATTTCATTTCCGGCAAAGACTTCGGCAGCGGTTTCCTGAGCCAGATCCGAAGCATAGCGTACATCTTTACCAATTACCACCGGGCCGACCGGTTTTTCCTTAAGCTGTTCCGGAAGGTAAGGACCGAAAGTACCCTTTTCGTAACGGAGATCAACCAGGGCTTGGGTCATCGCAGCCACATGAAATTGGGAAAATCCCCTGCCGATCTGTCCCCGATGGCCCGAGGTGCCGTTTTTAACCGGTTCTAAGTCACCTTGAGGGTGGGTATACCACTCGGTAATCTGTTCCCTGGTAAAAAGGTCAGCGGGGTTGGCTCTCTGGCCGGCTAAAGGGTGGATTGTTTTATCCGACATCAAAATTAACCTCCTCATAATGAAATCGAAATAATGTCAGGCACATGACCAGAGAATTCGGCAAGGAAGATTCGCTGACCGCTAGCTCTGCTGCGCCGCCGGAGTGAGAAAACACCTGTCTATAATTATCTCCGGTTATGGATAAATTATTAATTAAGACTAAAATTAACCATATTTTTGCTTTCAGCAACCCTTTTAGATTAGATTAAGGAATTGCCTAATTCCTGATTTAAGCTTTGGCTCACAATATCGATAGCTGCATCCGGGCCAGTCACTATCTATTATGGCCAAAGGGTTTATTTAAGGTAATTATGTAATTCCTGCAGCTGGTTAATATTTTAAAAAATTAATTTCTGCCCGTTTTGTTGGTCAATTCTTTAAAATCCAATGATTTCCTTCTGCAACGATTGTTAAATACATGCTAACAAAAGTAATCAAGAGAGATCCACCCCAAAAGAAGGGAAGTTACAGGGTTTTCCATATTTAAATAGCAGTCCCGCTATGTTATAATGGTATTAAATACCAGAAAAGGAGCTGGCTGATGGATCAAAGAGGAGCAGTTTTTAATTACATATTGATGCCGATTTTACTGTTGACTGTATTACTTACGGGCAACCTGGCATTGGGAGCGGAGGATGAACCGGTAGTGATTTTTTCGACTACTGCCATCCGACCGGGGGACTTTTTGCAGGTACAGGTGAAAACCGATCCCAGCTCAAAGGGGACTGCACGCTTTTTGGGCCGGAGCAAACCTTTATACCCGGCACCTGACCGCCAGTCTTTGATCGGGTTAATCGCTGCCCCCTACCGGACTCAACCCGGGAAATACCTGTTAGAAATCGCGGTTAAAAATACCCAGGGCACTTTGGTTAAAGAGCAGAGAATTACTGTTGTTCCACGTAAATTTGGGGAACAACGGATCCGGGTATCGGAAAAAATGCGTCGGAAAACCGCAACCGAAGATAAATATGCGGCCGATGCCCGGGTCGGCGCCGTTGTTCGTGAACAAGCGGAAGCCAAACGTCTGGCACCGCTGTGGGAAGAAAGTTTTGTTTGGCCGTTAAAAGGGAGAAAGACTTCGGAATTTGGCTTAATCCGCTACGTAAATAACCATGAAACCGGCAGACACTCCGGATGGGATCTGGCGGCCCCCACCGGTACCCCAGTGGCAGCGGTTAACCGGGGGGAAGTAGTATTCGCCGGTACTTTATATGCTACGGGCTATACGGTAATCATCCATCACGGTCTTGACTTTTTTTCATCGTACGCACACCTATCGAAGATCGATGTTGCCGAGGGTGAACTGGTCAAAAAAGGGCAAATCATTGGAAAAGTCGGTTCTACCGGGCTTGCTACCGGACCCCATCTGCATCTGACCTTCCGGGTCAGCGATGTCCCGGTTGACCCGGCGCTGGTATTAGGTAAGCAGATTGAGTGGAGTATTAAATAATAGCGATTAATTGGGAAAGTTATTGGATTTGATCCGAAATGGTCTAAAAGGACGGATAATTTGGATAAATACAGCTTAAATGGTAATTAAATGGTAGTATTTGTATATTGAAATTTTATTTAACGTAATGTAAAATTAATAGTAACAATTGCAATACTTCTGGGATATGCGTCAATTTCGATTTTGAACCTACATTGTTGCTAGGGGAGATAGAGCGGTTGTATCCGACGGCTATCTTTATGAAAACCAAGCCCTCCAAGGTTAAGAGGGACGGTTGCAGTAATGATGCGATCACCCACCTATTGTGAGATAGGTGTCAAAATGGAAATAACGGTGTCTTGGATAATAAACTTAAGTCGGAAAAGGGCTTGAGTTTTTTTATTTACTGTCAAGGAATTGGCATAATTCTATTATTTGAGGGAATTGTATAAATTACCTTAATAAACCCTTTGGCCACAATATAATATATAGTAACTAGCCCGGATGTATCTATCACTATATTGTGAGCCAAAGCTTAAATCAGAATTATGTAATTCCTTAATTTAATATTTGCCCGCAATATCTTGAGATTGTGTCAAGTCTAGTTCGCAATTTTCCATCGGGCCTCCACCAGATTAAGCTGCTTTACGTTAGACGACTCGGAACGTTTTCTTTCAGTCACAAAAAATGGTATGTAGCCACCTTTACGGACTTTCGGGACCAATAAATATATCGTTCCCATTCGAGTATCAAAACGCCTGACTCTGGTTCCGGAGCGATAACCGGTTCTTTGTGGCGAATGTTCGTCTTTGTCGGCTCCAAGGTTGTTTGCGATTTCTACTTCCATCATTTCTTGACAAAGCCATTCAAGCATGGAAAGCATCGGATCTGGTTCACCTAAAAATTTTAATAGTATTTTTTCTAAATTTACGGTATTCTTATGGTAAGCCATCGGACAACACTCCTTTTTGGGCTTGTTTTGAGCAACTTACCATTTCGGAGTCCCGATGGCTTTTCCTTTTTTGAAATTGCGAACTTAATTATACACTAACTGTTTCTCAGACAAAATAACAATGAACTTCATTTTATCCTGGTCACCATCGAAGATATTTCTACACTCATTACCAAAGCACATGATATGATAATAGCCGGTTTTGCTTTTGAGTCTTTGTTTTCTGGATAAAAAATCACCTTTGTATAATTTCACCAGAGGTGCAAATGGTGGCAAGACAGAAGTACCGTCAGACTGTGTGAGAATTATTTTCATGAATTTTTTCTCCCCCACTTAGACTATAAAAATCAGCCTGTTTTTTGAGCTTGCTCTCCACTTTGCGATTGATATTTTAGGACTTTTCACACAGTCTGCCGTCCCCTTGTCTTTCCAGTGCTCACTAAGGTTTATTTATTGTTAAGCAAACCTCTCGATAAGCTTTTTTTACATCTTCAATACTACTACCAACCCCTATTTTGTATTTCCCGAATTTATACTTTGGACTTGTTATTCTAGCATGATAAAAAAAATACTTATCTTTACTTTGACCAGCCTTCTTACCAAAAAGTATTATGCAATCTGGATAAGTGGTACGCTCAATGTTACCGCAACCTTGGATTGCATTGAAAGCGAAGGTGATGTGATTATTACCAACGGGACTCTCAACTTTTCAGCCAGAAACGATGGAGTTCAGGCAGCTTTGGATCTTACAGTGGATGGCGGAAAAATTAATATCACAAAATCCGTTGCAGGTCTGGAAAGCAAGGCCAACCTGATTATCAACTCTGGAACGCTTACCATAACGGCCAGTGATGACGCTCTCAATACCGGTACCGGCTTAACGATTAACGGAGGAACTTTGACTTTATCAGCTAACGCCGATGCAATTGATTCCAATGGTCCCATTAACCTCAATGGTGGATATACAGTTGCTTATGGGGGCAACCTAGTGTAGATTGTGATAACAAAACTTTTACAATCAAAGGCGGGACTTTAATCAGTATGGGTGGTAATACCAGCAATCCGACAGCCAACACCTCCACCCAATGTTCGGTGATTCTTAGGGGTGCGTCGGCCAATCAGGAGGTTAGTATTAAAAAAGCTGACGGAACTGAAATTTTAAAAATTACCCCTGTCCGGACTTATGCAACAATGTTGTTTACCTCTCCATTATTGGCGCAAGGTACAACTTATACGATGTACCTTAACTGGACTCAAGCATGGACTTTCGTCACGACATCCATGGTTACCAGTGCCGGAGGATGACGATAAGCCCAACCTCAACTGGCTTTTAGTATTAAACTGGTACGATGTAAGCTTTGAGTTTACATCGTACCGGCTAAAGTTACTGGTCTAACCTGAAACATTTATCATATATCATATCACTTCCCCGAACCAAATGAAGAAATGGGATATCAGGTAAGTTGCTGTCCGCTTTACGCGCTGCTGTCGCAAAACTGGTATCCAGGCTTTGAAAGTCGCTGCTGATGACGGTAACTCCTTGTCAGCGTTTTTTTTGAATGGAAGATAAATAGATGTCGTTCTTGCCTTCAAAGGAAATATTGTTCTTCAAAATCTGTTTGCCGCTGGACGGAGTTTCTTCTAATATGCTGCGTACTGCACTTTTCTGAAGCCGTCAAAATTAAATAAGATATTTAAGTAAATCGTAGAATTATTTAGTTTACATATTGTGGAAATAATACGATACTAGAAATGTAACAAATATGTCAAGGCTAAGGATTTCTAGTTTAGAATACGCATTAAATTATGACATCTACAGGGAAACAGGGATGTGGGAGCCCAAAAAGGGTATCCCATCATTAATTTTCTGGAGGTGTTTTTTATGTTTAATCCCTTAGTCAGGTCTGTTTCAATCAGATTTTTAAGTTTGGTTTTAATGGGTACGTCGGTTTTTTGGGCTGAATTCTCACCAACCCAAGCAGCATCATTCGCAAAGGGGGCGGATATTAGTTGGTTGCCGCAAATGGAAGCCAGCGGTTACAAGTTTTACAACGACAGCGGTACACAACAGGATTGTCTGGAAATTTTACAGGCTCATGGAATAAATTCCGTTCGAATCAGGACATGGGTCAATCCTTCCAATGATAAAGTAAACGGCCATTGCAGTAAAGATGAAACGATTGCTTTGGCCAAACGGGCGCAAAGAATGGGTTTTCGGATTATGATTGATTTCCACTACAGTGATTCCTGGGCCGACCCGGGTAAGCAAAGAAAACCGGCAGCGTGGTCCGGTTATGACTTTAATGGTTTGATGAAAGCTACCTATGACTATACATATGATGTTATGAACAGTCTGAAGTCGAACGGGATTTATCCGGAGTGGGTCCAGGTTGGCAATGAAACCAATGACGGAATGTTATGGGAAGACGGCCGGGCTTCCAGAAATATGAGAAACTTCGCTTGGTTGGTTAATTGTGGCTATAATGCGGTTAAAGCCGTTAATAAAAATACCAAAGTAATTGTCCATCTTGCCAATGGTTATGATAACGCTTTGTTCCGTTGGCTCTTTGACGGCCTAAAGGCAAATGGCGCCAGTTGGGATGTAATCGGCATGTCGCTGTACCCTTCCAAGAGTGACTGGGCTACTAAGACCCAACAGTGTTTAGCCAATATGAAAGATATGGTATCCCGGTATGGCAAGGAAGTCATGATCTGCGAGGTTGGCATGGACTACCAACAGCCGTCGACGTGTAAAGCCTTTTTAACCGACATCCTGGCAAAAACCAGGTCGATTTCAGACGGCAAGGGGCTTGGAGTATTTTATTGGGAACCGCAATGTTATAATTGGGGATATTATAAGATGGGGGCCTGGGGAACCAACGGAAGGCCAACCATCGCTTTGGATGCGTTTCTGAATTAGCGGCTTATTGATACATTAATACAAATAATTATGCAAGGACTGCCTTTTGAAAGGGGACAGTCCTTATTTTTTACTTTCAATGTCACCATAATTGTATAATTAGGCAATTACCGATTGTGTAACGGCAAACTAAGGTTGTTTTGTTTTTAAACTTAGTTGATCCGTTATACTCACCTAAACCTATGGATATGTTCTGAACGAGAACTCCTAATTCTTTTAGTTTGGCGGAGAGCTTTGTGGTGATTAGTTCAACTCGACACACATGGATTCTAGTTTTAGAAAACGCCTTTTTCAATTCATATAAACCGCAAGTTTATCCTGAAGTGTTTGATAAGATTGCAACAGTTTATCTAAATGTTCTATCCGCTTCTCCGGAGTCGGATGAGTGGCGAAAATCTTTTCAATCGCTGTTATCTTAGCTTGACGCATATCGATAAATTTACCCATCACCAATTCATACGCACGATAGTCTTTCCCCGCCTGTTTCAAATGGGCCACCGCCACTGCATCGGCCTCTTTCTCCATCTCTTGTGAATAGCCTTTTAAAATTGCATTGGCCATAACTATTGCCAGTAAATCATCGGCTTCATTTTTGCTATTGTTAGCTGCGAGAAAAAGTGAAGTAAGAAAGGCTGTAGTCATCGCCCGCCGATAACTGATAACCGCATGTTTCTTCTCAATATGTGCCATCTCATGTGCGATCACAAACCCGATTTCATCATCGGATTCAAGGATACTCATTATTCCTTTAGTAATGTATATATAGCCATTAGGCGAAGAGAAGGCATTTATCTCGTTGGTATCGAGAATTCGAAATTTGAAATCAACATTTTTTCGATAACTTACTTTAAACAAAGGAGCCGCGATTTGTTCCAAACGGGCCTGTAATTCCGGATTCTGCTCGACCCGATAATAATATTCCATGGTCCCACAGCCCCTGGCACCAAGTTCTTCTTCTAAATTGCGGTCGGGATAGGCAAAACTTTTATAACTTGGAAAACAGATCGGACAAGGATGATAACCTTGTTGCTCCGCATCATTTCGACTGTTAAATTTAACCACATTAGTATTGCGAGGTCGATGGTGCGTATCGGTTAAATGATATAATTTGCTCATTTGGTTACCGATAACCGGAGCGTTAGCCGCCCGGATATTGCCACTATTGGCGTCATTTTGTTCCAGATTTAAATAATTGTTAATCAGATTAGTGACTGCATTATTAAAGGCCTCATCATATTTACCATCGCTAAAACCTTCACCACTGATATTGATTTCCTCTCCATCTTTACCAATGACTTGTAGTCCTAACAACAACTGAAAAGTCTTCTTTGATTTCTCCCGTTTGATCTCAGCGTATCCGTTGATATCCAGAACCACCAGTTGGTCAACTCCGATTAATTTGACGATCTTCTGCAAATCCTGTGGAGTACAAAGCGGAGCTGCGTCATAAAAACTCTCCAGGCCGCTTTTCTTTAATTGTTTGACCGTGCTTTCCAAGTCGACAAAATTGATATTAGTTTGTTGGTTGATGATTTTAGTAAACTTTTTTTCAACTAAATCAATTAACCTACTGCCATGAACCGAATCAACCCCGCTATAATTATTAATTGCGATCAACGCGATACTGGCGATACTGCTTGGTTGCTCGCTAAAAACGGGGGAAATTCCTATCAATGCAATAATTACAAGCAAGACAACCCCACGTACTAAAGAATGATTCATTCGAAACAACTCCTTATACTTTCTTTGACTTTCCGAGCCCCGAAGCAGGAACGGAACTGATTTCTAAAGCAAGTCACAAATGATACATCAGTCAATACGTCACTTTCTTCCGAATATGCTGTTCATATTATTACTCTCATATTTAACCCTCATTTTTCTTTTGATGACGGCAATATGCCGCCATAGACAATAATAATTTAGGAAATGGCACATAGCGTAGACTAGTTTATTATACGAAGTTTCAGCTCTTTTCTACATTAGAAACCACGGATTGTAAAATTTCATTTACTAGTAATTTTTGATTTTTTATACTTCCCTGAATAAGCTTACCAACTCACTAGATGTACATATTTCTTTCAAACGCAATTAAACAACAGGTTTTTTAGCCAAATCACTATATGGATAATATCCTTTTTCTTTTAACATATCTAATTAGTTGTTTACTGCCATTTTCCATTGCATCTTGCATCTCGAAAGGAAAGACTTCAATTATTAAAAGTAACCCATGTTTTTTCCCGTTTATTTCGAATGGTTGCTTTATCCCCGTTAACAGTCATTTCATTTCCATTATATGCTTTAGTCCCTAGCCTGTCCAGCAAAGCATTTCATCTAATAACACAGATTTACCAGTAAAACTGCACCTGGGGCCAATACTAATTAAACTTTGCGTGGGGCAAAAATCGGTCATAAAAACCGGAGGCTTAGATAAACCTCCGGTTTTCTCAAATTAAGGACTCAAAACAGTACCTTTCAAGCTTACGGTCATTGAATCTGACAGTCTGTCCCGTTCAATGTAAACTTGGTCGGCTTAGCGTTAGTACCGCTATAGCTAATGTTAAACCCAAAGGAGACCGTTCCACCCGGAGCAATCGTACTATTAAAAGACTCATTGGTTACGGTCACATCAGCGCCGCTTTGGGTATATTTACCGCACCAAAGGTTGACAATTTTTTGATTACCGGGGAAACTAAAGGCCAATTTCCAACCGTTAATGGCAGTAGTGCCGTTATTCTTAATGATAATATTTACGGTAGCGCCGCTGCCCCAGTCATGTTGGGTGTAATTAACCGAGCAACCCGTAGTAGTCTGTGTGGCAGAAGGGCTTGGGATCACGGTTGGACTTGGGGTCACCGTTACGGTAGGTGAAGGAATTACTACTGTGGAGGTTGGAGTTGGCGATGTAGTAATAACCGGCCCACTACCTAACGCGCTTTGTACGGCATAATATGATGCTTTCGGATTATAATTTGAATCAAAGAGTAATGCCGCGCCACGTCCCGAGAAGGTCTGCGGCACCCAGGAATATTTATCAGTGAAGCCCCAGAACTGAATGACTTTAACCGCGGGTTGGTCCATACATTTTTCGATGACGCCTTTGTAGTATTCGGCTTGGGTTTGCAGTTCCGAGGCTGTGGGATTGCTTGAGACCCGAACATCCATCTCGGTAATATAGATCTCCAGGCCTAAATCGGCAAAACGCTGCATGTTTCTGGCAAAGTCGTTGTAATCAAAGCCGTATTGAATATCAAGGTGCATTTGAAAGCCGATTCCGTCTACAGGTATACCTCGGCTTTTGAAATCTTTAAGCATGTTATAGGCAGCGTTGGATTTACTGCCGGTATATTCTAAATTGTAATCATTGTAAATCAGTTTAGCGTTGGGATCAGCTTCCCGGGCCCGGATAAACGCTTTTTCAATAAAACTTTTACCTAAAGTGTTATACCAGAAAGAAGTCCGGTAATTCCCGTTTTCTTCAAAAGCTTCATTGACAACATCCCAAACCAGGACTTTGCCTTTAAAATGATTCATAACCTTATCAATATGATTGTACATCGCAGCCTCCATAGCGCTGGCGCTCAGGTTCTGCACCCAGCCCGGAGTTTGATTGTGCCATACCAGCGTATGACCGTGGACTTTCATGCCGTTGGCTTCCGCCCAGGCCACATGTTTATCGGCTTCGGTGAAGTTAAAGTTATTTTGGGAAGGCTGGAGCGCATCCCATTTCATCGCATTTTCCGGAGTCAGGATGTTAAACTCCGCTGCGGCGATACTGGTAAAAGTGGCAGCATCGGACATCGTCGTAAACCCATTCGGGGTACAGGTGCCGATGAGAACCCGACTTTGAATATCCTTTAACCGGGTGCCCGTCGGGGTAGCCGCGCTGATGATTGCCGAACCAATCGCAACCGCCGTCAACAAACATAAAGCCACCCTCAATAATGGTTTAAATTCAATTTTCCTGCTTTTAAAAGTGTTTTTTCGCATTATTTTTTAGCCTCCTCATTTTTTTCTTCACTTTCCTTTTAAATCACCAAAAAGATTCATCATTAATTTGCAGAACATTCCCTCCTTTCATCCTAACCACCTTAAAAGGTAGTTTGCATCAAGCATGCAATAGCAATTTGCTTTATACAACTTCCCCTATTATATCGTAACATTTCTGTAATTTATTTACAAGCTATATAATTTTTACCTAATAAACTACCGCAGGTGCCATTTTTTTGTCCGACTGTGCTTTTCCCAATTAACCAATTCGGTTCATCACAAAAAATGCTTCAATGTTAACGTTTTTCTGCTATCGCGCTGATTATCCGGGATACCTATAAAAATTACCGGCGGGTGCCAAGCCCACCGGTAATCTTTGGTAAGGAAGTACAATCAGATTGTGAATCAATAGCCAAAAGCATCATTTACAACTTCGTTTTTTATTTTATCTCCAAATAATCAATGTAAGCATCCCATTGCCCGTTATCGGCGGTCAAGACGAGCTGAATTTCCTGGTTTCCTGTGCCATGGCTGATATTATTCAAGGTATAGACTGCGGGATAGTTACCACCAAAATAGAAGGTCCCCTTATACTGTCCGCCGATTCTTAAATCGACTCTGGCCATGTTGGAATTGTTGGAACAACCCCGGAGTGAAAAACTATGGTTGCCATTCTGGAAATACTGCGTGTATTTGCACATATCATTATTAGCGTATAATGCAACTCCGGAGAACGGTGAAGAGATTAGTCCAGCGTATTGACCGCTTCTTGTCATACTCTCGCATTCGATTCGCGTACCGGTGCCATCATTAGAAGTTGGGGTCGGAGTCGGTGTTGAGCTACCGCCACTGCTACCGCCAATAGTAATGGTATTACTATAAACATCAGCACTTCCACTACTTTGATACCCTTCTACCGTAAGCGCGCATTCATACATCTTTCCCAGAGTCATTCCTCTATTTTCCCAGGCGTTAAAGTGTTGGGAGACAGATATGGTTCCGCTGGTGCGTTTTGAGGTCCGGACACTCCAATACTGCTGAAAAGTTTGAGTGCCATCAATGGATGGTTGGTTGACTCGTGTGGTCTGATAGATGTCATAGGTACCGCCATCAACGGTAATGGTGCCCTTTGATGTTGCCCCAGGCGGACGCCAGCTGCCCCAACTCTCGACGATATAATATTCTACAAGCGGGTTTCTGGTCCACCCATAAACACATAAATATGAATTGCCGTTTGGCTGGTAGTTACAACCATAGGTCACTGTTATATTTCCAAGTTGTTGGTGTGTCTTGGTCGAGTCAAATTTCTTGCCGATTCGGAATAACGCATTATTGATATTACTCCATGAACAACTGAATTTGCCACCCCCATTAAGAGTCATGCTGGTGTTCCCGGAATCTTTCCATAGTTCATAGTTATATCCGTCAATAGTTCCGGTTGCATTATTATAGAGGGTTGTAGCAGCCTGTACATGTACTGCAGGGATTGTAAACGCATAGCACATTGCAACTGCCAATAATAACATCATTATTTTTTGTTTCATTTACCCTTCCTCCTTTTCACTCCTGTTTGATTCCCTTCCAATAATCAGTTAACAATCTGAAATCCTGTATCGTTACATTCGTATCGTTACATTCAATTTTAATTGGTCCTCATCACCTCCCTTTCTGGAAACCCAACCTATCTATTTTGGAGATTCAATTAGATCAAGTACTATTACTCAAGTTGGCAAGCGGTCCCATTCAGGGTAAAGCTGGTCGGCTTGGCATTAGTACCGCTGTAAGCGAGATTAAATCCGAAAGTAACCGATCCCTTAGCCGGAATCGTACTATTATAGGAGGCATTTTTGACCGTTACAGCGGTACCGCTTTGGGTATAGGTTCCATTCCACAAGTTGGTGATTTTTTGATTGCCGGCAAAATTCCAAGCTAAGGTCCAACCATTAATCGGCGCTGAGCTGTTGTTTTTAATGGTGACACATACTGTAGCGCCACTGCCCCAGTCGTTTTGGCTGTAACTAACCGTACAACCCGTGGTACCCTGCGTAGCGGTAGGAGTTGGGGTAGGTGATGGGATTACCGTTACGCTTGGAGTTGGGGTAGGATCAACAGTGACAGTTGGAGTTGGTGATACATCGTTAGAACTGAATTTCCACGAATTAAAACTAAACAGGTAGCCGCTTCCTCCGGTAAATTTGAAGTATAAATCTTGGACCCCGGTAGCACCGCTGACATTGCAGGACTTCGTCACCCAGGATTGCCAACCGCCGGTCCCGGAAACAGCGCAGGTTCCTATCAGTTTCCCGGTGGGACTGCCCAGACGGAGTTCAATATTACCACCATTTGTTGCCGAAGCAACTCTCGCCTCAAAGGAAGTGGCGCCGGAACCAAAATCAACTCCTTTTACCAGGATCCAATCCCCATTTTCAATGTATCCGACATTACGCCCACCTTCACTGCAGCTTTCAGTTTGGATCCCAAAACAACGAGCCATAGTTTCCGCTTCATTGGTAATATAGGGATTGACGTACTTAAGCTGCGTTAAACCGTCAGTGGTAATTTCAACTTCCTTCATGGTACCGTCAGCGTTATAATACAGCCGATCAATACATACGTTTCTTTGGTAGGTTCTAGCATCTCCTGAAGGAGCGCCGTTGGTGATTGCCAGTGAACGGTTGTGATAAGCAATATACCAATTGCCCTTATATGAGAAGATCGCATGGTGATTATTGTTACTTTCATTGTAAGGCGGATTCGCCAATACGGTTCCTTTATCCACAAATCCGCTCGTCGGACTGTTGCTCATCATATAGTTAATCGTAGCCGCTCCCCGAGAGAAATCGGTAGAGTATGAAAAGTAATATTTTCCATTATACTTATGCATCCATGAAGCCTCAAAGAAACGTGGCGCTACAATCTGCGACGCAGATCCGTTAATACTGATCATATCGCTGTTTAGTCTAATTACCCGTGTGTTTCCCTCTCCGTTGCCTCCGAAATACAGGTATGCCTGTCCATCATCATCCACAAACGCGCAAGGATCAAAACACCAAAAATCACTGGGCGGATTAACACCCGGAGTACTATTCGTTATTAATGCTTTTCCCAGTGGATCTTTAAAAGGACCGGTCGGACTATCGCTCACTGCAACACCAATCCCGCTACCGCCATTTCCAAAATACATATAATATTTATTGTTTTTATAGACCACCGATGGAGCCCAGGCAAGCGAAGCCCAACCGCTTGCTTTGAAAACCTCGCCGTGATCGGTCCAATTCTTTAAGTCATCAGTGGAAATGCAGGTTATGTCATTCATGATATAACCTGGTCTATTCGGGTCATATACATCATGGGAACAGTAAAGGTAGAGCCGGCCATTGGCCTCCAAACCGGATGGATCAGCGGTATACCGCTGATAGAAAATGGGATAATCCGCAAGACAGGTAACACCCATAAGCAATCCAATTAATACGAAGGATAACACTAAAAAGAATCTATTTCTCATGGTTTAAACCTCCAATTTCAATCAAATTTACGTAGAATCATTGAATTTGACACTCCTTTCCATTCAGGGTAAAGCTGGTCGGCTTAGCATTAGTACCGCTGTAAGCGAGATTAAATCCGAAAGTAACCGATCCCTTAGCCGGAATCGTACTATTATAGGAGGCATTTTTGACCGTTACAGCGGTACCGCTTTGGGCGTAGGTTCCATTCCACAGGTTGGTGATTTTTTGATTGCCTGCAAAATTCCAAGCTAAGGTCCAACCATTAATCGCCGTTGAACTGTTGTTTTTAATGGTGACACTTACTGTAGCGCCACTGCCCCAGTCGTTTTGGCTGTAACTAACCGAGTAATCCGTATCGCTCGGCGAGGCGGTTGGAGTTGGCGAAGGATTTAACGTTCCGG
This sequence comes from Bacillota bacterium, assembly GCA_036564195.1. Lineage (GTDB taxonomy): Bacteria > Bacillota > UBA4882 > UBA8346 > UBA8346 > DATCLA01. The sequence goes on from DATCLA010000084.1 coordinate 25,871, forward strand.
TTGTGGTCGGTGTAGGAGTCGTGGTGTCATAATTCGTATATCCTGCTGCACCTGCTAATTGAAGAAAATTCCACAGGCTTGGTTTCCAAACACTCCAGTCGTGTCCGAGGCCCTGCAGGAGCCAATAGGTATTGGGAATACCGTTCGCATCGCAATAGTCGTGTACCCTTTGGCTGAAACTGAGCAGGCTGTCATTGGTGCCGCAGGAAATAAACAACAGTTTCAGCTGTTGCTTGGCGGCTGTCCCGCCATCGGGAAATAACCTGGAATTAGAATATGTGTTAGGTGCCGCAGAATAGGCGCCGACATAGGGAAATAGTTTTAAATTTGTCAACCCGATATTGAATGATTGTCCGCCACCCATTGAAAGACCGGATATTGCCCGGTGTTGGCTGTCGGTATAAACCGAATAGTTCTTTTCAACATAAGGGATCAGACAATCGATCAAGTCTCTGGTGAAATTTTCATAACCATCGGCGATCCCTGTTCCGCTCGCGTTACAATTCGGCATTACGATAATCGAAGGCTTGATTTTCCCCTCGGCAATAAGATTATCAGCGATAACATTGGCATTGCCGCCACCGGATGTCCAGTCGGTTTCCGACCCTCCGATACCATGTAATAAATACATTACGCTGTATTTTTGGCTGGTTGAATAACCCGGCGGCAGGTAAATTCTTGCACTTCGCTGGCTGTTTGTTGCTGTGGAAAAATAATTGATAACATTAACTTGACCGTGGGGAACGTTCCTGACTTGATCGTATCCTGACGGTGGCATGGTTGGGCTCGGTGCCGCCTGCAAGTTAAAAGGAATTGCTAAAAGTGCCGTAATAATCAAGAAAACTCGGCTTATTTTTCTGGATTTCATCTTTTCTCCTCCTTATTTTGTTTACTCTCTAGATTCCATGTGCATAAACCGTAAAACCAAGCAACCTGATTTAAGTCCCTCCTTTCATTTCAGATTTTGCGTTTTATCATTGAATTTGACCCTCCTTTCCATTCAGGGTAAACCTGGTCGGCTTAGCATTAGTGTATTTTACTGCCGCTTGAAAGTGGCATCCTGTTTATCCAAATCACTGCTGGAAGAGCTGATCACATCTATTTTCAGCAGGAAGTTCTGGTGCCGCAGATAGCGGCTGGGGAAATTATAGGATTGATACGACTTCCAGCTGCTGTCTTTGAGCCCGGCTACTTCTCTAAAGGTAGCGTCGGCCTTAAAGGTCGCGGACCCGTCGTTTTTTTCAAGATAGACTAAATAGTTTCTATGCCGGAGGAAGTAGCCGGGATAATTGACTGATTCAAAGGAAACACACCCGGAATCCGCTAAACCGGGCACGATCTTCCATTGGGAATCCGCAACCGGGTTTACATTAGCAGCGATACTCGCCTGGGAACCTACTCCGGAATGCCGGATAAAATGCGTCTGGAAGTTATAAGAATAAAGACGGGTAACATCACCTACCAAAGTGGGGGTCGGAGTCGAACCGCCGGTATAATTACGGATGATACCCAAATCCCAGATGATCTTCTGGTATTCCCCTGACAAACTGGTAGTACCCTGGATCAGGAAGTCCACCTTGTTAATGTCATTAATTTCGAGTTTCTGGTTATATCCGGCGCGAATGATTTCACCATGGGATACGTTAGTGGTCCACTTATCCGCATTGTAAACCAGATTGCCACGCCACGCCCATTTTTCGTTGACCTTAGTCCACGGTCCTCCGGCGCTTGATGAAGTCCATAACTCGTAATACCGGCCATCTTTCATGTCTTCAACAATCAAATAATATTTACCGTCGGCAAGAGATTTGTAGACATTTGCACCTTCAAAAGAGTCGGTTATTGCTACCGTTGGGGCACTCCAACCTCTCGGAAAGTTGGCCAGAGAGGTTCTGCGCACATAAAGGTTACCCGAACCGTCACTCGGTGTGTTATACATATAGGCATAGCTATCATCACAGATAATGTAATAATCCCAACCCATGTTCCCGGATATGCCAAAGGACTTCGGCCCGGACCAGGAGTTTGGATCGGCGATATTGGTGGTGGTAGCATAAGCCGCACCGTAAGTTCCGTCCTGGTAAACCAAATACCACAGGCCGTGGGGTTCATAATAAAATACTTGCGGAGCACAGAAATAAGCTTCGCTGATTTTACTCATGAAGGTACGGGGGGCATTTGCCAGTCCGGCAATGGTACTCGCGGAGGTATAAAGCATCTGCCACCCGCCGCTTTGATTGGCGCCGGTATAAAACACGTGATATTTGCCGCCATAGTATACGATAGACGGATCTTTGGCTCCATAATAATCGTAGGGACTTAATTGACGGTGGTAAATGACCCGCGCGTCTACATACCAGGTCGGATTGGCGTTAACTGCGGCATTCATGACGGAACCGAATAAAGATAACAACAAAACCAACCCAAAAATAATAAAAAACCCTTTTTTAAAAACACTTTTCACTTTTTTCCTCCTTTTTAATCTCTAGATTTCTAATGTCTTTAAACCAATCAGATCAGTCAATCCAAATCTGAATCCTCCTTCCTATTTCCATTTCTATCCAAAATTCCTTACAAAACCTCGAGTGATAAACTTCCAAAAGGAATAGCCAGATTACATATAAGTGGACATACTCATTCCTTTAAGCACCTATCCCAATCTATCGTAACAATTATGTAAAATAATTCCAAGTAATGAACTGTTGTCTTTAGGTGCTCAATTATTTAACTAATCAGTCACTGAAAAAAAGAAAAAATCTCTACCCTAATCAGGTAAAGGTTGAAGACAAGGCATTAACTTTAAAAGATGAATGGCATTAAAGCTTTTTATAAGCTTGTTCAATCCGGATAGCAGCCTGTTGCGGGGTACATTTACCAGCCACTAAATCTTGTAAACTACGCAATAAAACTTGGGACACCGGTTCCGGTAAATCCTGATCCCACCATAGGGTTGCCAAAGGTGCAGAGTCAATTAGTTTCGCAATTTTTTTTAATTGAGGCGGGTCGTTAATCCCGATATAAGGAATAGCCAACGCAACCATATTGCCGGACTTTTTATAAATTTCCACCAAGTTGGCTTTACTGGAGAGATATTTTAAAAATTTGACAGCAGCTTTGGCGTGAGGGGATTTCTTAATTGAAAATCCATCCATTCCCCCGATGATACTGTCGGAATCACCCTTTTTACCCGGAAAAATCGGAAACAAAAAGAAATCCCATTTATTCAAATCTTGTCGCAATTGATTGGTTAAATGCACATACTCCCAATTGCCACTGATCATCATTGCCGCTTTTTCATGAATCATCATTTGGCTAGCATCCATATAATTCAAACTCAATACTTCGGTAGGAAAATACCCTTTGGAGGCTAAATCCTGCAGAATTTGCAAAGCTTTTACGAAATCAGGATGAGTAAAAGGAATCTGGCGATTTTTAGCTAAAAGATAACGTTTCCTCCCAACGGTTCGATTGACTATGTACATATATGGATGAAGGATAGTCCAAGATTCCTGCCCACCCATGGCAATGGGAGTATATCCTTGTGCTTTAATCCGGTGGCAAAGGGCTAAAAATTCCTGCCAGGTTAAAGGCGTTTTCCAGCCGTGCTTTTTAAAAATTTCTTTATTATACCAAACGACACTCACCGTCGGAAAAATTGGGATCCCATAAATTTTTCCGCGGTAACTATGAGAGGCAAACAACCGTTGCGACAAACCCCATTTATTCTTGCCCAAATCATTGGTCAAATCATAAAGCAAGCCGGCCCTGACATAAATAAACTGACTTTCGCCACCCCAGTTAAAAAAAATATCCGGACCTTCGCCACTAAACATGGCTACTTTAAGTTTGGTTTTATAAGACTGATTTTCCCAAAAACAATGTTCCACCCGAATTCGGGGATTAACCTTTTCAAACTGTCGAATCTTCCGCTCCATCCAATTTCCTATCGGGTCGACTCCCGGTTGGTTGATTGTCCAAATTGTGATTTTGGTAATAGGTTGTTTCGCAATCGCTGACGAATCTCCCGACCCCAACAGAAGGATCAGCAAAACCAATCGGACATACCATCTGGATTTCACCTTCAAAAAATTCATCTTTACCTCCCCTCGCTCATTCTTTTATCTTCAATCCCAATCGCTATTGATTAAACCTGCTCCAAGCGGCGGTAATCAGCCGGCGTCAAACCCACAGCTTCTTGAAAGACTTTACTGAAATAACGGCTATTCCAAAAACCTACTTGGGATGCAATTTCATAAATACGATCATTCGTATAGCGCAATAATTCCTTAGCACGTTCGAGGCGCAACCGTTGCAAATAGGAACTAAAATGTTCCCCGGCATACTCCGGAAAAATCCGGCTGAGATAGCTCTTACTTACACCAACATGGTCGGAGACTTCCTTTAAAGAAAGATCCCGGGAGAAATTTAATTGCATATATACCAAGGCTTTACGGACCGTCACCGCAGCCGGAGTTAACCCATTGACTAAAGGTGACCGCGCCGACCGGGAAAGTATCTCCCGCACTTCTCTAAAATTACCGGCTAATTCCCGAAACGAACACAATTCCACCGAAACACCGACGGTCATTTTTACCGCAGTATCCTGAACCAATTGGCAGGCAATTTCCCCCAATTTGCCAAGGGCATCCGGGCCGGGCTGCTCACCGGTTTGATGCGCAAGAATGAGATACTCCCCTTGGTTAAAATCAATCAAATTCCAATTCCAGTCCCAATCCCAGACCGCTCTGATTTTAGCTTTAAGTGATTCGCAAAAAGTCGTTGGATTATCTCCTGCCGCTACGGTTGGCTGAAGCAGAATCAAACCGAACCATACCGATTCCAAAACAATTCCCAACTGTTGCCCGCGCTGTACAATTTCGGTTTCATCACAACTGCCGGTAATTAGATCGCGCCAAAAGGATTCCACGGCTAACTGATGGTAACGGTTCATCTTAAGAGATAATTCCTCATATTGGTGCTGAACCGACCGGCGAGAGTCCAATATCCTACTCAGCCGCTGTAAAAAGGACCCGGCCGTTTCCAAAGTAGCTTCAGCTTTCATTAAGTAATCAACCGCTCCTAAACGAAGCGCTTCCCGGACATAATGAAAATCATTATAGGCACTGACAACGGCGGTTACCAGCCGGGGATAATATTGGCCCAGCCAGGCAATGAGCTCCAACCCGTCCATTTCAGGCATGCGAATATCGGTAATTACCAGGTCCGGCTGGTTTTTGGCAATCAAAGCCATTGCCTCCCGAGCATTTTCAGCTTCACCAATCAAAGTAAACTGATAACGTGCCCAGGGAAACAATGCCGCTAATTCCGCTCTAACATACTCTTCATCATCAATCAGGACGGCCTGCCACATTCCAACAGCTCCTTTGATAAAAAATTTCCGGATGGAATATTCTCCGGTTCATTGCCATATTGTAATGGGATGCGTAAGGAAACCGTAGTCCCTTTACCTTCCGAACTCTCCAAGCTTAGCCCATATTCCGGCCCAAAACTGAGCTTCAACCGGGCATCCACATTTCTTACCCCAACACCGGAGCCGGTTTGAGCTTGTTGCCAAACTGCTTCTATTTGTTGTTGGGACATACCCACACCATTATCTGTAATTCGAATTATCACATCTTTGCCTTCCTGCATTGCCACTACCCGGATTAATCCGCCCCGTGACTTTAAGCCATGCTGTAAACAGTTTTCCACTAACGGTTGTAATACCAGCCGGATTATCCGGCATCCCCGTAATTTTAGTGGTAATTCCAGATGCAAGGAGAACTTACCGGGATAGCGGATGTCAATTAAATACAGGTAATGGTGAATATGTTCAAATTCATCGGCTAAAGTCACCAAATCACCATTTCGGTCCATACTCAAATAAAGCAAACGCTTTAATGAACGCAAAGCCTCAGCAACTTCGCTGGGAGGACGTTTAGCGGTCATACCGGCCAGCGCCGTCAGGGTATTAAATAGAAAATGCGGAGCGATTTGCGCCTGAAGCGCTTTGATGACAGCAGTTTTTCTTTCACTTTCCTCCGCCACCAGTCGTTTAGTGAGCCGGTCCACCTCAAGCAGCATCCGGTTAAAAGAGCGCCCCAGGGTCTGAATTTCTAAAGGACCGTCTTCAGGGACTTTGGCTTCGAATTGTCCCTCTTCCACCATCAGCATAGCATTACGGAGTTTACTTAGTGGTTTGGTTACAAAAAAGGAAATTATGGTTGCCAAACCAACCGCCACTAAAGTACAGATTAACCCAATCATGAAAATACTGTTATAAATCCGTTCCAATCCGGTATAAAGGCGCCAGGTCGGTGCCGCAATATAAACTTCCCAAGCTGTCCAGGGTACCGGAGTGGCAATGATCAAATAATTCTTTCCCCCGATTTTCTCCTCCAGTGTTTCTGTTTTACGAAGCTTACCGGAGAGTTTTTGATAAGCACCGGTAAGAATGGGGTTGGCTGGAGCAATCCACGGAAAGATAATCTGTTTTTCCGGCCCGACAACCACCACATCACTTTGAGAACGGTTTAAAACATTTTCCAGTAATGAGATATTAGACATAATGGACTCTACCACCCGGTAATCCATATACATAAAAATCCAACCGCTTTGGGGTTGACCCGGTAGACTGACAATCCGGACGGTTAATTCCAATAACTTCCCCGAGATCATGGTAACGTTAGTTCCGGATTTGGGAAGATACCGTAATCTCCAGGTTTTTGATTGATTAGTTTGAGGTATTGAAAGCAGGCTTTGGGGAATCGACTGCAGCTCATGGGAGGTTACTGTATTGCCCACCGAATCCATGATAACCAATTCGGCACCGGGTAACAAAGCAGCTTTATACTGAAGTAGTAAATCGTAGAGAGCGAATCGGGCTGCTTGACGGACCTGCCGGTCCACAGCGGACAAATCATGTAACAATGGGGCCAATCGCTGATCCAGGATCAAAGAATTTACGGTTGTTTCAGCATTATCGATAACGCTACCCAACCGGCAGGCTGCTTGCATTAACATTTTTCCGCCGAAACGGATTGTATGATTTCGAATAACCTGTTGTGAGATTTGGATTGAGGCAATTCCAATAGCTGCTACTGTAGCGAAAACCAAAAATATTAATAAAAACACCAATTGCCTGCAGAACGTGCTAACAAGAAAACACCGAAGTTTCATCCATCACCAGCCACTAATGCTTCTATATTTTTATAAATTATTAAATATTTGTTAAATAAAGTTCGCTAAATACCAAAATTTTCCTGCATCAAGTTCTATTACCCTATTAGCGTCATTTCCCAAATAGTTTTGAAATTTTGTTAGCTTCCAGCGACGGCCTGATCTCAACTGATGCAAAAAATAAGGGCTTCGCCTCAACAAAGCCCTTGAAATGTACACAGTTGTATTTCAAAGTGCGGAAAAACCTTTCTGTTTGTTCTCACATTATCTAAGGCTTGACCCTTGTCATTCCATGAAAATCTTAACATCATAGGAATCTAATAGATAGAACTGCTACCGGACTCCTGTCCTCTGGCAACCTTGTCCTTTCCTTGAATACAGGCGTGGGGTCCAAAGCAGACCTGTGGATTAGCGGTTAAATTGTTGATTCAATTCTCAAAATATAAAATTAATCCGAGCATGGGGAGTGTTTCATAAACCGTGTAAATGGAATAATCGCCTCAAAAACCACTAAAAAGTACCTTTTTACGCTGCATTTTCAGTGGTTTCGAACCGTTCTTGTCCAGCAATCACATCAAGCGAAAATCAGAGTTATTTTTGAGAAAACTATCGAAATGAGAGGTGGCTTGTCCATCATAAAGGGGTTGAACCGCTCTCGCTTTGTTGTTGAGGCTGGTTTGTAGTTTTTTCTTTGCCTCTTGAACGTTTACCCCACCTTTTAAAATCACCATTGTCTTGCGGATTAGCAAGTCGGTACTTTTTTAATCATTTGGTTTGACTGATTCTTTTCCATTCTTCAAGTATATCCTTATCACAAAAATGCCCATACATCGGATATTCTACTATGATTCGATTCTCATTCTCTCCGATAGTTGACAATGATATCTAAAATCTGGTTGATGAATTGTATTTTTGTTAGCCATTAATAATTCATAAAGTTCCTTTGCATGCTTCTCACATAAATATCCTGCTTCAATGGCTTCTCCACATATAAAACAATTCATTAATAGTCATCCCTTTCAGATTTTGAGTATGAAGTTTGCCTAACATCTGAATTTTCTTTTGTTAAATCAGTTCGAGATTTAGTAGGTAAATGTGGGTTACCAGTTTTATCTTTAACTTGTGTACCATCAGGCTTAGTTCTATGGCTATGGGGTCGCTGAGCTTTGGGGTCTTTCTGTTTTGGATGTCCCTTACCATATCTACCCCCTGCTTTTTTATTCTAGCATGTTCATACTTTTTCTCCAATTGGATTAGGAGGCTAGATAGCAATGAATCCAACCAACTTCAAGCCCAACCCTTCGTAGGGTGAGCCGATTTTCTGAACTCCAATCAAGCAGTTCCGAACTCCAAATAAGCGTTTCCTGTAGCACATACACGCTTTGTACACGAGTAAACTTTATATAGCTGCGGTTATAGTAATATTTTATAAACAAACGAAAAAAGCCGATCATTTCTGACCGGCTTACATTTTAACTACAACACATTATATCTGGTTTTTTCTGGTTGATTTAAGATGTTAATTTTAGAATTTTATTAAATACCGCTTCAGCCTTTATTCTAGTTGGCTTTTCACTATCATTCACCTTTCGCTATTATAATTATTAACTATAATGCCTGTCGGGAAGTCAA
>DATCLA010000085.1:0-45734 GCA_036564195.1 Bacillota bacterium
GCCATATTTCAATCCATACCTATCCTGAACAGGGATATGCCGCAATTGATGTCTATACTTGCGGCGGTGGAAGGACGCAGCAGGCCATCGATTACCTTAAAGAGGTTTTAAACCCTACTAAGGTCAAAGAGATGCAAATTCGCCGGGGACTGCGTGACAGCTCCGAATGCCGTGAAGAACAGGCATCGTAAAGCGCCTAACTAAGAGGGCACCCAAAACCGGGTGCCTTTTTATTATGCCTCGCTCCGGTTGGTCTGCTTTTGAACCGTTGCCTGCAGACATGACTTAACATTCCAGGTTTAGCATTTTAGTAAATAAAGCAAACTAATCACGAGGTGATCAAAATGCGCACTCTCTGGAAAGGGGCAATCAGCTTCGGATTAGTAAATGTGCCTATAAAACTCTATACGGCTACGGAAAAAAAAGAGATCAAATTCCACTATCTCCACGCTAAATGCCAAACACCAATCAAATACGAACGGCACTGCCCCACCTGTAATCAACAGGTCTCCAATGAGGAGATCGTCTGGGGTTATGAATATCAGAACGGTCAATATGTAGTGCTTAAAGAAGAAGACTTCGAAAAACTGCCCGATGACAACAGCAAAACCATTGACATTTTAGACTTTGTGAACTTGGAGGAGATCGACCCCATCTATTATGATAAAAGTTATTACCTTGAACCAAGTTCCGGCGGAGAAAAAGCTTATGCCTTACTGAAAAGGGCAATGCTTGATACCGGCAAGATTGCCATTGCTAAAGTAAAGATCCGTACCAAAGAAACTTTAACAGTATTGCGGGTCTATCAAAACGTTCTGGTAATGGAGACCATTTTTTACCCGGATGAAATCCGTCCGGTATCTGGTTTAACCGGAATTCAAAGTGAACCCACCCTTCATGAAAACGAAATCAAGATGGCCAGTAACCTGATTTCCAATCTTTCCGCCCGCTTTGATCCGGCCAAATATACCAATCAATACCGTGAAAACCTGATGGCACTGATTCAAAGTAAAATCGCCGGCGGTGAAGTTACCACCACTCCCACACCAGAAACGGGTAAAATTATCGATTTAATGGAAGCCTTAAAGGCCAGTATTGCGGCAACCGAAGCCCAACATCCTGCCGCCACCCCCAAAAAACGTCGGCGGGCAAAGACCGGTTAACCTCTTATCCAATGACTCGATTATAAAATTTTCCGATTCAATGCGCAGACGATCTCTTGCCAAATAGGAATAGTCTCACTCTCTTTGAGTGGCGCTGTAATCAGCTTTTGAGTGGCTTCTTGAAAAGACTCCCACTGTTCACTGCGGGAATCAATCCAATCAAAATAACTGGATTCGAAATTTAGCGACAACTGTCCCGGAAGGTTAATCCGCCTACGCATTACAATCCCTCCTTTTTTTCAGGAAAAATGTTTCCTAATTTTAACATTCGCTATACATAATATTTTTCCTTCTAGTTTACCAAAATTTTTTACACAATTTAACACTTTTTCCACCGGTTATTCACGATTTATCCCCAACTTTTTCCACAACGCTGATAATCGGCAGGGTCTGGTTTGTTGAGCAATTGGCCTTAGGAAAATTCCAAATACCTGATAAGGAAAGCTGGCATTGGAATAGACTAAGGGGATGGTCTGTTGCCCAAAGCTTCAGAACCATCCCCTTGACTTATAATTCATTTAAGCAGACTCTTACTGTCTAAGATAATCGTTACCGGTCCGTCATTAACCGATTGAACTTGCATATAGCTCCGAAAGCGGCCTTTTTGAACTTCCAATCCGCTTTGGGAGACCCGCTCGCAAAAAAGCTCATACAGCCGTTCCCCCAGTTCCGGGTCTGCCGCCGTGCCGAAATAAGGACGTCGGCCGTGCGTGCAGTCGGCATACAAAGTAAATTGGGAGATGATTAAGAGCGGTAACTTTAATTCTTTAGCGGAATGATTCATTTTACCGTCGCTATCAGCAAAAATCCGCAAATTTACAGTTTTATCGGCTAATACTGCCGCATCGGTCTCAGTATCATCCCGGCCGACCCCGACCAAGACTAACAGTCCCGGACCAATCGCCCCCAGTTTTGCTCCGGAGACAAATACTGAAGCTTCGCTAACCCGTTGAATTACGATTCGCATTTAACGCACCAAACGGCTGACACGGTAAACCTTACAGATACCCTCAACCCTTGATACCCGTTTGAAAACAGCCTGAATCTGTTCTGAATGAGTAATTCCCAATGTCAAACTGATATAAGCCGTTCCTTTCTTAGCGCGGGCCTTAGCCGCGGTTATGTTAAGTTTTAATTCAGCAATAGCATTCATCACATCAACCAGCAGGTTGACTCGATCGTCGCCTTCAATTTCAATATCGATCGGATAAACTCCTTCAACTTCATTATCCCACTCTACCTCAATCAGGCGTTCCCGATCTTCTTTTGAAAGATTCAAACAGTTGCTACGATGCACCGATATTCCTTTGCCCCGGGTAATAAAGCCGATAATCGCATCTCCCGGCACCGGATTACAACACTTAGCAAAGCGGATTAATAAGTTTTCCACTCCCCGCACTTTAACGCCAAAGCCGGAACGGTGGTTACGAGTTTCGGAACCGTCTTCGGTTTTCAGCGGCGCAGTTTTGGGAGTTAACTCTTTATCCACAGTTAACTTGCCAATGAGCAGATTAGGGGAGATTTTCAGGCCGCCGATGGCTGCCAGCAGATCTTCGGCACTGCTAAACCCCAGCCTTTTTGCGCCTTCCAGCAGAATCTCCGAACGCAGGCTTTCAGCTACCTCCAGCCCTTGTTTGCGCAGCTCCTTTTCTAGGATCTCCCGCCCCGCATGGATATTTTCTTCCTTATACTGTTCCCGGATCCACTGCCGGATCCGGTTTTTTGCTTTTGAGGTTTTAACAAAGTTTAACCAATCGCGACTCGGACCGTTCAGTTTTGAACTGATAATTTGGACAATATCGCCATTTTTTAATTGGTAATCCAGCGGGACCAGCCTGCCATTGACTTTGGCTCCGGAACACTGGTGGCCCAAAGTAGTATGGATACTGTAAGCAAAGTCGACCGGAGTGGAACCAGCCGGCAGACTTTTAACGTCACCTTTGGGAGTAAAGACAAAAACCTCATCGGTAAACAGGCCGATCTTTAATGTCTCCATAAACTCTTCGGAATCCTTCATTTCGCCCTGCCATTCGATTAAATGACGTAACCAGGCGATCTTCTCCCGCAGCTCCTGGTCGTCGGGACCGTTTTCTTTATAGAGCCAATGGGCGGCAATTCCGTACTCCGCAGTTCGGTGCATCTCCCAAGTCCGGATCTGGATCTCAAACTGTTCCCCGCCATGTCCGATTACTGTGGTATGCAGAGACTGATACATATTGGACTTGGGCATCGCTATATAATCTTTAAACCGTCCCGGAATTGGTTTCCAAAGGGTATGAACTATTCCTAAAACTTCGTAACAGTCCTGCACGGTTTCGACAATCACTCGCAGTCCCATTAAATCATAGATCTCGCTGAAATCCTTCCCTTGTTCCTGCATCTTATGATAGATACTGTAAAAATGCTTGGGCCGGCCTTGCAGTTCACACTTGATGCCGATCTGCTCTAAGGCGTGTTGTAAAGTCTCCTTAATTTCCTGAATGTATCCTTCCCGCTCTTTGCGTTTTTTCGCAACTTTATTGACCAAATCATAATACACTTCCGGTTCCAGAAACCGTAAAGCCAAATCTTCCAGTTCCCACTTGAGTTTCCACATACCCAAGCGGTGTGTTAACGGCGCATAGATTTCCAAAGTCTCCTTGGCAACCCGCTTTTGCTTTTCTACGGGCAGATATTTTAAGGTCCGCATATTGTGGAGGCGGTCCGCCAGCTTAATAATGATCACTCTTAAATCCTGGGTCATCGCAAAAAACATTTTACGCAAGTTCTCCATCTGCTGTTCCTGCCGGGTCTGAAAATTCAGCTGCGACAGTTTAGTGACCCCATTAACCAGCATCGCCACAGTAGGCCCAAATTTTTTGGCGATCTGTTCATTATCAATTGCCGTATCTTCCACCACATCATGGAGCAAAGCAGCAACAATCGAGGTAGTATCCATCGCCAGATCATTGACAATTGCCGCCACTTCCAAGGGATGCTGAATATAATCTTCCCCGGATTCCCGTTTTTGACCCTGATGGGCGCGAGCGGCAAATTCATAGGCTGCTTTTACTTTTTCCAGATCAACTTCGCTGCGGTTTACTTTTAACCGCTCCAGCAATGTTTCGATTGTCAATCTATTCACCTGCTTATTATTGCTCAAAAGTACGGACATCCTTCAGGTTTAATTGTACCGATGCCGAACCGTTCCAGTTGTTTTCTTCTAAAGAGAACGCCAAGTCAACTTCGTTGCTGCTCGCCAACTCCGGGTATAAAAACCCGAGATTAAAACCGATTCCTTCCCGGATTATATTCTTATGTTTCACCTTAATCTTAAGATGTTTACCGTTCTCACCGACACTGCGACTGCCGATTAGACTTAAGGATTTACATCCCAAGATCGGAGTAGGGTTACTCGGACCGCAGGGAGCCAATTTTTTCAGTTCTCTTACTAAGTCCAAAGTCACCCCGCTCAACTCGATTAAACTCTCTATCTTTAAGGTAGGTATTAAATCCTCTTCGGTCAGACTTTCCTTAGCCAGCTGATAAAAGGCCTCTCTAAACCCGGGAATTTCCGAACGTTTGATGGCCAAACCGGCAGCAAATTCATGTCCCCCGAACCTTAATAGATATTGGCCACACTTTTCAATCGCAGCGAATAAATTAAACCCCGTGATACTGCGGCCGGAACCTCGTCCTTCTTCGCCTTCCAGCCCAATCAGGATTACCGGTTTATGATAGATTTCAACCAGGCGGGAGGCAACAATCCCAATTACCCCCAAATGCCACCCTTCGCCGGCAAGAACAATAGCATGTTCTTCATTTAGCCGGGGATCCGCAGCGATCTGGGCCTGTGCTTCGGCTAAGACCATATTTTCAATCTCCTGCCGGTTTTGGTTTTCCTGGTCCAACTCCTGGGCCAATTGTTGCGCCCGGTTGTGGTCACTACATAAAAATAATTTAACCCCGATACTGGGGTTACCCAAGCGGCCAGCTGCATTAATCCGGGGCGCCAGGATAAACCCGATATGCCCGCAGTTAATCTCCCGGTTTTTCAATCCCAATACCTCAATTAATGCTTGTAGACCAATATTATTGGTCTGGTTAAGCTGTTCCAAACCGTATTTAACCAAAACACGGTTTTCCTCCAACAGAGGAACGATATCCGCTACGGTTCCGAAAGCAACTAAGTCTAAATTTTCAAAAAGGCGTGGTTCAATTTCAGGAATCAGTTTCGCCAGACCTTGCAACAACTTGAAAGCCACTCCTACACCAGCCAACTGGGTAAAGGGATAGCCGTTACCTGGTACTTTCGGATTAATAATAGCATAGGCGTCCGGTAAAATCTCCTGCGGTTCATGATGGTCAGTAATGATTAGGTCAACTCCCCGCTCTTTCAAATACCTGGCTTCCTCCACTGCACTAATCCCGCAATCGACCGTGATCACCAGACTGACTCCCTTGGATAGAGCCTTTTCCAATGATGAAAGGTGCAACCCATAACCCTCTTCCAGACGCTTCGGAATATAATATAACAGTTTTCCCGGCAGATACTTAGCCAGGACCCGAACCATCAACGCGATGGAGGTAATTCCATCCACATCGTAATCACCATAAACCAGTACTGCTTCACGCTTTTCAAAGGCTTGCCTGATCCGCTGTACCGCCTGTTCCATTTGGGTAAACCGGAAGGGATCATGCAATTGCTTTAAGTCTGGCAGCAGAAATCGTACCGCGGTATCCGGGGATGAGATACCCCGGTTTAGCAATAACTGTGCTAATAAGGTAGATATTCCAATGGCTTTAGCCAACTCTTCAGCCTCGCTGCTAAAACCAGAGGCTATTTTCCAGATTTTCTTTCCCATCTTTACTCCGTCTCTTCTAAGGTTTGTTATATAGTTGGGTTCCAGTTACTATTGATATTTTTAAAAATTATAAAAATAACAATCAGAATACTTAAATAGAACAAAATGCCGATAATCAATAGATCTTCGGCATTACTTGCTACATTCCTGCAATTCGCAATTTCTTACCTGAACCTCTTTAAGATCCTAAAAAACCAAAGGATCAGGGAATAATATCCGCAACTGAAGCCACGACTTGACGGGGCCGATAGGGAAATTTACAAATCTGTTCCTTTTGAGTAACCCCGCTTAATACTAAAATCGTTTCCAGCCCCGATTCTAACCCCACTTTAATGTCGGTATCCATCCGGTCGCCGACCATTACCGCGTTTTGGGAGTGTTCACCAAGAAAACGTAAAGCCAGACGCATGATTAAGGGATTCGGCTTCCCCACAAAATAAGGCGTATAGCCGGTAGCTGCCTCCAGCATTGCGGCCACTGCACCGCAACCCGGGATATTGCCGCTTTCCGATGGTCCGGAAGGATCAGGGTTAGTGGCAATAAACGGAATCCCCGCCAGGATTAATTGGGAAGCGCGAATAATCCGGTCATAGGAATAGGAATCAGTTTCCCCTAAAATAACATAGTCCGGATTGTAGTCGGTCAAGGAATACCCCACTTCGGTCAAGGCCTGGTATAAACCAGTTCCGCCGAGTACATAGGCGGAACCGCCCGGTTTTTGCGACTGAACAAAAGCAGCTGTAGCAATGGCACTGCTAAACAGGTGGCTTTTTTCAACCGGCAGTCCCGCGGCATTCAGACGATGCTGGAGATCATCCAGAGTATAGCGGGAATTGTTAGTTAAGATCATATATTTATGACCGCCCTGATTCAAACGTTCAATAAACTCTTTAGCGCCGGTAATGGCCCGTTCACCATGGACGAGGACACCGTCCATGTCAATGAGATAGGCCTTCTTGCCTGTTTCAGCCGCTGGGCTAGTCAGATTATCGTTCATCTTTACCTCCCTACTAACGACACTTGTGTGTGGTTAATGATTCATATAAAATAGTCAAACAATTGCCCGAAGTTAATCCCTGCGACCTCCTTGTTGCGGTACATTTGATAGAGCCGGTTTCGGCCTTCTTCCAAGTGATGCGACTTAATTCCCTGTTTGATTGATAATGAAGCTTCAATAAATGCTGCCAGATGGTCGCAAGCTCTCAAAATATGTCCATCCAGAGCGTCAAATTTATTTTCATTATAATTCTTCATCTCGGTATCGGTAATTCCCCGGACTACCCGACCATCCAATTTAACCTTGTTACTAAATTCATCCGTGATAAAGTAATTAATCTCTTCATGCCAAGGTTCCGGCAGTAACGGCAAGAGCCGCTCCCGAATCTGGATACCTTCGTATTCCTTAATTAAATCCTGCAATCCCGCCACCGAACTTTTAATCGGGGAAACAATATCTCTAGTCAATACTTCAGGCAGGTCATGGAATAAAGCAGCAAAATAGTTATTATACAGTCTTTTTTCACAAGCGTTAATTTCCAATGAACATAAGTAAGATAATAAGGCCACTACCAGCATATGGTCTAAAACCGCCGTCTTGGGAATGCGGGGCGACTGGGCCCAGCGCTGCTGAAAACGGAGTTGACCGCAGAGATCGATAAAACCATCTAACTTCTTATGCAGTAGCAACTGCTGCACTCCAGGTAAGTCATAATAGTCCTCAATCTGATCCTCAATTTCCGCACGGGTTTTCTCAATTCCGTACAAAAAAGGAGTCAGGTTGTAGATAATCCGGAATTCCCATTTAGTGGCTAAGTAATGGGCTGCTTTGAGGATCCGGCGCTCCAGATGGCCCTCGGCTGAGTCACTTGCCAAAAAATACTGTTGAAACTTGTCTTTGAAGCCTCCTTTGATGTCACTGATATCCCCTTCTAATTCACCCAGGACCCATTCATTTAATTCCTTACCTTTCTGACGCATCATCTGATGAAATACCGGTGGCTTAATATCGGTTAAAATTACCCGGTGTAAAAATTCAAACAATCCGCCTTCGATTAAATAAACCCAATTAATACAGGTCCCCTTGGTCTCTTCCAGCCGGGCCAGGACATAGGCAATTACCATTTTATGGGCTTGCTTACCCAACTCGGTTAGTTCCATCGGGCGGGCGTGATCATTCCACCTTTGGATACTGGCGGCTTCATAAATCCGTTCAATGATTCCTTTACGAATCATCGTTTTCCCCCCGTTCCTCCCACAAATGGCTTTTTCAGAAAATTTTGATATAGATATTAACTGGCTTTCAATAATCACTAATTTGCTTCAGCTAAAAAACGGAATTTCCCCGATTAGTTCACATCCGGCAGCTAAAATTTGAAGTCAGGGTTTCATATTTCCCAAAATGCCGTAACGTAAACCTTTAAACATTTCCAAATTTATTCTCTATTACTGCTTCGGAATCCTCTTAACAACTGACTTTCCAAGTTAAATTCTTACTAAACCAAGCAGCGTTAAGTCTACTCATTAATTGTGCCGCCGAACTCTTCCGCGGGCCGGGACTTTGCTCATCTCGCTTCCTTCAGATTCCACCTTGCAGTGGACACCTAGGTTGCCTGGACGAACAATAAACGAAGGTTACGACCAGCCCTTGTTCTTGGTTAAGGGTTGGCAACTGCCAGTCTCCATGGGGACTGGCACTGTCGAGTTACGCATCATGCATTGCCACCCCTAAAAAAAAAGCTGTCCGGTAGTAGTGGACAGCTTTCGTAACTTACTTAGCGTTAGCGCTAACTGCTTTGTTGGCCAGGCGTTTCTTCTCCTGCCGGTCTTTATATATGGCCCAAATCGGACTGGCGACAAAGATTGAAGAATAGGTTCCGGCGGTAATTCCGACGATCATCGCAAAACAGAAATCCCGGATATTCGGTACGGCAACAAACAACACAAGCACGGCTAACAACGAAGTAAAACCGGTATACAAAGAACGGCGGAAAGTCTGTAAAATACTATCATTAGTAAGTTCCAGCAATGATACTTCCTTATGGCGAAACTGCAGATTTTCCCGAATCCGGTCAAAGACCACAATGGTGTCGTTGATTGAATAACCCAGGATGGTCAATAAAGCGGCAATTAGATTGGCATTGATTTCTTTGCCCAATAAGACATAGATTCCCATCATCACCAAAGCATCATGGATTAAGGCCACTACCGCTGCTATTCCGGACATCAGTTCAAACCGCCACCAAATATAGACCAACATCAGGATTGCCGCTAAAACTACCGCCGTAATAGCGTTATTGACCAATTCTTTACTGATAAACGGGTCTACTCTGGTAATATCCAGGCCTTGATTAACAGTGGCTTTGCCGTAATGGGCTTCCAGCGCCTTCAGAACCACCTCTTGCTCGGTATCGGTCAAAAACCGAGTATAAATCAATACCTGATAGCGGGTAATCCCTTTTGAGTCAATATATTGGTTGGGTTGCGGCGGATTATACTTGAAATTCGGTAACTTGATGGTATCCAAGACGGCCGCAACTTCATCGGAAGTAACTTTTTGGCTTACCGGATAGTAAATTTTAGTCCCGCCGGTAAAGTCGATTCCCAGGTTTAAAGCTGGACCGGGTTTGGTGCCCCAGCCGTTATAGGGATTGACAAACAGTAACGTAACACTTGCAATCATCGCGATTAAGAAGATTGCAATAAATTTCCAACGGTGTTTAATTAAATCCATCTTATGCTACCTCCTTAACCCCGAAATATCTAGCGTAACGATCCGGATCCTTGTCCATGCGCCATTCCAGAAAGAACCGGCTGACAAAGATCGCCGTCACCATACTGACGAGAATACCGATGGTCAGGGTCACTGCAAACCCCTGCACCGGGCCATTACCAAAGAAAAAGAGGACTGCTGCAGCGATTAAAGTGGTAATGTTCGAATCCAGAATCGTAATATAAGCCCGGTCAAAACCACTGTGCACTGCGGCCCGCATCCGTTTACCGTTACGTAATTCATCCTTAATCCGTTCAAAAATAATAATATTGGCGTCCAGGGCCATACCGATGGACAGGATTAGGCCGGCGATTCCCGGCAGGGTCAGAACTCCTCGAAACAGCGCCATAAACCCGATAACAAAAATCGCATACATCAGCAATGCCAAATCGGCGAAGAGACCGGGGATACTGTAGAAGAGTATCATAAAGATGATGACCAAAATGATTCCGATAATCCCGGAGACAATACTTTTGTGGACAATTTCTTGACCCAAAGTCGGTTCAACCTGGGTGGACTGGACTACCCGAAGGGAAATGGGTAGAGCGCCGGATTTCATTAAGATGGCGTTCTTTTCAACCTCTTCTTTAGTGGCATTACCAAAGGTAATGATTCCGGAACCATTGGGGATCGGATCTTGAATAATCGGATCCATCAACATGGTTTCATCAAGATAGACCGCCATCTTCTTTCCCACGTTCTCAGTGGTGATCTTCTCCAACATGCGGGCACCGTTTCCTTTGAAATCAAAGCGGATTACATAGCCTTTTCCCTGTTCAAATCCGATATTGGCATCACGCATATCAGTCCCGTCCAAAACAATCCGATTGTCAATCCGGAAGGTCAACCGGCCAGTGGCGGCAATTAATTCCCGGGCTTCCTGGAGAGTTTTAATCCCCGGCAACTGGACATTAATTCGGCCTTTGCCGTCCAGGCGGACATCGGCTTCGGCCATGCCGGCGGAAGCCTGATTTATCCGATGATTAATAATAGCCAAAGAACGCTGTAACGCATCATCTAGGTCCTGCAGCTCCTGGGTGACAGTAAGGTTAACGACTTTGCCTTTCATCTCGGTCTTAAGGTTCAATTGCTTTGCCTCACCCATCACATCCATCTTCAGGCGGCTGGGAAAAGCGTTAACATTGACCGCCCGCTGGGCGTCTTCAGCTGAGTTAAAAGTATATTTAATCCCCTCGTAACGGTCACCGTCCAATGAACCTAAATAGTCCATCTCCGGTTCAGCGATATGGGCTGCTTTGATTTTAGTAAGCAGCTGCTCATGGAGTTCATCAAGACCGTTAATGTTTAACCGGTAATCCGGAGCTAACAAAAGCTCAATTCCGCCTTTCAGGTCTAACCCCAGGCGAATCGGCTGGAAACGAAAGATGTTCTTACCATCATCACTAACTGGGATAATCAGCAGGGCAAAAATGAGGACTGCCAAAAAGATAACTGCCCCTTTCCACCGCAAATCGCTTCTCAAATTTGTTCCTCCTTATTTCAACGGCGGTTATATCAGCTGTTACAGGATACAAACCCACCGGTTTTTTCAAATTCGTATACCATAATCAAAAATCAAATAAAAGAAAGGGATCTTCCTCCGAACTCGTACGGGAATTACGGTAAAAAATATAGAACCAAAGGATAATCACGGATACCAGAATAAGTTGCCGACTCGTCCCGATTACTTTAAAATCTTGGGTCTTAATACCATTTAAACTAATGGGTTTCAAAGCATCGCCAAAATAATCGACAGCCGGAACCAAATTGACGGCCAATAACAATTCACCCGGGTAATCAAAGTTTGGTCGGGCCAGATTAAATTTTAGACCAGATTGCAGAATAATATTAATTGGTGCAGTACTGCTTTGAAAGTACCCGTTAAGGTCGGAGACGAGCCCTAACGGAGCCAATGCAAACAAACCAAAGATGACTGCTATCAGCAATAATCTGCGGCAATAATTACTGGAATTCACTGGAAGTACCTCGAATTAACGGGATTTACTACGTTTACCCTTAGTGGCAACCGCCGGTTTTTGAGCCTGAAGGGCTTTAGCCTTTGCCGCTACTACCTTTTCAGCCTTATTGGCCATAATCGCAAATCCGCCGAAGATTGCCAATACAACAATAACGGTGATTATTTCAAAACCAAACATTCTCATGCCCCCAATTACATAATTTATCCTTTGGTAAACTAGTGTTAAGAAACTTTTAAGTTTCTCAAGGTAATTAAAAATTCCCGCAAACCCCGGATAAACAGAGTTATACGGAAACTTTTAGGCTTTTATATTATACAAATATTAAACCAGGTTGTCAATTAAAGCGGTTTTACTGTAATAAACTACCCATAAAACCGCTTAACCAAAACTTTATCCTTTAATCTTCCCCACCGAACTGCGGGAAAACTTCACTTCGGTTTTATCAGCAATACGCAGTTTGATCTCATCATCATCAATTTCCGTGATTTCACCATGGAGTCCCCCAATAGTGATCACCTTATCACCCTTTTTCAGGCTTTTTAGCATTTCAGCCCGTTTTTTTTGCTGTTTGCGCTGGGGAACAATCATTATGAACCAAAGTGCGACCATTATAATGATCATCGTCACCAAACTACCCAAGCCACCAGTGGCCCTGGTACCAGCCGCAGCTTGCGACGCCGCTAACATCCATAAACTCATTTCTACACCTCCTTTGCTTTTTTATATTCGACACATCTTCTCATTTACCTTTTCTCCTCCATTATAACGCCGAAAGAATTCGGCTTTTCGTTCTTTAAAGGTATCGGTTTTGAGACCTTCCCTAATCTCCCGCATTACAGTCATTAGAAAATATAGATTATGATAAGTAATTAAATGGGCTCCCAAAATTTCTCCTGCCTTAAACAGATGACGCAGATAAGCCCGGCTGTATGAAGTGCAGACCGGACAATGGCAATTAGGATCTAACGGCGTAAGTTCCCGGGCATACTTGGCATCCCGGATTATTACTCGTCCCAGTGAGGTCAGGGCGGTCCCGTTACGGGCAATTCTGGTAGGAAAGACACAGTCAAACATGTCGATCCCCCGTTCTACCCCTTCCCACAAAGTATCCGGAGAGCCCACACCCATCAAATAGCGGGGTTTGTCATCCGGCAATAATGGTACCGTATAATCAAGGACCTCATACATCATTGATTTCGGTTCACCCACACTTAACCCACCGATAGCATAACCGGGAAAGCCCAGTTGCACCAGAGAGCGAGCACTGGTCTCACGCAGATCACGGTAGATTACTCCCTGAACAATACCGAATAATACCTGATCATCACGGCAATGCGCCTGCAAACAGCGCTCGGCCCAACGGGTGGTCCGTTCCATTGCCTCCCGGGCCTCCTGATAACCGGAAGGGTACGGCAGGCAGATATCAAAAGCCATGGCAATATCCGCACCTAATCCCATTTCAATCTCCATCACCCGCTCGGGAGTGAACAGATGGGACGACCCGTCAATATGGGACCGGAAACTGACGCCGGCTTCGGAAACCTTGTTTAGCTTTGCCAGGCTAAAAACTTGAAAGCCACCGCTATCGGTAAGCAGTGACCCTGGCCAGCTGGTAAAGGAGTGCAGACCGCCGGCAGCCGCCACGATCTCCACTCCCGGCCTTAAATAAAGATGGTAAGAGTTGCCTAAGATCAACTTAAAACCAATCTCATTCAAATCCCGGGCAGTCATGGCTTTAACCGTGCCTTGGGTCCCCACCGGCATAAATACCGGGGTCTCGATCTCATTGTGGAAAGTCCGCAATAATCCTATCCGTCCCCGGTTTTCCGCTGACTGTTTGACGACAGAAAAACTAAAGCCCATCGATGATACTCCTTTAATCCCAGTCCTTAAATTAAGAATCTTAAATTAAGAATACTGCTTGAATACTGCTTCCTTCATCAGTTTTTAAACACTGGTCCCGGCCGACGACTCTAAGCTACTTCCTCACTCCAAAAATGATGCTGGAAATAGGGCGAGTCCATGGCTGCCCGGAGCCTTGCAATTTATACTATCAACATCGCATCCCCAAAACTAAAAAACCGGTATCCCGCGGTTACCGCATAATTATAACTTTCCAGGATAAACTCCCTCCCGGCAAAAGCGGATACCAACATCAGCAAGGTCGAACGGGGCAGGTGAAAATTGGTGACCAGCCCATCAATGACCTTAAACTGATAGCCGGGATAGATAAAAATAGAGGTGGTTCCGGTACCGGCCTGCAGCTCCCCGGAAGGGTCGGCCTGGGACTCCAGTACCCTGACGACGGTAGTTCCCACAGCTATCACCCGGTTACCTGCAGCTTTGGTCTGCCGGATTCGGATTACCAGTTCCGGTGGTAAGGAAAAAACTTCGGAATGCATCATGTGATCTTCAACCCGTTCCGTTTTCACCGGCTGGAATGTACCCGCTCCCACATGGAGAGTTAAAAACCCGGTCTGGACTCCCTGAGCTTCCAGTTTATGCAACAGTTCCCTGGTAAAATGGAGCCCGGCAGTAGGCGCTGCCACCGATCCCTCGTTTTGAGCATAAACGGTCTGGTAACGTTCCGGGTCCGCTAACTTAGTTGTGATATAAGGCGGCAAGGGAGTCTCTCCGTTTTTGTGCAACCACTCCTGAAAGTTTAAAGCAGCGGGAAAACGGATGATCCGGGAACCGCTTTCATTAACCCGGATAGCTTCGCCAACCACCCCTTCCTTAAATAACAGCCTGGTGCCAGATTTAACCCGTTTTCCGGGACGGACCAGACACTCCCAGTCGGTGGGGCTTACCTTTTTCAAGAGTAACACCTCGATTTTAGCTCCGGTAGCGTCGTTTTTAGTGGCAAACAACCGGGCCGGTAGCACCCTGGTGTCATTGAAGATCAGTAAGTCACCGCGATTTAAAAATGCACCCAGCTCATAAAAGAAGTGATCACTATGGGTCTTTTTCTGCCGGTCCAGTACCATTAAACGGGAGTGATCGCGCGGTTCGACCGGTCGCTGGGCAATCTGCTTTTCCGGCAATAGATAGTCAAATTCATTTACCAGCATCACTATAGATCCTTAACATTGATAATTGATACCCCTTGATAATAATATTTCAAAATTTGCTCTTCATTATAGCCGGCTTCCGCCATTCCTTTTGCGCCCCACTGACTGAAACCAATCCGGTGGCCCCAACCTTTGCCCCGGAAGATCAGCCGCAGCGGAATTTTATCCTGAAGCCAGGCCCAGGGATCTTCCAGCTCCCAAGGGGGAGTGATTACTTCCACCGGTGCTCCAGGAAGCTCCCGGTTGTTCATAAAGGCCTCGGGAAAAGGTTTATTTTCCAGCCACCATAAAGTAATCAACGGATCCGGTCCGTAAATCATCCCCAGTTGCATATTGGAACTGGGAAGATTAGCAAAAAAACGAAACTGTTCACCACTGAGAATTACTACGCCGCGGTCGCCGTAAATCGTGACTTGAAGCACCCGGCCGTTTTGCGCCATCGCCGTCGGTAGAACCCGTTCCAAACGACCGACCTGAGGGTAGGTACGGGCAACCGCCGCCTGCAAATCCGCCCATTCCCAACTCCGGTACCACGTAAAATAGGGCGAACTATGGTCCCAATCGGGAACCGGTTTTAAATAAGCCTCGGAATACCCCCAAACCGTCGCCGGGTCCTCG
Source organism: Bacillota bacterium (assembly GCA_036564195.1). Classification (GTDB taxonomy): domain Bacteria; phylum Bacillota; class UBA4882; order UBA8346; family UBA8346; genus DATCLA01. The sequence continues at coordinate 15,445 of DATCLA010000085.1, forward strand.
GTATACCCTCCGGAAGTGGAGTGGTAAATCGCTTTAATAATCTTCCCCTGATAAGTAATTACTTTACCGGCAGTTTCGGCAACCGCCTGGTCCGTGGTAGGTGTTTCAGCCGAAGCACCGCCATAGACATGGCAATGCGTACTGGGGCACAAGTCAAACCCATTGGCCTTATGACGGCCCAGTGTGGCAACAGTATAGGTACGGGCGGCGATGGCCTGGGCTTTTAAAGCGGCCAAGGGCCATTGGGCCGGAACTTCTTTAGGAACAACTCCCCGAAGGTATTCTTCTAAGGGCAAGCGGTTGAGTAGTGTTAACTTACGGTTAATCAAGACCACCTGCAACTCCTGACGGTAATTTTGATTATTCCAGGTTAAAAAAGTATTACCGGCTAAAATTTGGATCGGCCCTCTGCTCACTGGCCGACTGTTGACGGTTATAGCGTTTCCGGACACGCCGAAAGTTAGAGTAGTATTGGGGGTAACCTGAAGCGGTTGCGGCTGGGGACCGGAAAGATCAAAAATTCGGTCCTGTTCCCCCAAACAAAGCCGGATTTCGGTTTGGCCCCAAGTTAAACCAATTTTCACTAAATCCTCGGTTTGGGCATAGGATAAAAATGGTATAACAATTATTGCGATAAAAATAAATCCAGGCAGCAAGTATTTTCGCATTTTTCAACCTCTTTACCTTTATTTTTTCTCCTTCTCCCAGTAGCCGAATTCTTTTAAATCCCGTTCATTGTTACGCCAATTCCGGCGGACCTTAACCCAGAGATTCAGATAAACCGGCACGCCTAACATAGCTTCAATCTGTTGCCGGGCAGCAGTGCCTATTTTTTTTAGCCTACCGCCGTCGGCTCCGATTAAAATCCCTTTTTGTGAATCCCGTTCCACATAAATGTTGGCTTCAATATAAATTTTGCCACCAGTCCGTTGGCTCAGTGTCTCAACCTGAACGGCCACCGAGTGGGGTACTTCCTCCTCTGTATACACCAGCACCTGCTCACGGATTAGTTCCGCGACGATAAACCGTTCCGGGTGGTCAGCTACTTGATCGGGAGGGTAATAAAACGGCCCTTCTGGCAATGCGGCGACTACAGCTTGTAATAACTTGTCCACTCCGGCGCCGGTCCGGGCGGACACCAGAAAGACCTTTTCAAAACCAGGAACTTCCGGCAACTGCACCTCAGGTTCGAGGAGATCAGCTTTATTCCAGACCAACATCTTTAAAACCTTGATTTCTTGCAAAAATGCAGCAACTTTTTGATCGGAAGCTGTATAGCCGCTGGCGGCATCCAAAACCCATAATACCAGATCCGCATTGGGTAATGCCGTTTGGGCCTGTTTCAACATTTGTTTGCCCAATTGGTGCAAAGGGCGATGAATTCCGGGGGTATCCAGCCAGATGATCTGATAATCGGCTCCGGTCAAAATCCCGCGTAATTGATTCCGGGTCGTCTGCGGTTTATCGGACGTAATCGTAATCTTCTGACCGATAAAGGTATTTAAAAGACTGGACTTTCCGACATTGGGACGGCCGACTAAGGCCACAAAACCTGATTTTATTCCTTTCATAGCTCGCTTCTCCACTCCATCAGCCACCGGTCTTCCCCTTTTCCGTAGTAATTCTTTTCCAGTCTGAGCCTGGTCATGCCAAATTTTGCCTGATACATATGGAGCGCCGCTTGATTATCCGGATGGACTGTCAGCTGCAACCGGCGAAACCCGTTTTGGGTTAAATTGGTTAAAATAAAACTTAACAGTGCTGTCCCTACTCCAAAACCGCGATATTCTTTAGCAACTGCTAAGCCATAGAGGTAGACCAATTCCGGTTCCTGCCAGTCCCGTAATAGTTCGGCAATTGCAGCCGGTACTCCATTATACCGGGCTAAATATACTTTACCATGGTGTAAAAACGGCGGCAGTGACCATTCATTCAGACTCCCCTGGCCAAATGCCTCTTCGTCAATTGCCAGGATAATATCACGCAAATAGTCGTCAACTTCGGTAATACTTTCGATGTTGATCTTATCCTCGTAATTCATTGCTATACCAACCTCTTCCTACCAAAGATCACGGGGACCGAACCCATCCGGAAGATATTCGGCAATCGAAGTTTCAAAGCTGTCTCCCTGCAGGTTGGCCAGGATCAGCCGGATTTCCGGTCCAAATTCATAGAGTACCTGACGACAAATACCACAGGGAGAGCTCGGTTTAGGACTGTCTGTAACCACTGCAATCATAGAAAACTCCCGTTCACCTTCGGAAATAGCCTTAACTAGCGCAGTGCGTTCCGCACAGATTGATGCCCCGTAAGAAGCGTTTTCCACATTACATCCGGTATAAATCCGCCCCGATTTTCCTAACAAAGCTGCCCCAACTTTATAATTGGAATAGGGTACATAAGCCATTTCGCGGGCCTTGGTTGCCGCAGCAATTAACTGTTCCCTCATCAATCCACCTCTTGCCTTCTTTCTGTCTCATCCCATGATTTGGAAAACTAATAAAGTAAGCAGAAAACCGACTACAGCACCGACTAAAACTTCCGGCCAGGTATGAATCTCTTTTTCAACCCGGCTTTCTGCTACTAAAAAAACTAAAAACGAGGCCAGCATCGTGATTAACCCATTACGGGATAGTAAAGAGATCACTGTTGCCGCCGAAGTACTCAACGCCGCATGACCGCTCGGCATCCCGCCTTGCAGGGGTGTACCGCATTTCAGCAGTGCTTTACCAGCAATAACAGCAATGACGGTCAAGATTAAGCCAATCAGAGTCAAATAGGCCGGAGTCTGCTGTAACATATCGATCACCCTTGGTATCAAGGGATCAATTTTGGGAAAAAAGGTTAGATAACCAACGAACACCGCCACCGTGGCAGCAACCAGCACCGCTCCGGCAGCCACGTTTTTGGCAATCGCCGCGACCGGATGGTACTTACTGGTTATCAGGTCAATTGTTGCTTCAATTGCGGTATTAATCATTTCCGCGGTAATTACAAAAGCAATAGTCAGAATTAACACTAAAAAATCGGTTTTCCCTATTTTTAATAGTAATGATGCCAATAAAACCGCTACCGTAGCTAAGAAGTGCAGCCGCATATTACGTTGTGTCTTTAAAGCATAAATAACTCCGGCAAAAGCGTAATTAAATGATTCAAGTAAAGTCCGTGATTTCAAAGGTCTCCTCCTAAGTTCGACTTAACATAAACTCCTGCATAATCCGTTCTTCCGCTTGCCGCATTACCTGCTTAGTTTCGGAGGTCTGATGGTCATAACCTAAAAGATGCAATAACCCGTGTGTGGCCAGATAAGCAAGTTCCCGCTCTAAGGAATGCCCGTAACTTTCGGCTTGCTCCCGGGCCCGTTCCACCGAGATATAGATATCGCCCAACAACTTGGGCAGCTCTTCCTCACTGTGTAGTTCCGGAGCTTCATCAGCTTCTTCCAAGGCAAAAGATAAAACGTCGGTGGGTTGGTCCACTCCCCGGTATTCCAAGTTTAGTTCCTGAATATAATCGTTATCTACCAAAACTAGGCTGACTTCGGCTTCAGATCGGTCAAAGCTGGCCAGACCAAAATCAAGGACCGCTGTGACCAAAGCCAGTTGGGCTTCTGTTAACTCCTGTTGCGACTGAATATTATTTAACAAGGTCGGCATGGTTTTTCTTCCTTTCGATTTCTTTGAGTACTTTTTCAGGGTATTCAATCCGGCTGTGATATAAACCACCTAATACTTTAATAAAACTATTTTTTACCGCCGTTAAGTCTTTTAAAGTCAGGCTGCATTCGTCAAACTGGCCGTCATCCAGCCGTTCCCGGATAATCTTTTGAACCAATGACTCAATTTTGGCTGGTGTATACTTGGTTAAAGCTCTTACCGCCGCTTCCACTGAATCAGCCAGCATCACCAGAGCAGCTTCTTTAGTTTGCGGTTTAGGTCCTTCATAACGGAAATCCGCTTCCGACAGTACTTCTTTTTCCTCTTGAACATTTTCAGCTGCTTTATTAAAAAAGTAGCGTACCAAGTCCGTCCCATGGTGCTGACTTATGATTTCAATCAGCTTATCCGGTAAACCATGCTCCCGAGCCATTTCCATACCATCTTTAACGTGTGCGGTAATAATTAACGTACTTAATGTAGGAGTCAGCTTTTCGTGGGGATTTTCCTGTCCGAACTGATTCTCTACAAAAAAGTACGGACGTTTAATCTTCCCGATATCATGGTAGTAAGAGCCCACCCGAACCCATAAGGTATCGGCGCCGATTTGCTGGGCAGCAGCCTCTGCCAGATTACCCACAATCAGGCTGTGGTGATAGGTTCCCGGTGCTTCAATCTGGAGTCGCCGTAATAAAGGATGACCCGGATTTGATAATTCCAGTAATCGGATTGGGGAGATTACTTTAAAAGTATTTTCCAAAAACGGTAAGGAACCGATGGCCAAAACCGCAGAAACAAAGCCGCCGATACTTGCCAGCAGGATGGCCAGCGGTTCAAAATGGACCCGGAAAAGTAGATTTAACAAAACCACTGTAAACGCATTCGCCGCCATCAATACCGAGCCGCTGCGTACCAGGTCACGCTGGCGTTGAAATTTACTTAATGTCAGAATCGTAATCACACCACTGATAAAATAGAAGATCGTCAATTCCAGGTTGAAATCGACAATAATGCCTCCCAGCAAACTGAGGACAATTACCAGTACCAAAGCTACCGGAGGATTCACCAATATTGTTAACAACATTACTGCAAAATTAACCGGAGCCAGGTACGGCAAGGCCGGGTTACCTACCAACGATAGGATTTTAACCATCCCCAATACCAGTAGCAGTAACAACAATGTCAGGTACAGCAGACGTTCTTTAATAAATAGATTGGGGTAGAACATATAAATATAAATCAGCCCCAAACCCACTAAAAACAAGATCAGAACCGAGAGGCTAAAAAAAACCCGAACCCGGTTGGACTCATCCGCAATTAAATGCAGTTCATTGAGCATCTTAAGATCATTTTCGGTAATGACCTGGCCTTTAGCGATAATCAAATCATTCTGTTTATGGACTACTCGGGGAAACTCTTTTTTAACTTGCTTACACAGTTCATCTAATTTGTTGGTGTCCAAAATCAGGTTGGGAGTAAGCGTTACCTTTAACAATGCGACTGCCACCGGCTTGACTGCTGCGGAAAACAGGTCTGTCCCGATTAGTTCCGGTAATGCTTCCTTATGATCGGCCAGGTTTTCTTTGCTAATTCTCAGTTTTAACTCGGTTTCAGCTAAAAATGCGATTGACTTCTCCCTTAACTCCTGGAACTCTTGGGTATCCAAACGTAAAATATCTCTAATTAATTGCAAATCCGGTGTTTCGTATAAAAAGGTTTTTAGCTGTGACAGTAGTAAATTGGATTCAGTACGGTTCGTCAAATCCTTAAACTCTTTTTGCTCCCGGCGGACCCGGTCGATGAATTCAAAGAAACCTTTTAACTTGACGGTTACGGTTTGACTGATCATCTTGTCAATTTTATAGTACTCCGGATCCTGAAGCGCATTTTCCCTCGCAATCTTTACCGCTTCATCGCGGGCAAGTTTGGTTGCTTCCCAATTGACCACATCACGGGGAGTACGAATATCTTCTTTACTGACTTGTCCCACCTTAATATCCAATGCGCGCGGAAACAAATTGATCTGCAATAACCAGATTAAAAGCCCAAAACAGACCACAATTAATAAACCTTCACGAAAAGAAGGTACTTTAAAAACCCCAATCACTTTAGAGGCTACTTCCGTTGCCAGCGTTTCATAGTTGCGTCCTTTCTTCGAAAGTGCACTTTGGTTGTCATTGTGTTCCATTAGTCATTCCTCCGCGGGCATCCTTGAACCGTTTGTATTTTTCGTAAGCTTCAATAATTTTTTGGACCAACTCGTGCCGCACCACATCACGGACAGTTAAATAACTAATGGCAATCCCGCTAATTCCCTCAAAAACCCGGATTGCCTCATTTAGCCCGGAGACTACCCCCGGCGGCAAATCGATCTGGGTAATATCGCCGGTTACTACCGCTTTGGAGCCAACGCCCAAACGGGTCAGGAACATCTTCATCTGTTCCGAAGTGGTATTTTGAGCCTCATCCAAGATAATAAACGAAGCGTCCAAAGTACGGCCGCGCATATACGCTAAGGGTGCAATTTCGATAATCCCCCGTTCCAAATTCTTCTGAAATAACTCTACACCCATAATCTCATAGAGCGCATCATACAACGGCCTTAAATAAGGATCAACTTTCTCCTGTAAATCGCCGGGCAAAAATCCTAATTTTTCACCAGCTTCTACTGCCGGCCGGGTCAAAACCACCCGGTTTACCAGCTTGGACTGTAAAGCAACTACTGCCATGGCCACTGCCAAAAAGGTTTTTCCGGTGCCGGCCGGTCCAATTCCGAAGGTCACACAGTTTTGGCGCATTGAATCGACATAAAGTTTCTGTCCGATGGTCCGGGGGAAGATCTTTTTACCTCGGGCAGTCACCGTCACTACTTCACCGGCTAAATTGCCAACCTGGCCCAGTTGATTCTCTTTAGCCAAAGCAATCAAATAATGGAGTTCCGCTAAACTGGTCCCATAACCTTTCTTCAATTGTGAATGAATAATATCTAAAATGGTTGCTCCCTTGGTTACAGCTGCCGCAGCACCGACAAGTCGGATCTCAGTACCCCTAAAAAAAATATTTAAACCCAATTCCGCTTCAATAATCCGGCGGTTTTCTTCCAAATTCCCCATCAGCAATGCCGCCAGCTTCGGCTCAATTTCCATTTTGTACTCGGTTTGATCCAAAAAATTTATTTGCTCCTTTCACCCGTGGTACTACTTTAGCAATATCACGGCGATCCTCCATGGTCACTTGCAGTTTCACAAACGCTCCTTCATTAAACCATTGCAACGTCCGTGAGTCAAAGGCCGGATAATTTAAAATTTTACGCCTCCGCTCTAACTCTGCTAAAGCGGAACGCCTTATTTCATTTAAAGGCCGCCGCACCTTTTTCCAAGTGACTTTTTGGTATATATCTTTTGTAATTTCTACAATTTCGGAGGGATTCCTTCCCCGGTAAAGCTGTTTATAATGACGTTGCCAAAAATAATCGCCCTGAGGTTTTATACCGAAGGCCCCCAATTGCCAAACCTGTTTTCCCCAACGTAATTGATATTTAATATACCGTTTTTCCGAAAGTACCGGCCGGTAAACAGCTTTTGGTTCAACAATCTCCAGATCGTGCCAGACTTTGGCTTCAACTACTCCGCTGGCGGTCACTTCTTCCTTATACGATGCTCCACTCTGCAAATCGTTATACCACTGAGTACCACTGATTAGCAATTGACCCTGCATTACAACATCACCTTCTTTAACCAAAGGGACCCCCCGGACGACCATTATTTTAGTAACTAAACCGTCGGCCACCGCCACCATATCCGCCGGGCCAACCGGAGCCGGAGCGGTCTTTCTGGGCACAACCTTTACTTCAGCAACCACCCCTTTTACACCGATCCCAAGCCATACAGCAGACGGCGCTCGCAGCAACGCTTCCCGTTCGATTAACCCCTTTTTGGTCAAAAGCTCTTGTCGGCGGATGCCACAGCGCAAGCCGGCCCCTTGCAAAACCTTTAATAATCCCGGTTTTTGGCGGGGAGCGACGCCGTCCAGCTTGATAAACCAGACAAATGAAGACATGTAGGTCAAACCCAGGCAAAAGCAGAGGGCCCCGATAAAAAAGATTTTCCGTTGCGCCAGACGGCGCCATATAAACGGCCAACCGTGTTTATGACTGATCTTGATTGTACAGCCTGATTTCTTGGCAATGGGCCGGAGCCGCCCCAACCCATGGGCCCGCATTTTCAGCTGGAGTACATCCGCACCCGGTCGCCTAATATCCCACAAATAAAGTCCGGAACCTGTCGTCAAATTGATAAACTTCTCCAATTGGTTGCCACGAACGATGATTTTGAGAAAACCGGTAAAAAATGAGATCAAATGGTTTAAGGACAAGCGTCTTTACCTCCAATCCACCAATTCCACCCGTTCCAGCCGGCCCTCGACCACCACTTCCTCTTTCAATGCTGAAATCAAAGCCAGTTCCTCACCGTAGAGCGCCACTTCACCAAGTTTGGTATTAATCCGCACTACATTCTGATCATATTCAATCACACCGCGGTGATTCTGAATTGAAACACTCCGGTTAGCGTTTATGATAAGCCGTGGCCAATCCACTGCGGTATCTAAGGGAATATCTAACAATTGCGCTAATTTCATACCGACTGAGTGCGGTTTCAATTTCATTTTGTCAATCCCTCCATATATAAGGTGTATGCGCTACCAACCCCTTTAAATTCCCATTGAACTCATGAAATATTAAGGTAGTTGTTTTTAATTCACCGCTAACGAAAAGATGTAATTATTTACATTTTTTTATATTTACAACAGGATTTCCTAAAAATCTGCCGAATGTATGAATTTAAAAACAGAATAAGGTAGGAGGGTCTGAAATGAAGCGATTAACCGTGCTTTTATCAGTTATAATCCTGGTCCTAACTTTGGCAACTAACGCTCTGGCCGGTACCATTGGTGTAAATGTCGGCGAAGGTTATTCAGTTTCGCTGCAAAATGAAAATCTTGATTATGATTCCTACAAAATTACCGGAAATATCGGAATCAGCAGCCAGACCTTACTCTGGCTGAGTTATGCCACAGAATCCGAAAAAGATGCCGATGACGCCACTACCTCTTTCGGGTTGCGTTATGAGTTTATCAACAACTTTGCCGGTACCTTCCAATATGATTACTCCGAGAAGAAAAATGCCTTCACTCTGGGGCTGCGCGCTAAAAAAGACCTGTTGGAACCGGTGGCTTTAGTCGGAAAGGCAGAATATAGTAGCATAGAGCCTGAAAATGCCGATTCCTACACCGGTTATCACCTTACCGGTCAAGTCGAATATGCTTTTAACGAATACCTAACGGCCAACCTCGGAGTGGCTTACCTAGACTATGACCTAAAAGGATACGATGCTACTACCAAACTGCTGGCCGGTTTGGAATTTTACCCTACTGACCAGCTCACCTGTTGGATTGATTATTGTAAGGACGAAGACAGCGATGTCGACGACATCATCGGCGTCGGGGTGGAATTTAAATTCTAAAAAACCTACAAGGGGCGGATTTAATTCGCCCCTTGTGTTTTGGTTAATAAGAAATATTAAGGTTTCCTGCTGGTATCCAAACTGAGAAATTGGCCGGTCTCTTTCTTAAAGAACAGCCCGACTGAACCGACCGGGCCGTTACGTTGTTTGGATATAATTAAATCAGTAATCCCTTTACGGTCGGTTTCCGGGTTATAATAATCCTCCCGGTATAAAAACATTACGATGTCGGCGTCCTGTTCCAAAGACCCGGATTCCCGCAGATCCGCCAAGGAGGGCTTTTTATCGGTTCGTTGTTCAACTGCCCGTGACAGCTGCGAGAGCGACAGGATTGGGACATTCAACTCCCGAGCCAATGATTTTAAGGAACGGGAGATCTCCGACACTTCCTGTTGCCGGTTTTCCGATTTACCCCTGCCTTGCATTAACTGCAAATAATCGATGACAATCAGCCCTAGACCATGTTCGGCTTTGATCCGGCGCGCCTTGGCCCGGATATCCATTACCGTACAGCCGGGAGTGTCATCAATAAACATCAGTGAATCGGAGAGTTTACCTAATGCATGGGAGAGTTTCGGCCAGTCGGAATCCAATAAGGTACCCGTACGGATCCTTTGGTTATCCACCCCTGCTTCGGAACAGAGGAGTTTAAGCGCTAACTGTTCCTTGGACATCTCCAAGCTGAACATAATCACCGGTTGCTTTACTTCCATTGCCACGTAACTGGCAATATTCAAGGCAAAAGTGGTCTTACCCATACTGGGCCGGGCTGCCAAGATAATCAAATCCGACGGCTGTAACCCGGCGGTCATCCGGTCAAAGTCGGAAAAACCGGTAGCTAATCCCGTAACTCCCCCTTTAGATTCATAAAGTTGTTCAATCCGTTCAAAGGTGTCAATCAGGATACTACGTAAACTGACATATCCCTTTACATTTCGTTTCTGAGTAATTTGAAAGATCTGCTTTTCAGCTTCATCCAAAATTGTATCTACTTCTTCGGTAGCCTCATAACCCATCCCCACAATATTGGTACAAACTGTGATAATCGAACGCAATAGCGCCTTTTCTTCAACAATTTTTGCATAATACACCGCATTTGCTGCAGTCGGAACGGCATTGGCCAATGAAGTCAAATAAGCGATCCCGCCAACCTTTTCAAGCATATTACGCTGTTTTAACTCTTCTGATACGGTAATAATATCCACCGGTTCACCTTTATTACACAAATGGACTACCACTTCAAAGATGACCCGGTGGGATTCCCGGTAGAAGTCTTCGGGTTTGAGAAGCTCTATTACATCATAGATAGCTTCTTTGTCCAGTAACATCGAACCCAAAGTGGAACGTTCAGCGTCGATATTTTGAGGGGGGACTCGCTCCATTATTGTTGCGACACTCATTTGCTCCTCCATAAGTTAAAAGTATGTCATCTTCCGTCTCATCCGTTGTAAAAAGAATCAAACCTATGGTAATCAAGGCTGATTATTAACCGTAACCAATCTCAGCTCCGGCTTAGTCCATTTAACGTCAAATCCTTAGTTAATTACGGTCTAATTCAGGCCCCAACGCCTGTGCAGTTAGCTCCTGAATGGAAGCTACCGCAACAACTTCAATGTCATCCAGTCCCACCGGTATGTCTTTCTCATTCTCTTTCGGTACAAAGACCTTAGTAACTCCAGCCTGACGGGCGCCGTAAATTTTTTCATGTATTCCGCCCACGGCTTTGATTTTACCCTGAATCGATACTTCGCCGGTAACTGCGATATTCTGAGGGATCGGCCGGCCGGTCAGACAGCTGATGATTGCCAGGGTAATCGCAACTCCGGCCGAAGGACCGTCAATCCGGCCACCACCGACCATATTCACATGGGCATCAAAATCCGCCAAGTCCAGACCGGTAACCAGACGGACCACCGAGGCGGCGTTAAAAACCGAATCCTTGGTCATGCTGCCGGCGGTTTCGTTAAATCTTAACCGGCCTTTCCCTTTTTCCTGGGCCGGAAAACAAATTGCTTCAATTTCCAGGATCGACCCGACAAATCCGCTTACCCCCAATCCAAAGATCTTCCCCAATTCGAAGCTGTTTGAAGCTTTAACAGTGAGATAGGGAGATAAACGGCTGGCCTGGACCACTTCCAGAAGGTCCTCCCGGTGCAACTTCACCCTTTGCCGGTCCGGATCATTAATCCCGCTTTTATATAAAGCTAACCCATAGGTATCTGCTAAGATTCCCGCCGCTTTACGGCCCTCAATCGTGTACTCACTGATCAGCTCAGGCAATTGTGGATCAAGATCCACGTTAAGTCGTTGCGCGGCCTGAGACACAATCATAGCAATGTCATTCCGGCTTAACGGTTCAAAATATACTTCCGCGCAACGGGAACGGATTGCCGGACTGATCTCCGACGGATCACGGGTAGTAGCCGAGATCAAAATAAAATCGGCTGGTGCTCCCTCAGCAAATAACTTTTTAATGTATTTCGGCACATTCGGTTCATTGGGATCATAGTAAGCGGAATCAAAGAATACCCGTTTATCTTCTAACACTTTTAACAGTTTGTTCTGGAGCATCGGGTCCATCTCCCCGATCTCATCAATAAATAATACCCCGCCGTGGGCTTCCGTGACCAATCCCGGTTTGGGTTCAGGCACGCCACCCTCGGCCAGTTCCCGACGGGCGCCCTGATAAATCGGATCATGCACCGAACCCAACAACGGATTAGTCACTTCCCGTGGATCCCAACGTAAAGTAGTGCCATCCACCTCAATAAAGGGAGCATCTTCTCTAAAAGGGGTAAACGGCAATTTTTTGGCTGTTTCCAAAACCAACCGGGCCACAGTGGTCTTACCGATTCCTGGCGGGCCGTATAAGATTACATGCTGAGGAAAGGGGGAGGCCAGCTTGGCCAGTAACGCCTTAATCGCCCGTTCTTGACCTACAACCTGATCTAAACTGGTCGGTTTCAGCTTTTCCAAAGCTGACTTGGATAGGTTAATCTCATCAAGTTTCTCCAATTCGGATAGTTTTTTAAGGGTATAAGGATTATCCGGACCGGAAGATTCCCGTAAAATTTGGGTCTTAATTTCCTTTAAATACTCTTCATGGCGTTGTTGCATCCGCTCGGAAATCTTCTTTTCAATCTTCTCTTCAACGGTTTTTCTGGCAATTAAGTCCGCAATTTCGTCTTCGATGTCATTTAAAATTTCTGCAAAATCTGACGAAGCCTGCGAAGCATCGATTGTCGGGTCTTCAAAGACAATCCGTTGCAAGGCCAGAATGCGGTCCTCCAGTTTTTCGGAACGCATTAATTTTAAAGCCTCTAACTTTCCGGCTTTTAACACCAATTTATCTGAGCCATACAAATTAGCTAACAAGGCATAGATTGCTGCTACCTGACGGGCCAGTTGCTCCTCGTCTGACAATCTTTTATGAAGGGAAACTTGGTTAATAGCTCTGGGCGACAGCCTTTTTAAAAAATTTTTCATTCAAGTACCTTTCTTTCTGCCTAAACTAAAACAGAAAATAAAATTCATTATATATTAAAATAGCTCCGGACCGGTAGCGAAACCACAGCTATAAGGCAAGAGCTTTAATGTTTCCATACTCGTAAATTATTCTGTAACTACATTTACGGTTATTTCGGCGACAATTCCTTTGTACAAATGGACTTTTACCGGATGACTCCCTAAAGTCTTAATGGAGTCATCGATTTCCAGCTTACGCTTGTCCAGCTCTACTTTGAATATTTTGCGGATCTGCTCGGCAATATCCTTAGCGGTAATTGAACCGAATAGCCGACCGCCCTCACCGGCTTTAGTCTTAAAAGTAATTGTAGTGCCATTCAAACGTTCCGCGAGTTGTTGCGCTTCCGCAGCATCTTTTAGATCCTTCTTGATGGCCTGTTCTTTTTGTTGGGAAACCATTTTGACATTTCCGGCAGTAGCCTCGATCGCCAGTCCTTTAGGAATTAAATAATTCCTGGCATATCCATCCGCAACCTCTTTAATATCGCCTTTTTTTCCCAATGATCGGATATCATTTTGTAAAATAACTTTCAAATCATCCACCTACCTGTTTCGAAATCTTTCATTGGCATACTGTTGAAAACTGGAAACATCACCGAACCACTTTTCCAAATCCAGGGTTTGCATTTCTTGAGAACTCAAGCTTTTGTAAATTTCCTCGTCAAGCTTAGCAAAGGGAATTCCCAAGCGTTTCCCTAAAAAATAACAGCCTAAAATTAAATTGGATAACCCGCGTAGAATTCCTGCTTCGCTATTTTTCACCATTGCCGTGAACAAGTCACCGATAGCGCTGACAATTTCTGCTTTAAGCAATTCGATGGTCTTAACATTTTTTACAATATTAACTTCATGATTGGTAGAGGGCATAGTATGTTCCTCCTTTATCACAATCATATTCTCTACCCATCGCTTTTTTCCTGCGCTACTCGTAACTTCAGACGGAGAATTTAAAAAAGAGGCTCAAAGCCTCTTTATTCACTGGTAAACGGCATTAATGCAATTTGCCGCGCTCTTTTAATCGCCACTGTTAATTGACGTTGGTGGATCGCGCAATTACCGGAGATCCGGCGAGGTAAAATCTTGCCGCGCTCAGTAACAAACTTTTTTAACTTGGCAACTTCCTTGTAATCAATATATTGCACTTTATCGGCACAAAACGAACAGACTTTTTTCTTACGCCGTCCGGTTCGCTGTGCTCCGTCGGTATTTTTAGCCATTATTTCTACACCTCTCTCAAACCCTAAAATGGAAGATCGTCCAAATTGATTCCGTCCAGGTCTTCCCGGACACTATCCGGTTTACTCTCCGGTTCCGGGCCGCTCTCATCTTTCCGGTCCAAAAATTGCACCTGATTGGCTACTACTTCAGCTACCCGTCTCTTTTGGCCGTCCTGTGTCTCATAACTGCGGATCTGTAAGCGGCCTTCCACCGCCACCAATCTGCCTTTTTTAAGGTAATTGGCGCATAATTCCGCTTGTTTTTGCCAAGCGATGATTCTGATAAAATCAGTTTCCCGTTCCCCAGCCTGATTTGGTACGGGACGGTTCACCGCTAAATCAAAATTAGTGACAGCCACTCCGTTAGGAGTGTAGCGCAGTTCCGGATCACGGGTTAATCGTCCAATTAAAACAATATGATTCATTTGAACACCTTCGTTACTCTTCAGTTTTGACAATTAAATGCCGAATTACGTCATCCTGAATCTTTAAAACCCGGTCCAATTCCTGACTGGCTTGACTGGGAGCCTTAAGGTACATTAAGACATAATAACCTTCAGTATAATCATTGACTTCGTAGGCTAAACGACGTTTTCCCCAACGGTCGGTTTTTACCACTTCACCACCGTTGTTCGTCACAACCTCTTCAAAACGGGTCACAATGCTGTCAATGGCTTCTTCTTCCAGTTCAGGTTTGAGGATATACATAACCTCGTAATTCCTCACCCGAATCACCTCCTCCCCATGGACTAAAAAACGGCCCTGTCTCTCCAGAGCAGGGAAGTTACTAATGAATTATACACTTTTAGATCGGATAATTCAAGTAGTTATTTACTTTTGTTCCGAATTATTTTCACCCTTCGGGCCTAAAACCATTTTGACCGATTTCTCAAAATCCGGCCGGGGTAACATTACCACCCGGCCACATCCCAGACATTTGAGGCGAAAATCCATACCGACCCGTAAAATTTCCCACTCAGACCCGCCGCAGGGGTGGGCCTTACGTAACTTTACCACATCACCAACGTAATATTTCATGCTTGCCTCCTGCCAGCAACTTATTTACCTATTAAGGCTGTATATTCGGCAGCGGTTAGAAGATTCTTCAATTCTTGGGGATGAGATGGCTCAATGATCACCAGCCACCCTTGGTGGTAGGGATCCTGGTTCACCAGTTCCGGACTGTCCTTTAAAGCTTCATTAACTTCGACAACCTCACCGCTGACCGGCGCATGGAAATCCGTTGCTGATTTTACCGATTCGATCGTTACCATCACTCCTTTGGTATCGACCCGTTCCCAAGCTCCCGGAAGATCAATAAAAACAATATCACCCAGTTCTTGCTGGGCATAATCGGTAATTCCGATCCGGATCCGTTTCCCTTCCACTTTAACCCACTGGTGATCTGGAGTATATTTTAAGTCCCTTAACACCAATCCAACTACCTCCCTTACTCTCATTACTAAAATCTTTTCGACGGTGTCAAAAAGTTTCCTTCTGGTTTTTAAGTGGTTATAATTATTTGTTTTATTCCCATCAACCTCTCCTCAAACAGGTACTAATCACACTTACACCAAGGGTATTCATATAATAAATTAATTTTAAACCAAATCCGGAGGCGCCTGTTCCCTTTTGGTCTGTAAAACTGTAAAAGACCGGTGAACAATGCTTACTCCAAAAATAGCAGGAAGGGGGAATCGCTTTTTGTTTAAATTATTGGAATTACTACTTAACCCGTATTTAAAGCAGCGAAAAAAGACCATGATCCTAATTTGGCACCGTAAAAAGTCTGCTGCTGATAACTAGAGGTACCAATCGGATAATCTGCTATGGACATATGTGGATACCTACAGCTTCAACCCAAGCCATGGATATTTAGTGAACGAGTTTCATATTTCCAAAATACCCATTTATAACACAATTTATAGATTAAGTCGGCTAATACCGGTATTAAAACTTTCTTAATAATAATTATGAAACCTCCTAATTACCATGGTTATTTTTGCCTTCAATGACTGCTTAATTAACCCGGGATGGTGATCCAGATCGAAACCGGCTGGGAATAAATTATATCCAATCTCATGAAGGAGTTCAGTTCTTTACTAAAGAATAACATTAGGTATTGCTACGAAGAACTTGTAACCTGCTCCGGCTTTGGAAAGGAAATGACCATGCCTGAAATTTCCAAAAATCACTGGACCAGCTTGATCCACAAAATAGGCAACACTACAGCCGACTGCCTTTTTAACTTCGGCACTTTTAGTCAATTATACTTTCGGAGTATCAAGTCGATCTTACGGAACAATATCTTCTGGAAAAACACTTTTGTCCAGATGGAGTCGATTGGGATTAAATCACTGCCCATCGTTTTAACCATCTCCGTCTTCACCGGGATCGTATTCTCATTGCAATTGGCTAAAATCTTTGCCACTTTCGGCTTGAGTTCCCAATTGGGACAAGGCCTGACTTTAGCATTTGCCCGGGAACTGGCTCCAGTGCTCACCGGAATTGTGGTGGCGGGACGGGTCGGTTCGGCAATTGCCGCTGAAATTGGCTCAATGAAAGTAACCGAACAAATTGAAGCTCTGGAGGCGCTCTCCACCGACCCCATTGACTATCTGGTCGCTCCCCGTATTCTGGCCGGTGCATTGATGTTACCACTTCTAACCCTTTTTTCCGACCTCATCGGCGTGGCCGGCGGTTTTACGGTGGCAGTTGTTTACGCTAATATTCCCTTGCAAAACTTCATCGACGGCGTTCTAACTTTCGTTAACTTTTGGGACTTTATGGGCGGTTTGATCAAAGCCTTCTTTTTTGGTATGATTATCTCCGGAGTAGCTACATTTAAAGGTTTAAACACTGAAAACGGAGCGGCAGGGGTTGGTAGGGCCACTACCCAGGCGGTGGTCACCGCCACCATCTCCATCTTCATTTTAAACTGTTTCCTATCATTAATTCTCTACCAACTGTAGCCTTACCAGACAGGGACGGAACTGATTGCTTAACTGTAGTATCTAAATATGAGGATGGTTTTAAGTTGATTAAATTAGTAAACCTCGGCTATATTGTAAATGGGCAACAGATTTTAAACAATCTCAATCTGAAAGTTAATAAAGGTGAAACTTTCGTAATTATGGGGCCAAGCGGTTGCGGTAAAAGTACCCTGCTGCGTTTGATCATGGGATTTATCCGTCCAACCTCGGGCTGGATCGAAATTGGCGACTTATCCACCGCCGCCCTGTCTTCCCGAGAATGGCAACAGCTCCGTCACAAAATGGGATTGGTTTTTCAATCATCCGCCCTCTTTGACTCCATGAATGTCTTTGACAATGTCGCCTTTGGCCTCCGTCGGCGCGGCGTTAAAGAGAAGCTGATCCGGGAGAAAGTCTATCAAACTTTGGCAATTGTCGGCCTGGACTCTGAGGTGGGAACCAAAATGCCCTCCGACCTCAGCGGTGGGATGAAAAAACGCACCGCCATTGCCAGAGCCATTGCCACCGAGCCACCGATTTTACTATATGATGAACCAACCACTGGTCTGGACCCGTTGATTGCCGACACCATCAACGAACTCATCCGTGAATTGCAAAGTAAATTGGGAATTACCTCGATTGTGGTCACTCATGATATCAGCAGCGCGCTCAAAGTTGCCGACCGGGTTGGCCTTCTTCATCAGGGTAATCTGGTCGAAGTCCGCAGTCGTAACGACCTGAAAAACGCGGAATATCCCTTGCTGCGCCAGTTCTTAAGCGACTATCAAGCGGCATTATAAATGAAATTCGAGCCACACCACAGTTTTTTTATTAGGGGGCGATTAGATGGGGGTTAACCCAGAAACTAAAGTTGGAATTTTTACAGCCGGTGCACTCGTAGCCTTATTATCCTTGTTTTTCTGGTTAAACCGGGTTACCTTTATGCAAAAAGGCAGCGAAATCGATATTGTTTTTGAGCGGATTGACGGCTTACGACCGGGCGCGCCCGTTAAGTATGTTGGAGTTGATGTCGGTAGGATTAGCTCAATTTTTTTTGAGGGAAACCAGATCATTGTTAGAGTACATATCAACCAAGGCTTTAAGGTTCCTTTGACCAGCAAGGCCTTTATTGCCAGCGCCGGGGTAGTCGGAGATAAATATTTAGATCTCCACCCTTTAAAAGCCGGGGAACAGCCTCTCCCCGGTAATCGAATCCGGGGACAAACTCCGGCATCCTTGGAAGAGTTCTACAGCACCACTTATGAAGTGATGAATACGGTGAAACAGACGGTTGACTCTTTAAATAAATTACTCGCCGACCCGGCCTTGGCCGCTTCGATCAAAAATTCCCTGGCTAATATGGAGCAGTTGACCGCAACTGCGAATCAATTAATTAACCATAACCAGGCGGCGCTTAATACTTTGGTTCGCAACACTGCCTTGGCCTCGGCCGAATTGGCCCGGGCTAGCGCCACCGTTAACCAATTCTTAAATGGAATCGCCGCGAACGGCCAAACTGCCGCCGACCTCCAGGAAATACTGATTCATATTAAATCCGTCTCCACCAACCTTGACAAGTTTACTGCAATTTTGGCAGATAACGGATGTGAAATCAGTACCCTGGCAGATGACGCCCATCAAACTATGGGCGCCATTAGCGGTGCCGCCCAATCAGTAACTAAAGCCGTTGATGCGGTTTCGTCCGGCCAGGGGAACGCTGCCAACTTAAAGCAGATCATTGGCCAAGCAGCTAATGCTGCCAAAAAAGTCAGTGTTTTGGTGAATAACTTTGAAAAAATGTCCCTCCATAACCAGGCTGGCCTCAGTTACCGCTCTGCGGATGCTGCGGATGAGCTTACGGCCAATTATCAACTGGACTTAAATTTTGATGAGCAAAAGGCCATCCGTTTTAGCTGGGAAGATATTGGCCATGATAATCTGGCAACGCTTCAATATAACTTTAAAAAGCCTGCTTTTCACACCAGGGTAGGACTATACCGCAACCGGGTCGGAGTGGGGTTGGATTTAAAAACGCCTTTCAACCACACCCTCGGAATTGACCTTTGGGATACCCGCGACACCAATCTCGGCCTTACTTCCGACTGGAAGTTAAATGATTACTGGTCAATGCGGTTAGGTGCTTCTTCCGAATTGGAAGACCCTGATACTCTTTGGAATGTGGGATTATGGCGTAAATTTTAAGTCGGTCAAAGGATCAAACGACTAATAAGTTAATAATTGACAATTATGAAACTCCCTTAATCGACTGAAGCTTCAATAATTTCCCCGGAATAAACTCTAATCAACTGCCCTTCCGGGTTTTTCAACCACAGGCTTCCATCCCAGTCCAAATCCAGGGCCGTTCCGGTTAAGATTTTACCAAAGCCCTGATTGATGGTAACCTGTCGCCCTAAAGTGGCGGAATGTTGTCGGGCATAGTCGATCAGCTCTGCTATCTGTCCCTGCTGCCCCAATCCAAAATAACTTGCTTCAAACTCTTCCAGAAACCTCTGGAGGATTTTTTTACGGTCAAAGTCAACCGGTTTAATCATCCGTAATGAGGTCGCCTTATTTCGCAATTCAAGGGGAAAATCAGCCGGGCCGTGGTTAACGTTGAGGCCGATTCCAATAATTAAATAATTAACCCGGTCCATCTCCCCGTTTAACTCAGCTAAAATTCCCGCCAATTTAGCGCCGTGGTACATAAGATCATTAGGCCACTTTACCTGAACCTGGATTCCGGTAACCCGGTAAATCGCTCGGCTGAGAGTAACCGCAGTTAAAACTGTAATTACTGCTAATTCCGCAGTACTGATCCGCGGTCTTAAGATCAGACTAAACCATAAACCCAGCCCGGGCCGGGAACTCCAGGTCCGGCCTAACCGCCCCCGGCCGCTGGTTTGGGACTCCGCCAGTACAATTGTTCCTTCGGTCGCTCCCTGCGCCGCCAGCTTCCGCGCCTGCAGATTTGTTGAACCGGTTTCCTTATGATAATCAATGGTTTGCCCAAACAGTTTTGTCTGTAATCCGGCTTTAATCTCAAATGGATGTAATGCTTTGGTTAAATTCAATAATTTATAGCCCCGGCGGGGAGCCGCTTCAATCAAATAACCAATCTCCCGCAACCGGCTGATCTGTTTCCAGACCCCGGCGCGGGTAATTCCGGCAGATTGAGCTAATTGTTCCCCGGAAACATATTCACCCTGGTTTGCTTTTAAAATTTGAATAATCTGTTCCATGGTTGCCCCTCCTCCTTTCATTATAGCTTAAGGAGGGCGAATCTGCTAAAAATTTTAATAACAGCCTGTTTTAACTACTCCTGGTCAATCAGGCGGTTGGCATCATCAACATGAACAATAACGGGCCGCCAGTTTGCCCCTTCACTTTCAGTGACTATTCCGTAGCTTAGGATAATTATCAAATCTCCCGGTTCGGCCAGCCGGGCCGCAGCACCGTTAAGGCAGACTGTCCCGGAACCGGGCTCACCGGCAATGGCATAAGTCTCAAACCGTTGTCCATTATTGATATTTACCACCTGAACCAGCTCATATTCAAGAATCTTCGCTGCTTGTAACAATTCAGCATCAATCGTAATACTTCCTGCATAATTCAAGTTCGTCCCGGTTACCGTTGCCCGGTGTATTTTCGACTTACATAATTGGCGCAGCATCTTGATTCACCTCGTTATCAATCCGGTAAACCCGGTTGTCAATCAGGCGGGTTCGGCCGATCTTAACAGCCAGGGCAATTAATACCTCACCTTGAAGCCTCGGTAGCGGTTGTAACGTCCGACTGTCCAAGATCTCGAGGTAGTCCAAGACCGCCAGCGGTTCCGCCGCCACTACCTGCAGTAAGCGGTTTCTTAACGGTTCCGTTGCCACTAACCCCTGAGCAATTAAGGTTTCCGCCTCATTAAGAACTCTCACCAATACCAGGGCCGCCTGGCGCTCTGCAGCATTTAGGTAAATGTTCCGTGAGCTTAAGGCCAATCCGTCCGGTTCGCGGACAATCGGACATCCCACTATCTGCACTTCCAGGTTTAAGTCCTTGACCATCTGCCGGATAACCCGCAACTGCTGGGCGTCTTTCTCCCCAAAATAGGCCCGTCTGGCACCGGTTAGATTAAACAGTTTCAGGACTACTGTCGCTACCCCGCGAAAATGGCCGGGGCGCTTGGTGCCGCATAAGCCTTGGGAAAGCCCGGTCACCTCTACAAAAGTTTGGAATCCTTCCGGATACATTGCGGATGGCTCCGGGATAAACAACCAGTCAACTTTAGCGGACTCCGCTATGTCCCGGTCCCGGGCTTCATCCCGAGGATAGGTAGCATAGTCCTCATTGGGCCCAAATTGAGTCGGATTCACAAACAGACTGACCACCACCAGATCATTTTCGGCTCTGGCTTGCCGCATCAAAGCTAAATGCCCCTCATGAAAGTAACCCATGGTTGGTACCAGCCCAATCTGTTTGCCTGCCGCTCTGGCTTGTTGCACCAACTGTTTTAACTCTTCTACCTGCCTGACTACAATCACGCCTGTTCCTCCTTTTGATCGGTTTCCTCTAAATACCGGCAAAAAAGTTCATATTCATCCGGCGCCATGCGCCGCGTGTGAGCGGTTTCGGGAAATTTCCCTTCCCGGACCTCGCTACAATATTGACAGACCGCTGCGCTGACCAGCGGCCCCATTTCGGCATAAACTTTATTATGCCGAGGCCGGAATTCAGGATTGAACCCCAGCAGGTCATGGAATACCAGGACCTGCCCGTCACAGGCCGGTCCGGAGCCAATCCCAATCGTCGGTACCTTTAGGCGTTCCGTAATCGCTGCAGCAACTTCCCAGGGGACTAATTCCAGCACTAAACCGCAAATTCCCGCCGCTTCCAGACGTAAAGCGACGTCAACCAGTTTTCCTCCTTGCGCTGCAGTTTTGCCCTGAAAGAAAGCGCCGCCCAATTGATGGACTGATTGCGGGGTAAATCCCAGGTGACCAAAGACCGGAATTCCGGCAGTGACGATTTGGGCGACCGTCTCGGCATATTCAGCGCCACCCTCAAGTTTGACTGCCTGTGCCCCGGCTTCCTGCAACAACCGGCCGGCATTGGCAACTGCCAAAGCGGGAGAGACCTGATAGGACATAAACGGTAAATCCGCAACAACCAGTGCGTTTTTAGCGCCACGGACTACTGCTTTGGTATGATGGATCATATCCTCCATGGTGACCGCCACAGTGTTTTCATACCCTAATACTGTCATACCCAAGCTGTCGCCCACTAAAATCAGGTCGACTCCGGCAGTATCCACCAGCTTGGCGCTGGGGTAATCATAGGCGGTAAGCATCACTATCTTCTGCCCGTCCCGTTTCAGTTTTCGTATGGTTGCTGTGGTAATCCGGCTCATTTTTTGTACACCTCTGCAAGTTTCTGGTAAATTAGACTATATTTTACAATTAAAAACCTTAAAAAGTAAACCCCTCCGGAAACCGGCCGCTTTGATCATAAGCATCCTTAATCCGGCAGGAACGGCGGAACTATGGCAGGTCAAGGGTGACCCAGAATCCTGTGCCGTGGTTTGGGAAGTGGCGCGACGCCTTAAAAAGCACCGACTGCGAAGGAAGAGCTTTAGAGATTTAAAGAATTTATTGTAATAGAAGCGCTAAGCGTAGCGAGAAGTTTGTTTTTAAGGATTATGTCAAACAACCGTTCTCCTAACAAAAATCTGAGCTAAATCAAGAAAGTACAAAAAAACCTTCCCAACCAGGAAGGCAACTCTACCCACAATCTTAAATTAAGCCCAGTCAGTTACAAACGGGCAAGTTCCCTCCGGTTAGCCGATTTCAACTTTAGAGGTCCGGTTCACCACTGGTACCGGTCTGGAAAACGGTTATCCGTCTCTCCTATATATGCTTTTAAATTTTACCGGAAAAACCCCTTAACGGCTGTCGCTAATCTCAAACTCCACCGTCTCCAGCAACCCTCCTACCGGAGGCTGGGGTTTACGGACCCGGACCGTGATCCGGTTAATATTATAAGTGTCGCGAATGCGGTTTAAAATAGCAGTTCCCAGCGCTTCGATGAGACGGAACTGTTCGGTTTCGACAATCTTTTTCACTAGGGTATAGACTTCGCTATAATTAATGGTTTGGGCCAGCACATCGTTCTTTCCGGCCAGCGTCAGATCGGTATACAACTCCACGTCGACTTCGATCTTTTGGCCTAATTGCTGTTCTCCGGCAGTTACTCCATGATATCCGTAAAAAACCATATTTTTAAGTAATAGACGGGTCGTTGTCATCAATAGTCGCCTTGCCTCTGTATCAATCTTAATTTAAGAATTCCTTTCAATTTTAACCTATTTTATCCATCTTGGGAAGGGAGAGATCTATTTTTAAAGTTGAATATTGCTGTTATTTTACTTTTTGATGGCACGGATTGACAAACCCCATCCAAAAAAGTAGAATTAGAATAAATTATTTTACGGGGGTCAGTTCGTAGTGACTATAAATACCGATTCCGCAGCCATTGCCGAGATCAACCGGCTCCGTGCTGAACGTGATGCCATTATTTTAGCGCATAACTACCAAAATGACGAAATTCAAGCCCTGGCAGATTTGGTGGGTGATTCATTGGCTTTAAGTCAAGCCGCAGCTAAAACCTGTGCCAAAGTAATTGTCTTTTGCGGGGTCCATTTTATGGCGGAAAGCGCTGCGATCTTAGCTCCGGATAAGACCGTTTTATTACCGGATGCAACCGCCGGTTGTCCCATGGCGGATATGGCTGAAGCTGAAACCGTCCTCAAGTGGCGGGAGACTTATCCGCAGGCAGCGGTCGTAACTTATATCAATTCTTCAGCCGCCGTGAAGGCAGTCAGTGATTATTGTTGTACTTCCGCCAATGCTGTTACCTTAGTAAAGAACATCCCGGAACGGGAGATTATTTTTCTGCCTGATCAAAACTTAGGCCGATATGTGGCAAAGCAAGTTCCGGAAAAGACCATTCACCTCTGGCCCGGGTATTGTCTGACCCATCACCGGGTAACCGGCGCGGCAGTCCGGGAAGCTAAAGAATTGCACCCTGGGGCAGAAGTAGTGGTTCACCCCGAATGCCGGGAAGAAGTGGTAGCCGCAGCTGATTTTGTCGGTAGCACCTCTCAAATCATTCAATACGTAAGGCAATCCCCGACACAAACTTTTATTATCGGCACTGAAATGGGGGTTTTATACAGCATCAAAAAGGAAAATCCTTCTAAAACCTTTTACCTGCTCAATCCGGGATTGATCTGTCCCAACATGAAGCAAACCACTATTAGCAAGGTTTTAACAGCTTTAAAGGAGTTGTGCCCGGTGATTACAGTTACCCCTGAGATCCGGACCAAAACCCGCCGAGCCTTGGAACGCATGCTACAGTACACCTCCTCTTAAACTCTGCACGGCTTAACCGAATCCCGTAACACCAAATCCGAGTGGGGTTATGGGGTTATTTTTACATTCAGATTAACGCTCAATTTACCGGAGGAAAAATGCTTACTTCATTTCCAACCACATTACCGTCACTAACCGATTCTGCTTCCTGTATTATTATCGGTAGTGGCGTCGCCGGTTTAACTACTGCTTTAGAATTGAGCCGGGATCAACGGGTAATCCTGATTACCAAAGCGGCTTTAAGCGAAAGTAATACTACTTATGCTCAGGGTGGAATTGCCTCCGCTTTGGGAGTACAGGATTCACCGGAACTGCATTACCAGGATACGATGATGGCCGGCGCCGGCCTGTGCAACTCCGAGGCCGTCTTAACTCTGGTCTATGACGGTCCGGAAAAAGTCCGCGATTTAATCCGGCTGGGAACCCCTTTTGACCGGGTTAACGGCGAAATTTCCTTGACCCGAGAAGCCGCCCACAGCCGCTCTCGGATCCTCCATGCCGATGGTGATGCTACCGGTCGGGCCATCTCCCATACCTTGATTAAAAAAGTCCATGAGGCCAACATCACAGTTTACGAGGATCATTTTGCCCTTGCCCTGGTAACTAAGGCTGGCTGTTGCTGCGGTGTAGTTACTGTTTCCCGCCAGCAATTCAATTTATTCTTAAGCCCGGCAGTGGTCCTCTGTACCGGGGGATTGGGACAGATCTATGGCAAAACCACCAATCCTTCCATTGCTACCGGTGAAGGAATGCACTTGGCCTATCTTGCCGGTGCCAAACTCCGCGACTTGGAGTTTGTGCAGTTTCATCCTACCGCTTTGGATCTACCGGGGGCACCGCCCTTTCTGATTTCCGAAACCGTTCGTGGCGAAGGTGCAATTCTACTCAATAGTTTCGGCGAACGTTTTATGCCGAAATATCACTCCTTGGCTGAGCTGGCTCCTCGTGATGTGGTAGCCCGGGCTATTTTTTCGGAACTTACCAAGAATAATACGGCAGCGGTATATCTGGATTTATCCCGAATTTCCACTGCGACAATCCGCCAAAGGTTTCCCCATATCTATGAAACCTGTTTACAATACGGCCTGGATATCACTGCCGAACCTATTCCGGTTGCCCCGGCCGCCCATTATATGATGGGCGGAGTCGTTACCGATCTTAACGCCCAAACCGAAGTCCCAGGGTTATATGCTGCCGGAGAAGTGGCTTCCACTGGCGTTCACGGTGCCAACCGTTTGGCCAGCAATTCCCTGCTGGAAGGGTTAGTCTTTGGAAGCCGCGCCGCCGCTCAAATTCGGTGCACTTCCCCTACTATCCCCAAGCCGGACACTGATTTGCAAATCCATTACCCGCCGCTGCTTACCGAATATGCCAATCTGCAACAAGATTACGCTCTGCTGCGTGATTTGAACGACCAATATTTGGGCATTGTTCGGGACGCCCCGGGATTAGCTACAGCCCTGGAAAGTCTAAATTCGTTTCACCGGACCAACCCGACTTTTGAACCTGACCCTCATTATTTTGAGTTGCAACATATGATTGGCCTAACAAAGTTAATGTTTCAGGCCGCTTTAACCCGTACCGAAAGCCGGGGCGGCCATTACCGCCGTGACTACCCTGAACCTACCGACCACTGGCGGAAACATCTTACTTTTCAAAATTCAATCATGGAGGCAGTCGAATGAACCGTCTTACCCTAATCGATATCATTAACCGAGCCTTACAGGAAGATCTCGCTTCCGGAGACATCACTTCGGAAGCAATCTTCGAAACCGATTTTCAAGTCCGGGCAAATTTTGTCGCCAAATCCTCCGGAGTGCTGGCTGGTTTTCCCGTGGCCGCCGCTGTCTTTGAACAACTTGATCCGAAAGTAATATATTATAGTAAAGTACCGGAAGGCAACCGGGTAGCCCCAGGAGATATCATCGGAGAAGTTACCGGTCCGATCCGCGCCATTCTGGGGGGGGAACGCGTTGCCCTGAACTTTTTGCAACGGCTATCGGGAATTGCTACCCAAACCGCTAATTTGGTCAGACTGATTGAAGGTTATCCCGCCCGGATTACCGACACCCGCAAAACTACTCCGGGGTTGCGCCAATTAGAAAAATACGCCGTTCGCCAAGGTGGGGGTTTTAACCACCGTTTTAATTTAGCGGATGCGGTTCTGATTAAAGATAACCATATTGCGGCCTGTGGCTCAATCCGTGAAGCAGTGGCCCGAGCCAGGTTACACTCCCCACATACCATGCGGATCGAAGTAGAAGTCGAAAATGAAACCCAAGTTCGTGAAGCTCTAGAGGCTAAGGCCGACATTATCATGCTGGATAATATGGCTTGTGACGAAATGACCCGGATGGTGAAGTTAATCAACCACCGCGCCCTTGTTGAAGCCTCCGGAAACATCAATGAGAATACTATCAAAAGCGTGGCTGCTACCGGAGTGGATCTGATCTCGGTTGGCGCAATCACTCATTCGGTTAAAGCTTTGGATATCAGCCTGAAGATTTATAGTTAATCTTTTCGGACTATGCCGAATATAGTAAAAGAGGTTTCCGCTTAAGGAGAAACCTCTTTTTTATCAGCCATCCGGTTTCGGAATCGGATGAATCTAAAAACTGCTTCAAGGTTATTTACTTTTAAACTGACGGGACCAGGGTAGTTTCGACGGCTACCGCATCCTCATTTGGTTTCTGTCCCGGCTTCTCGCCAATCAAAGCCACAAATTCTTTGGCTTCAATAGTCTCCTTCTCCAACAGCATCCTGGCAATGGCATCCAATTGGTCCCGGTGTTCCTTGATCAGTCCGGTAGCTCTCTGAAAAGCTTCATCCATAATTCGCCGGATCTCACGGTCAATTGCTGCCGCAATCTCTTCACTGTAGTTCTTATCCCGGGCAATGTCACGGCCTAAAAAAATTTGCTCTTCGTGACCGTGGCCGAAAGTCATATATCCAAGATTATCACTCATGCCGTATTCGGTAATCATCTTCCGGACCATCCGGGTAGCGCGTTCCAGGTCATTACGGGCGCCAGTACTGATCTCCCCCAAAGCAATGACTTCCGCCGCTCGGCCCCCTAAATACATTACCACATCCTCCAACAACTCCGTCCGGGTTTGGTAATGCTTATCTTCCAGCGGCAATGCCAAGGTGTAGCCTCCGGCCTGACCCCGAGGGATAATCGAAATCTTATGAATCGGGTCAACCGTCGGCAAATAGTGTCCCACCAAAGCATGGCCAGCTTCATGAAAGGCGGTTAATTCCCGTTCTTTCTGACTCATGATACGGCTTTTTCTTTCCGGACCGGCAATCACCCGTTCAATGGCTTCCTCACAGTCGTCGCGTTCAATTCGTTTCTTATTGTGTCTGGCTGCCAAAAGTGCCGCTTCATTCAACATATTGGCCAAATCAGCTCCGGTAAACCCGGGAGTCCGGCGGGCCAGCACCTTTAGATCCACTTCCGATGAGAGGGGTTTTCCTTTAGCGTGTACCCGTAGGATATCCTCCCGACCTTTAATATCAGGAATATCCAAAGTAACATGGCGGTCAAATCGCCCCGGCCGCAACAAAGCCGGATCCAAAACATCGGGACGGTTGGTTGCGGCAATAATAATAATCCCTGAATTAGGTTCAAAACCATCCATCTCTACCAACAGCTGGTTCAAGGTTTGTTCCCGCTCATCATGGCCGCCCCCCAAGCCGGCACCGCGTTGCCTGCCGACGGCATCGATTTCATCAATAAAGACAATACAGGGGGAATTCTTTTTAGCCTGCTCAAATAAGTCACGAACCCGCGAAGCACCGACTCCTACAAACATCTCCACAAAGTCGGAACCACTAATACTAAAAAACGGAACCCCGGCTTCACCGGAGACAGCCTTTGCCAGTAAGGTTTTCCCAGTCCCGGGATGTCCAATTAAAAGAACCCCTTTCGGGATTTTAGCGCCTAATTCGGTAAAACGGCGCGGTTGCCGCAAAAACTCAACAATTTCCACCAATTCAGCCTTAGCTTCATCTTCACCTGCCACATCGTCAAAAGTAACTTTGGTTTTGTCTTCCGAGTGCAATCTGGCTTTACTTTTACCGAACGACAATGCTTTGTTACCTGAGTTCTGCATTTGATTAATTAAGAAAAACCAAAACACCAGAAACAATATGAAGAAACTGAGATTAGGTAGGATAATTGCCCACCAGTTATTGCCGCCGTTATTAAAAGACACTTTAACACCCTGCTCGCGCAGTTGATTATAATATAATTCCGGGTGATTAATTGGACCTTCAGTCCGGTAATCCTCATTTTCAGCGCGCTGCTTTCCGGTGATGGACCCGTCGCTGTTATTAATCACCGCAGTAATGATTTTACCGGATTCTACCCGTTTCATAAATTGGTCATAATTGATTTTTTCGGGTTCATTCAATGTCATAAAACGTGAAATTAATAATAATGCGGCTATCGCAACAAAAAACCATAAAACAATATCTCGAGCTACTTTAAACAAACCGAATCCTCCTTCACCGGCAAATAGCCATGTTAAATATTATACCATAGTGAAAAAATGAATACAATTAATTTGGATCATGCATTTTCACCTAATTATCAATCAATTTTTTAACGATGTCAGTTTTAGACAATCTTTCCTGACTAATATGCCAAACTTCTCTGGTCTGAGAGGTAATTTTAAAACCATTATCCAGCCGGTATCCCATTATCCAGATGATTTGATCATCCCGGTCTACCAGCAACGGAATTTTATGCCGCTGCTGTCTGGGGATCTTGGCATTAATATAGTAATCATGAAGTTTCTGCCGCCCCGGAGCACCCAAAGGCCAAAAACAATCTCCGGTTTTCCAAAACCGGATTTTCAAGGGAAGATTTATTTTACCTGCGTCAACATATACTTCGGTCCGGTTCACCCGGTTCCACTCCCCGGGAGGTAAAGCCGGGTTAATCGCCACTTCCAGGTTAAGCTCGCTAATAGCGGTCACTCCCGGGGCTTGTAAAGCGAAACTTGATTGGCCCGTTTTTGGGGTCGGGTAGGGGTGGCGAAATACAATCCAATCTTCGCTAACCATGACTTCAATACCTTTATATATATGCATGGATTTAAAATAATTTTTCTCCCGATTGACCTTCTCCCGGATTTGATCAAGTTGTCGCGATTCCAGCCGATACCCTGGTTCAACTGCCGCAGCTGCTTTTTTTAAGATCTGATACTGCATAAAAGGGTGCAATTCCAAAAAAGGCTTCAGTTTAATCCGGACCGTGTGCTCTGCAGTCTGAATCAACTCCTCGCTACAGTCGGCTACCAGCTGCTCCATAAAATCAACCTGCTCCCGGGCAAACTCCCCCAGCCGCAGCAACCCCTGTTTAATTCGGGGATTATAAATGGTCTCTAATTCCGGCAGAAGTTTCTGCCGGATTCGGTTACGACAATAAATCAGTTTCCGATTGGAGGAATCTTCGATCCATTCTAAATGGTTATCTACAGCATATTGCGTAATTTCGGCCCGGCTAACTTCAAGCAAGGGCCGGATATACAAATTGTCACGGATTATCGGTATCCCCGCCAGCCCGTCAAGTCCGGTCCCACGAATAATCCGGTACAGAATGGTTTCGGCCTGATCATCCTGATGGTGGGCCAAGGCAATCCGGTCTGCGCCGATTTCCTGCTGGAAGTTTTTAAATGCCTGATACCGTTCCTTCCGTGCTAATAATTGTAGTGATTGCTGTTTTTGGCGGAGCATTTCCGGAAGATTAATTGAAACCTGCCGGGTATGGACATTCCATTCACTTCCAAGGCGATTTAGCAGTTCAATTTCTTTTTGGTTCTCAGCGGGGCGCAATTGATGATTGACATACAATGCCCATAAATCGAGCTCATACTCTGTCAGACTCTTTAAGATATGCAGCAGGCAAACGGAATCGATGCCGCCGGAAAAACCAACTATAATGGTGGATTTAGGAGTAATTAGACCATATTTT
>DATCLA010000086.1:0-1914 GCA_036564195.1 Bacillota bacterium
CAAGCCAGATACCGGGTTAACTGAATCAGACCGCCTTTGGCCGCTCCATAAAACGGTGGGTTATTCATACCCGAATCGCCATAGAGAGAGGGATCCGGACTAACCATCCCGTACATGGAGGCGATATTGATCACCGAAGCCCCTCCCGGATTATTCCTGGCCGCTATCTCCAATAAGGGCCGGGAAACTTGAACCAGCCTAAATGCTGCCGTGACCGCAATTTCGTAAGCTGCCCTAAAGTCCTCGCTGGTCGCGGTCTCTACCGTACCGGTCCTTCCCGAATAGGCATTATTGACTAAAATATCCAAACGTCCATATTCGGTTTTGATTCTTTTGACAGCCGCCTCAACCTCCGCTTCTGCCGTAACATCAAAAATAGCAGTAGAAGCTTTTAACCCCCGTTCTTTCAATTTCAAGGCGAATTCCGTAACTTTAGGGGAACGCCCGTTCAAAAGCACATGAGCTCCGGCTTCCGCCAAGATACTGCTGATACTCCTGCCCAGATAACCGGCGGCCCCGGTCACCAAAGCCACCCGCCCCTCCAGGCAAAATAGTTTTGCTAATGGGATCTGATAACTACCCATTAGAACCTCCTTAATTAAACCGATATTGGTGAAATCTTCCTAAGTAGTTGAGAGTAAAAAATATCTCTAAACTAAATTCTGCAAAACCGGCCATAATCCGCGTAACACAATCGGTTTAACCAGTCCCCTGAGCCCATAAAGCCGGATTCAATAGTTCTTCCGGGGCATTGGCCTCACTTAATTTCGCTTCAACCGTACCGGCTTCTTCAATAGTTAACGGCTTGTTCTGAAAAAGCCTAATATTCTCCTCCAATTGCTCCAGAGTTTCCATTCCAATAACCAAACTGTCAACCCAAGGCTGGGCTCTAACATAGGCAATACAAAGATCGGCCCGGCTTTTCCTGTTTAAGGTTTTGACCAATTCATCAATTTCCGCCATTATCTCCCGGGCATTAACTCCGTTGATCTTTGGCCAAAGATTAGGGTCGGACGTTAAAATACCTTGTAAAAAAACGCTTCGGACGTGGACTATTAAGTCTTGCCGTTCCTCCAGAGCTTGAATAACTCCCGCCTTGCGCCAACGCCAATCAAGGATATTAAAGGGCAGTTGAACCTGGTTGATCTCAGGGTCTTGGATCGCCTCCAAAGCCTCCTCCGGTGATTGCACGGAAGCCCCTAACAGGCCGATTACTTTTTCCTCTTTCATTTCCAGTAACTTCTGCCAGATACGATCATTGTAGGCATGCCGGTGGGCCCAACGATGGAGTAATAGCACTGGTAATTGTCTCAACCCCAGTTCCCGGCAGGAACGATAAACGCTGGCTTCTACCGCCGCAGCGATACTAGGGGTTGATTGATCAGGTCCTAACCATGCCAAAGGGTCCAGTTTTGTTACTACCCTAGCTTTACCGGCAAAACTACCTTTTAAGGCTTCACCCACCCGGTACTCGGCTTCTCCATAGCCCCTGGCGGTATCGATAGAATTCAAGCCATACTCGATGGCTTTATGAATTAGACTAATTGCCTCTGGAACAGTTGGTTTTCCATAACGGTTAGCAATCCCATACTTCATTCCTAGTTGAGCAGTGCCTAACGTCAATTCACTCCCCTGCTTTCTCTTGCCTTTGGCCAATTTAAAGCCGGGACCGCCCACCAAAGTGGCTAATTTTTCAACTAAGGTAACCCAAGAGACATTAACCGGGTCGGGAATGTTTTGATAGACATCAACTACTCTCAAGTAGTCTTCATAAGTGTCCATCGTACATCTTAAGTAACCCAGATCCCGGTTTAATTGGTTCGTTTTAAAAACGCTTGTGTTATATTTAGCGATAATCCAAGGAGTCACATGTTCCCGATCATAAGCTTCACATGCTTCCCTGCTCGCTTCCCG
>DATCLA010000087.1:0-21135 GCA_036564195.1 Bacillota bacterium
GTGTTGAATGATCCGATTTTCGGCATATGTTGGGATTTCGGCCATGCCCATTTGAACAAGGTGAATCAATGTGAAGCGCTACGGGCAATCGGCAAGAATTTGAAAGCGTTACATGTAGCTGATAACCGAGGTGAGAAAGACGATCATGTTGCTCCTTACTTCGGCACCATTGAATGGGAACCGATTATGAAGACCCTCAAGGAAATCGGCTATGAGGGTGACTTTACTTATGAAATTCATAACTTTACCAACGGATTGCCAGATGGTATGCACGATCAAATACTACGTTTCACCTATGAACTGGGGATGTATATGTTAGAATTGGCTAAATAGTTATGAAATAAGCTAAAGTAGCGGATTATTTGAATCATAAACCGCCATGCTGCTTTAAAGATAAATACAATTAATCATAAGGGTTAAGGGATTGATAATTAAGGAGATGTTGCCGTTGGTACTGAATACTGCGAACATACGGGAATTAAAAATCAGCGACTACTTAGGTAAAGAATTTGACTGTAACTGCGGTAGAAAGCACCGAGTCGATATTGATAAGATCATAATCGGTAAAGGCGCGTTGCAGCAAATTCCGGCGATCTTGAGTGAATATAAAGTTAATAAAGTATTGCTGGTCGCGGATACTAACACTTACAAGGCAGCTGGGGCCAAGGTGGAACAATTAGTGCAAGCCGCTGGTTTTGGACTTAAGACACTGGTTTTTGAGCGGGAAGGCGACTTGGTTCCGGATGAAACCGCAATCGGGCAGCTTTTTGTCGCGGTGGAAAAAGATATGGACATAATTGTAGCGGTTGGTTCTGGGGTCATCAATGATTTAGCCAAATATATCAGTTCCCGGCTGGAAATACCATTTATTATAGTGGCATCTGCGCCGTCCATGGACGGATTTACCTCGGATGTTTCCGCTTTAATTTTAGATAATTTGAAAACTTCGCCGTCCGTTCAACCGGCTAAAGTAATTATCGGGGATGTCGAGGTCTTGAAAGATGCGCCGATGCGGATGATCGTAGCCGGACTGGGAGATCTGCTAGGTAAATACTCATCTTTAAGGGATTGGAAAATCGGCCATATTATAAATAGCGAATATTATTGCCCAGCAGTCGCGGAGTTAGTCCAATATTCCGTTCAAAAATCTATCGATAACATTGAGAGGATTAAAAACCGGGATGAATCAGCAATTCAAGGTCTGATGGAGGGGCTGGTACTCAGTGGGATTGCCATGAGTTTTGTTGGTAATTCCCGGCCCGCCTCCGGTGCGGAACACCATATCTCCCATTATTGGGAGACCATGTTTTTACTGCAGGGGAAAAGCGCGGTTTTACACGGAATCAAAGTGGGGATTGGCGCTTTGATCACTCATCAAATCGCTACGCTTTTAATGACGCAACCGGTTGATTTTGAACGCGCCGAACGCAATGCGGCCTGCTTTGACGAACAGCGCTGGGAAGCAGAGGTAACCCGGCTTTTCCAAAGGGCGGCGCCTGGTATTTTAAAACAGAGTCGGGATAATAACCGTAATTCAGTGGTGGAACGGCGCAAACGCGTGCAAGTTATCCGGCGCAATTGGGACCAGGTTTTGGCGGCTTTGCGGGAAACACCGTCGGCAACAGAGTTAAAAGCGATTCTATTAACGGCCGGGGCTCCGGTTAATCCCCAAGAGGTCGGGGTTGACAGTGAGATGGTTTATCAGAGTATCATTTACGCTAAAGAAATCCGGGTTCGTTACACCATTTTACAACTGTTATGGGATTTAGGCCTGAGTGAAGAGTACGCCGCCGCAATTAAATCCGATTTTGCAGGGATCTAAGAAAGGCTTTTATAAGAATAAATTTTAAAGTAAAGTGTTGTTTTAAGTGTTATTATATGTTAAAATTAAATAAATTTAAGGACGGAGAGCTTGAGAGTCCTGCTTATTCGGACGCGGTCAAAGCGGTCGAATGACGGGACTCTTTACTGTTATTTATGCAAAATTAGCGATGGTTGGCTGGAGGATCATTACGGGATACCGGTTAATCCGTGGACGATCAACGAACCGGGATGATGCTTTACGGAGTGAATGCGGTGATTACCGACTATCCCGATGGAATGCAGCAACTGCTGCAGGATCGATCCCAAGCTTCCCGCTGGTACATTGATAAAAACAGTAACCATTATGTTAAATGGTGTTGAGAGTATCACAGAAAATTCTTTGGGTTTAATGTTTTGGAAATACCCATAGTTTAGGGTCAAAACCGTAACTTTCCGAAGGTCATTAACGTAAACATCTACACATTAGAAATGAGGCGGCAATGATGCTTTTTTTAAAACCAGTGATCGGATTAGCCGGTGGGTTGGGGTTATTTATCTATGGGATGCAATTGTGTTTTGAAGGATTGCAAAAGGTAGCAGCACACCGGTTAAAGCAATGGCTGCATCGGTTAACGAAGAATCCCGTGATGGGAGCGCTGATCGGTGCGTTGATCGCTCTAGCCCTGCAGAGCAGTAGTGCCACCTCGGCGTTGGTGGTGGGTTTTGTCAGTACGAAGATGATGACTTTAGCCCAAGCTTTGGGAGTATTACTTGGTTCGTCGTTCGGCTCTTCGTTGACAGCGCAATTAATTGCGTATCAAATAACCGATTTAGCGTTGGTACTGCTCTTTGTGGGGGCGGTTTTATACTTGTTTGCCAAACGTTCACAGCGACGTAACCTTGGTCAGGCCTTATTGGGGTTTGGGTTAATCTTTTATGGCATGTTTGTAATGTCCTCTGCTATGGCTCCGGTTCGGAATTATCCGACGGTGGTGCAAGCCTTTGTGCGGATGGAACACTACCCATTATTGGCATTTTTGGTGGCAATGGTGTGTACGGCCTTGCTTCAATCCAGCTCTGTAGTACTGGCACTCTTGATGAGCTTGGCAGTGCAAGGGTTAATTGGTTCTCTGGCAATTATTCCATTAGTGCTGGGTGTCCATCTAGGCGGAACTATCACTGCATTCCTATCCAGTTTAGGGACGCCGGAATTGGATGCGAAGCGGGCTGCGGTGGCTAATTTCATTTTTAAGTTTGTCAACGGATTGGTGTTTTTGCCGTTATATCGTCCGTTGAGTGTCTGGCTAATAGGGAATTCCACCGAACTTAGTTATAAGATTGCCAATAGTTATACTTTTTTTGCTGTAGCGATGCTGGTATTTTTACCTTTCACCAAACAATTAGCACAGTGGGTC
Source organism: Bacillota bacterium (assembly GCA_036564195.1). Classification (GTDB taxonomy): domain Bacteria; phylum Bacillota; class UBA4882; order UBA8346; family UBA8346; genus DATCLA01. Next base: position 3,219 of record DATCLA010000087.1, read on the forward strand.
GAATGGCTGGTTCCGGAAGCTAAAGGGGGAACTGCTAAAGCCGTTTATCTTGATAAAAGCGTTTTGGCAATTCCCGAACTGGCGGTTGACCAAGCCAGACACCAAACTTTAGAAATGGGCCGCATCGTTGAAGAAGAAATGTTGAGTCAGGTGATCCCGCTCTTGCATGACCGAAATTTCGATAGCTTGGATCGCTTGGCTGAAGTGGAAAAGGACATCGATAGGTTATATTTGGAAATCAGTAAGTATGTAACCCAGTTGGGTAACGGGCGGCTTCAGGAAGATATCATGAATAAATGTGTGCAAATTCTATATGTCGCCAATGACCTGGAACATGTCGGCGATTTGATGGTGACAATCATTAAAAGCACCCGTAAATTAATGACCGAAGACTTGGAGTTTTCCAAGGAAGGAATGGGTGAAATCGAAACCATTTTTACCAAGGCATATAAAAACTTTCAGTTGGTGTTAACCGCTTTTGAAAATATGGATACGGATCTGGCGACACGGGTCATTAAGGAACATCCGGTAATGCTGCGTTTGGAAAAACAGCTGCGTTACAGCCATTTTGACCGGATGCAATGCGGTAATGCCAAAACCTTTGCTACCAGTGCAATCCACTTGGATTTAATCGAAGCAGTACTGAGGATTGATAGTCATACGGTTAATATTGCACAATGCATCTTGGGAATTGTCTGAGTATACGCTTACCGTTGCTTACGGTGGAGTCACTTCCGAATGAATTAACACGCGGCTTTAACACCGTTGCTATAAGGTGAGACTAATCAGCTTCATTATCTATTAGCAAGAGAGGGTACGGAGATATGGTTAAATATTTGAATGCCTATGACCGGGCTTTGATCAATATCGGGAATACTTTGGAGCAAATGGGGCAAATCACCGCCGGGTTATTAACACAAGCCATCGAGGCCTTTGTGGCGCAGGACCTTCCAAATGCCCAAGCCGTAATCTCGCGTGACGATGAGATCGACACCTTGGACGAAACAATTGAGCGGGAAGCGTTGGATCTGATCTCCCTGCAACAACCGGTCGATTACGACCTGCGATTTTTGAATGCGGCGATGCACATTAGCCGGGAATTGGAGCGGATTAGTGACTATAGTTGTGATATCGCCGAAGCGGTCTTGCAGTTGCATCAGACGGAACCCTTTTTTAAACCATTGACCGATCTGACCCGGATGGTTGAAGCAGTCCAAGGCATGCTGGCGCAAAGCCTTAAGGCCCATTTTGACAAAGACTTGGTTACGGCCAGTCAAATGGATACAATCGATAAGGCGGTCGACGACATTTTTAATTCATTACAACAGGAATTAGTTGGCTATATGAAGACGCAGCCGGAATGTATTGAACAGGCCAGTGTAATTCTGTTAGTAATACGTTATTTAGAACGGATCGGCGACCACATCGTGAATATCTCGGAGATGACCATCTTTGCGGAAACCGGCGAACGTCACCCCTTTAAGGCAGCAAAACCATCGGTACAACAGAAGCACCGTGAGGACGGAGTGTCTAAGGTAGAGAATGGGCGGCGCTCCGGCACTATTTACGGTTGAAAAAGTCGTTAAAGGTTGACATTAGCTTGAAAACGTAATATAATAAACCTGTACTTAATTCCTAGAGATGAGAGACCAAGGAAGTGAGTTTATCACTTATTTGGTCTTTTTTGTTTGTCATTGATTGGAAATAACCTTTAAAATTAGATAGAATGATGGAGCGTGAATTAATGTCCGGTCGTACTTTGGACTTGCCTAAAGCCGTAGAACGGTTGGGCCAAATTGAGACCTTCATGTTAGATCTGGACGGTACTTTTTATCTGGGGGATCAACTCTTCCCGTGGTCGCTGGGTTTTTTGGAACGCCTAACCCAACTGGGGAAAAGATTTATTTTCGTAACCAACAACTCTTCCCGTAACGCTGCCTATTATCTGGCCAAATTGACCCGGATGGGAGTGCAGCTCCAACCGGAGCAGGTGTTTACTTCCGGTGAAGCAACTCGGTTTTTTTTGAAAAAGAAACACTACTCACGGCGGATTTATCTGTTGGGAACCCCTGACTTGGAGACGGAGTTCCAAAACGACGGGTTTGAACTGACAGAGGTCAATCCGGCGGCGGTGGTCTTGGGCTTTGATCAAACGTTAACTTATGAAAAACTAAAGGTGGCCTGTAGTTTAATTCGCCAGGGAATTCCTTTTATCGCAACTCATCCGGATTTTAACTGCCCGACTCCGGAAGGCCCGATTCCGGACTGTGGCGCCATGATTGCCTTAATCACCGCCTCAACCGGGGTCAGTCCTAAAATTATCGGCAAGCCCTATCCGGAGATGGTTGAAGCCCTCTGTGATAAATTCGGGATCGAGCACAGTAAGGTAGCGATGGTCGGCGACCGGCTCTATACCGATATTGCCATGGGACAACAGGCGGGGATTACCTCGATTTTAGTACTTAGCGGTGAAACCAAACCGGAAGATTTGGCAGGTTCGCCTTTTGTGCCTGATATTATTGGAGCTAACCTGGGCGAACTGGCCGATTGGCTGAAGTAAGCATCAGGAAATGTGTTGAACCATATAAATCATTTCATCCAACATATATATAGTAACAATTCTATATCAAAGTCCAGAGACGTAGAGAGGACCTAATCAGCGATATTAGCAGCGCTGATTGGAGGTCCTCTTTTTCTATGTGAGGAGGGTTCAGATGATTTTAGCAGAAACGGATGTCTTAATTATCGGCGCCGGGGTAACCGGCAGCGCCCTAGCCAGGGAGTTGGCGCGTTTTAAACTCCGGACACTGTTGGTGGAGAAAGAAGTGGATGTATCGTTTGGGACATCCAAGGCCAACAGTGGAATTGTCCATTCGGGTGTGCATGACCACCCCGGTACTTTAAAGGCGGATTTGTGCGTTAAAGGCAACCGACTCTATCCGGAGCTGGCGGAAGAGCTGAATATCTTGTTTAAGCAGAACGGTACTTTAATAGTGGCACGCAACGAGGCGGAACTGCCGGTTTTGGAGGAGTTACGGCAACAAGGCTTAACCAATGGCTTAACTGACATGGTGATGTTAAACCAAGAAGAGTTGCACGCGTTAGAACCAAATCTGGCGCCAGGCTTGGTGGGAGGGTTATTGGTACCGACCGGCGGAATTGTGGTTCCGTTTGATTTGGTCTTCGGGTTAGTGGAAAACGCGACTGCTAATGGGGTTAAATTAATGCTGGGCACCGAAATTCTCCAGATTGCTGCCAAATCCGACGGTTTTGTGGTACAGACTAATCGGGGCTTGCTGAAAACGCGTTATATTGTAAATGCGGCGGGGTTAGGTGCCGCTAAGATCGCCCGAATGCTCGGTGACGAATCCTTCACTATTTACGGACGGAAAGGTGAAGAATATCTGCTCGACCGGAAACTGGAAGGGTTTGTCCGTAAAACGATCTTCCCCCTGCCAACTCCGGAATCAAAAGGAATACTGGTGATTCCGACTGTAGAAGGTAATATCATGTTAGGGCCGACCGCGCACCGAACCGGTTCCTTTGCCGATGTGGCCACCAGCGCGGCGGGTTGGGATGAGATCTTTAAGTTTACTAAAGGCTTGGTACCGGGGTTAAAAGCAATCGACTTGATTACCAGCTTTTCCGGAATCCGGGCAGTCGGCAATACCGGTGATTTTATCATCAAACCGTCCGAGCAGGCACCGCGCTTGATTAACGCCGCCGGGATCGAATCCCCCGGTTTAACGGCTGCTCCGGCCATCGCCAAGTATATTGTGGACTTACTAAAAGAGGCCGGATTGGAATTAACGCCTAATCGGCACTTTAACCCGATTCGGCCCTTAATCCGGTTGCGGCAGCTAACTGAGGCCCAGCGGATTAAGTTAATCCAGGAACAGCCGGCGTACGGTAATATTGTGTGCCGTTGCGAAACCATTAGTGAAGGAGAGATCCGGGATGCAATCCACCGCGGCGCTAATACATTGGATGGAGTTAAGTTACGGACTCGCAGCGGCATGGGGCGTTGTCAAGGGGGCTTTTGTACTCCGGTAATCATGAAATTATTGATGGAAGAGTTAAAACTTCGGCCGGAGGAAATTACCAAAAACGGGCCGGGCAGTTCATTCTTCACCGGAGTGCTACGGCCGGAACAGGAGGCGAACCGGAATGTTTGAACGATTAATAGATGTCGCGGTGATTGGCGGCGGACCGGCGGGTCTGGCGGCAGCGATGGCGGCTGCAGATGGCGGAGCTGAAAAAATTGTAATATTCGAACGTCAAAAAGAGTTAGGCGGGATTTTAACTCAATGTATTCATAATGGTTTTGGATTGCGCTATTTTAAAGAAGAGTTAACCGGACCGGAATATGCCTGGAGGTTTATCGACCAGTTGGCGAATTATCCGATGATTGAAGTGAAAACCGAAACAATGGTCCTGGAGTTGAATGCCGACCGGCAGTTGGTTACCACCAGCGCCCGGGATGGCTTGGTCCGTTATCGGGCTAAAGCGGTGATTTTAGCCATGGGCTGCCGGGAACGGCCGCGGGGAGCGATTAATATTCCGGGAACCCGCCCGGCGGGGGTCTTTACAGCCGGAACGATTCAACGGCTGATGAACATCGAAGGTTTGCTTCCGGGAAAACAGGCGGTAATTTTGGGTTCAGGTGATATTGGGCTGATTATGGCCAGACGGCTGACCTTGGAAGGTATTAAAGTAGCAGCGGTCTTGGAACTACTGCCTTATTCTTGCGGCCTGACTCGTAACGTGGTTCAATGCTTGGATGATTTTAATATTCCACTACATTTAAGCCATACCGTAGTGGAGATTTACGGCGACAAGCGGGTGACCGGTGTGAAAGCGGCCCCGGTTGATCAAGACCGTCGCCCATTGTTGGATCAAAGTTTTGATTTGGATTGTGATACCTTGGTCTTGTCGGTAGGGTTAATCCCAGAGAACGAATTAACGCGGATGGCCGGGGCGCAAATTGATCCGTCCACCGCCGGACCGGTGATTGATTCTCATTATCAAACTTCGATCCCAGGAATTTTTGCCTGCGGGAATGTAGCCCATGTTCACGACCTGGTGGATGATGTCAGCGAAGAAAGTCGGCTGGCTGGACTAGCCGCCGCCGCCTTTGCCGTGAACGGTAATCAGAACGAAGCGGTGAGCCGGAAACTGACGATTCGGCCCGGGCGCAACATCCGTTCTGTTACGCCTCAGCAGATTGTGACCGACGAACCGACATTGTTGTATATTCGTTCAGCTTTTCCGGAACGGGATGTGGTGCTGAAAGCTGGCGGGGTAACCGCAAAACAACGGATAGTGAAGCCGGGCGAGACGATCCGGTTTACCGTTCGACCGGAGCATCTCACTGGAGCAAACGGATTTTTAACAGTGTCGCTGGAGAAAGGGGAGGATGTCAGTGCGTGAGCTTACCTGTATTGTTTGTCCCATGGGCTGCCGCCTAAAAGTCGAGAGTGAAAATGGTGAATTGCGGGTGGAAGGCTATGGCTGCCGACGGGGTGAAGTTTACGCCCGCGATGAGGCGATTGCACCGAAGCGGGTGGTTACCAGCGTGGTAGCAGTGGAAGGCAGCACGCAGCTACTCTCGGTTAAAACGGCGGAAGCCGTTCCGAAAACAATGATTTTTTCAGTTATGGATGAAATTCGCCACATCAAAGTCCGGGGCAGTGTTAAAGTTGGACAGGTTTTGCGGGAAAATTTGGCCGGTACCGGAGTGGCGTTGGTTGCTACCAAGAATTTTATACCCCAGATCCCAGAGCGGCAACGCAGAAGTTCTTAGCGGTATGGTTGAACCTTTGGCAAAGGAAGTGATTTCATGCGTAACCACAAAATTAATATCTGGGAAAACTTGCACTATTTAGGTGCGGCTGATGACGGCTTTCAGCCGACTTTAACCACTTATATCCTGAACGGCAATCAGCTTCGACCAGCAGTCTTAATCTGTCCCGGCGGAGGCTACAGCCGAGTTTCACCCCGGGAGGCGGAACCGGTTGCTTTACAATATAACGCTGCCGGACTGCATGCATTTGTATTGGATTATAGTGTTGCTCCGCGAAAACATCCGTTACCCCTCCGTGATGTGGCTCGGGCAATTTGTTTGATTCGCGAAAATGCCGCGGCCTGGCAAGTTAATCCGGAAAAAATCGCTGTTTGTGGTTTTTCAGCCGGCGGTCATTTGGCTGCCAGCCTGGGGGTACACTGGGAACATCCTTGTTTAAAGGGGGTTGCCGGGATTACAAGCACTCTGACTCGGCCCAATGCTTTAATTTTGGGCTACCCGGTCATTAGTTTCGGACCCTTTCGTAATCAGGAGTCTTTTATCAATTTGTTAGGGGACCAAGCCCCCGACTCATTGTTGCGGGAGTTTTCTTTGGAATTACAGGTCAAGGAGGAAACACCGCCGGTTTTCCTGTGGCATAGTTATGTAGATCAAGTGGTTCCGGTGGAAAATACCCTGCTCTTTGCCAATGCCTTACGGCAAAAGGGGATTCCTTTTGAACTACATATCTTTCCCGACGGTCCGCATGGGCTATCTCTGGCCACCGCTGAAACTGCCGATCAAAAACGCGGAGTTTATCCCCATGTGGCCCGGTGGATGCAGCTATGTATCGAATGGCTCCGGGAAACTTTCAAGGATTGAAAAAGACGAGGAAGCCGTGGTAGTAGTGCGCTAGCAGAACCGGCTCCTCGTCTTTTAATCTTTATTTTGACCAGTACGAACGGGTCTGTTTGAATTTGAGAGAAAAAATGAAAGCATTAAATCTGATAAAGTAATGTGCTCTCTTATAAGCTAAAGCGAAACTTATTTGGTCATTTTTACTTGGGGGAATGTTAGCGGAATCGACCGGGAACGGGGGTTAGTGGTAATTAAACCGAGTGGGGTGGCCTATGAGGAATTGCTCCCAACATAAATGGTCGTTATTAATTTAGAAGGCCGAGTGGTCGAAGAAGACCTGCGCCCCTCTTCCGATACTCCCACTCATTTAGAGCTTTATCGCAATTTTCCGGAGATCGGAGGTATAGCGCACACCCATTCCACTTATGCCACGTCTTGGGCTCAAGCTCAAAATAGCATCCCTTGTTTGGGTACAACTCATGCCGACAATATGTACGGACGGATCCCGTGTACCCGGAAGCTAAGGACAGAAGAGGTTGAGAAGGATTACGAACTAAACACCGGAAAAGTGATTGTCGAAACCTTTCAGACAATTGACTATCGGTTTATGCCAGCGGTATTAGTGGCCAACCACGGACCGTTCACTTGGGGAAAAGATCCGTGGGAAGCTGTTCATAACAGTATTATCTTGGAAGAGGTTGCGAAGCCGGATTTCATTACGAAACAGATTAATCCTCAAGCCGCTGAAGCCCCTCGAATTTTAGTTGACAAGCACTTTTTCCGTAAACACGGAAGCAGCGCTTATTATGGGCAAAATTAAATTGCATCGCTTTAAATTTAGATGTCTCTGACCTGACTATTGAAACGGCCGCTGTTAATTTCCATGGTTTGGGCATAAGGCCGGGTCATCTGCAAGTAACTCAAGCCAAAGTCCTTGTTTTTGTCACCCTGCTCAGGATTACCCTGAATTTCCAATGGTCTTTCCATCCCGCCGAACTAACTTAATGTAAGTTAGCTGTTCCAAGCCAACTTGAGGTAAATTTTTTGTACACAGTTCGTTGCTGCCGGATCGAAAGCGGTAGGCATCAAAACCGTAGATGGCGTAGACTTTCGGGTCACCTTTAACCATGGCATAATAGTTACTGCCGGACGGAGTCGGATTACCGAGGTAAAGTGTTCGGGTTGTTTGGTCATTTAAAACAATTTCAGCGGTGACCGCCGGTGAGGCCAGGCCATATTGATCCAAGTCATCGGGGGTGGCGGCGATTAAATCTGCCGCTTCCAACTGCTCTAAACTGGAGAGCAGCAATCCGACCTGGTTTTGATCTAGGTCAAAGGGCATTCCTGCAGCAATCCATTGATCAGTATTCTTTTGTAAGCAAATGGTTTCGCGGTTTGATTTAAGACTGATTTTCGCAATTTTTTCCCTAGGCAGTTGTAAGATGACGGTCCGGGGCCGCGCTTCCGTTTCTCCGGGTTGAACTGCCTTTTTGGCAGATTGGTGCTTTAAAAAGAAATAAGATCCAAACAGGATAAGGACGGTCGCTGACAGCAGCAGTAAAGTACGGGTCTTGCTCATAGATGACGCCTCTTTAACCACACCATTAGTCCGGTAAATAAAATTCCTAACGGGATCACCAGGATCACAATTCCGGAATAGACCAGAGTCTGCAGTGCATTTAAGTTCAGCCTGGCTATGACTAGGCTCTTCGGTTTGATGGATAAGTTGGTCTTCTGGTCTTGCAACCAATTAAGGATGTTAGTCAAAAAATGGACATTACCTGGTACTTGGGCTGAATATTGCCCGTTAATAAATTGAGCGTTGGCAATTACAACAACTTTGCTTGCTTCAGTTTCACTGTGAGTACCCTTTTTTTGGTCGATAATGGCTACCGCCAGATTGAACGGGCCATGGGGATCAGCGGCACTCTTTTCCTGGTTAAGTGAAGCCGGATTGGCCTTAGCCCAGGCTTTTTCAGAAGTGGTCAATAAAGGCGCAACGGTAATACTCTGCTTCTTCAGGTCCAGGGTTTTGATGGATTGCGCCACCGGGATTAAGACCGGCATCCGCTGGGAGTCCAGAGGTTTGACGATTGCGTGATCACTGTACTGGGGTAAAAGCATCAAAGGATTGCCGATATGACGCTGGTTGTCACCTTCGATGATGATCTGCTGTTCCAAAGTTACCCCGTAACTGTTTAAAACCGAATTTAGATTAGGAAGCTTAGTATGGATATAATCGATTAGGAAAACCGCCCGGCCCCGATTTGCTAAAAAGCTGCGAATTTTCTCAGCCTCTTCAGTGGTAAAATCCTGTTTGGGGCTGACGACTAATAAAAGCGCCGCATCAGAGGGAATCTCTTGGGTCAGCAGGGTCAGACTTTTCAGGCTGTAATTTTCGTTTTCCAACTGTTTTTCCAAGTTATAAGAGAGCGGTTCCTCACCATGGCCTTGTACTTGGTAGATGAGGGAAGCCCCTTTTCCGGTAGCTACATATAAAATGGCGTTAGTGACTCGTTGTTCGATAGCTAAAGACTCAATCTCCTGGCGCCGGGTTTGTTGATTGGTATAGTAATTAAAAAGGTCATACCCGTGGATCACTTGGTATCGGTTTCCGGAAGTGACAATCAGTGATCCTTCCGGGGGAGTTTGTCCGTTTTTACTGAATTTTTGGATGAATCCCGGATTTTTATTGGGGTCTAACAATGTCAAACTGACTTGTTTGGATGCTTCCTGGTATTTTTTGAGAATGGTAACTAACATTCGGTTTTCCCGGCCGGTTGGATAAAGCGCATAAATGACCAGTTTTTCTTGGAGATCCTTTAAAATTTCGGTGGTCTGTGCCGAGAGGGAGAAAAGCTTATTTTCAGATAAATCGAACTTAAATGGTAATTCGGAGGCAACCAGGTTTATTGCAATTAAAAAAACCACCATCAATAAGAATAAGAGCGTGGCATAGCCGCCATATTTAAAATTTTTTGTCTGAAGAGATTGGCTAAAGTTTTTAAGGTTGAGAATTAAGGGCTTCACTTTGCTACCTCCTTAGTTCCAGCGGCGTTTTTCGATCTGTTGTACCGTAAGAAAGATGAAAGCGGTGACAAACGAAATATAGTAGATAACGGAACCGAGATCCAAAAGCCCGTTGGCGAAACCTTCAAAACGCTTTAACAGTGAAAACCAGTCGAAGACTTTGAGAATAATTCCGTCATACCAGTTTTTATTTATTACATAAATTGCTCCGATAATTACAGAACCGCCCAAGGCAGTTAAGACTGTTACATAATAGTTTTTTACCGCCTGATGCACCAACAATGCCAGGCTGGTTAAGACTATGCAGGCAAAGATCACGCCCGACCTGGTATCATTCGGTAAAATCTGTTGCAAAGAGTCCAAAATCCAAAGAATTAATAAGACGCTAAAAGTAATAACCGCGGCACTCACCTGATTTTCGGTTAGGGCGGAGACGTACAGCCCGACAGCAATAAACGAAGCACCCAGGAAGAAAAAGCCAATATAACCGCCAAAGATTTCCGGGAAGGCAATCATGCCGTGCAGGTTCAAAATGGCCGGATAAACCCAGGTGATGCCGATGGTGATCAAAAAGACGGTCACCGCAGCAAAATATTTTCCTAGGACAATCCCTACGGTTGTTAACGGACTGGTCAGCAAGAGTTGATCGGTCTTCTGGCGGCTTTCTTCAGCCAGCAGCCGCATTGTCAAAATCGGTACCAAAAACATAAAGATTGAGGTTAACGAGGCTAACATTATATTATAATTAGCACTGGCTGGAAACAAATTGTTCAGGGCAAAGAAGAATCCGGAAATTAACAGGAAAAAGCCCATAAAAATATAGCCCAGCGGTGTCAGAAAATAGGTGCGTAATTCTTTTTGAAAAACTGCCCCCATCTTAGGATACCTCCTGTTCCGCAGTAGTTAGTTGCAGAAAGATCTCTTCTAAGCTCAAGTCTAGAGAACGCATCATTAAAATCGGTAACTCTGCCCGGCTGAACGCTGTGAATAGCTCCCGCCGGAGATCCTGGTCTTTTTCTGCCTCGATCAGGAGATCAATGGTATCTGTCTCCCGAATGCCCTGAACCTCGATGGACTTAATTCCGGCAATTTCCTGTAAAACTTGGCGGATAGCCGTCTCCGTCCCCTCCACTCGCAGCAGTAACTTACTGCTGACAGCTAGACTTTTGGAGAGGTTTTCCGGAGTATCGCTGGCGACAATCCTTCCGCGGTTAATAATGATTACCCGCTCACAGACGGCGCTGACTTCGGATAGGATGTGAGAGCTCAAGATGATCGTATGGTCCTGCCCCAGTTGCCGGATGAGATTACGGATTTCCATATTTTGTTTTGGATCCAAGCCGGCCGTTGGTTCATCAAGGACCAGGATCTGCGTATTGCCGAGCAGGGCTTGGGCTAGTCCTACCCGTTGCTTAAACCCTTTGGACAGATTTTTGATTAACCGTTGGCGCACGTCGCCGATTTTAATCAGGTCCATAATCCTTTCCAGATCAACTTTTTTGGCATGGGGCGGTATCTTTTTAATGGCGCAGACAAAGTCGAGGTATTCACTGACTGTCATGTCCGGGTATAGAGGGGGTGTTTCCGGAAGATAACCAATTTTAGCCTTGGCCTCCAGGGGATGCTCCAAAATATCCAAACCGTCAACTTTGACAGTACCGGAGGTGGCCGAAAGATACCCGGTGATGATGTTCATGGTAGTCGATTTACCGGCGCCGTTGGGACCTAACAGACCTAAGATTTCCCCTTTTCCAACGGTGAAATCCAGTTGTTCGACAGCAAGACGTTGCCCGTAACTTTTGGTGACCTTTTCTACCTGAATCAATACGCTCCCTCCTAAATAAGCTACGAAACGCAAACTTATTAATACGGTTTAATAACAGACTAAAAAATGGATTTTGATTACCGTAATTTATAACGAATTTTAAATGTAAGAAGTTTCATTGTTGGGGATTATCTGGATAATATCCAAATTTAATTTTAAGAGTAAATAATTAACTAATAGTGCTGCGCCTTTTATGTTAAAATATATTCTGAAAGTATAAAGCGGTGCACGGGGTAGATTTTTGATGTGTTTACCCCGCAGCGTCAGGATTTCCTGAAAAAAAAAGTGAATAACCAACGAATTAATCTGAATAGTGAAACCACACTGACACTCTGATCACACGACCGAAATAAAGGTCTTTTTTTTGCCTTAGTTGTCTCTCACTAAAATGCCAGAACAAACTTTTTCACAATTACCGGGCTAATTGCATATATATTATCAGAGTTTTTCAGGTTGGTATTTCTTTTAGCAATGATTGAGACTGTGTAAGTGTTTTAACTAAAGGAGGTAGAAAGGTGACAAGTTTGGAGGCATTGACCAGGATTATCTGGGGAGAGGCGGAGTCGGAAAGTTTAACCGGTAAAATTGGAGTCGGAGCCAGCATCAGGAATCAGGCCCGGGAAGAAGATCAGACGATCCTGCAGATTATTCAGTCCCCGGGCCAATTTGAGGCCTATGCTAACCAACGGTTTTGGCAGGCCCCGTATGGAACTAACGCTCCGATGGTTGTTCAGGCCAAGCAGGCAGCAAACCGGGTATTAGGAGGTGAAGACCCAACCGGAGGTAAGACTCATTTCTGTGCCTATCAAAAAGATCCCTGCCGGTGGCATTACCAGCAGACCCCGCCTCTGCAATATCTGGGGAATCATCTCTTTGTCCGGGCCAGAGTTTATACACAGGGGGGAGCAGTTTAATGTTAAATACGGTCCATTATACCTTAAGGACCACCTCGCTTACAGGTGAAATGGTGAATGCGGTCGTTACCTATGATGTTTATTATGACCGGTCGCGGGGTATTGCCTATGATGTCAAGCTCCAGGGTTTCATCAGAGAGAACACCCCGGAACAGGAATGGATCTGGCAGGCCAAGATCGTCAATCAAAACGAGGGGCGTCGCCAAGAGTATGACTACTTAAAACGGATCTACTATCAAACGCCCCAGACAGTCAAGGTGGAAAGGGCTTTGTACAATTTGCAGGAAGATTTGACTAAATTTCTACAAAACAGTGCAGCAGTTCCGGAAGCCGACACCGTAGTCGGTGGTGTAAGTTACCCGGGGAAGCGCTTATATACTCTAAGCATCTGGTACGACCCCCAACGCAATCTGCCCATTCGCCGGGAAAACCGTGACCGAGGTAATTTGATTATTGACGAATTTAGCTACCACTCAGTTAATGAACCATTACCCGGGGACCTCTTTGAACTGCCTAAGCCGGCCGAAGCTATCGCTGATTTCGATTTGTATCCCGAACCTCCCTTGCTGTCCCGGTTTGAATTTGTTCCGGACGCTAATAACCCGCAATACGGAGTCTACCTCACTACCTTGATCGAAGCGATCCGGCGGTTTGTCATTCTGAACCAATGGGAATACGGCCCCTTTGCAACTATTCGCTTGCCCTGGCTGACCGCGATGCCGGTAACTGTCTATCGGGCCAATGTCGAAGGAATGGTCCCCCCGTTGGTCGTTATGGTTGAGCCACCCCAACAAGAACCAGCCTATTTTTCAGTGAGTTACGATTTCCTGGGTTATGTAGTGACCGGTTTTACCCAGGATCCACTGGATCTGAGCGGTTATTCTCGGCTGCCGCTGACAGCAGAGATTTTTCTGGAAGAGCTGGCCCCCTTATATCAGGCTCCTTCGTTTGAAAAAGAGTTTGTGATCTTTAACTTTATCAATTCTGTGCAAAGCAATGATTTTTTTATTAATGCCTTTGCCATGGGGGGCCAACAGTTTGACTTGGTCATTAAGAACTTCAGTTTTCATGAGAATGAAGGTTATATCCTGCTGAATGTCTACGGAAAAGAATATTGGGATAACGCTAACATTGAGGCAATGTTTAATTTCATTGTTACCGGGCAGATGGCAGACGCCCACACTACGCCAATAATCATTTATGCGCTGAACTCCATGAAACGGTTGGGGATCTACAGGGAAGTCCTGATGCCTTCCTACCCGGACCAACCGGTGGAAATGTCAATGGGACCGGCATAATGTTTTTCGACCGCTAAACCGTTAGCGGTTTTTTTTGATTTCAAAGCACCGTCTGAAGCGGCTTCGCTCCGTTGCCAGCGGGGTGCATGCACAACGGTGATACTGTTGAGTAGAACCTCCCAGCCACCGGCGGATGAACCTGGTGTTGTTCTGTTAAACCTATATTCAACCCTGGGGATTACTACGGTAAGTTCGTAGGGAATGTTTTTAGCTAACTTGCGGGTAACTTCAATCTCTAACCCCCATAAATTAACTTTAGCTGTATCCAGAAGGCTATTGTTCCGTCCCGACCGTTTAAAAAGCAGTTGCCATAATTTTTGAATTCGTTCCCAAAATTGCGGCCATCCCATGCTGAACACCTCGATATAGCATATGAGATTTGCCAGGTGGGGTGTTGGGATTTTGGAAGGACTAATTTTTAAAAAACAGAGGCTAAAATGTAAAAAACTGGGAACAAAATCTGGTATAATTTCGTTTTAACTTTAAATATCAAATTTCAACACCAGCTGGCAGTGGTGGTCAAAGTAACACCTGACCGACCACCGCCAGTTTCTGTTGAGTTTACTTGTAGGAGTAACAACGAAAGTAATCCGAAGGAGTTGATCCGGAAACAAGAAAACAGCCATTTTTTAAAAAATATGAATTAAAAAGGGAGGAAGAATTAATGAAAAGAAAGCTTAATTGGTTTAGTTGGATTTGTTTATCGGGTTTAATTATTACTCTGTTTTTATCGGTTTTTATTAAACCAGAGGTTAAAGCGGTTTCCGGCGGTCCTTATCAGGGCCGGTTGACCGGGGTCAACTGGTTCGGTTTTGAAACCGGCAATGCCGTTGCACACGGACTATGGGCCCGGGATTATAAATCGGTTTTGCAGCAAATCAGGGACCTTGGGTTCAACTGTATCCGGCTGCCTTGGTGCAATGATATGTTGACCAAAACCCCCAATAGCATTCAGATTAATGCACATGGAGTCGACCCTTATACCAAACAAACCGGACTGAATCTGGATTTGGAAGGTCTAAGCTCACTGGAGGTGATGGATAAAATCATTGCCGAAGCCGATCGGCTGGGTCTGATGATTATCCTGGACAACCATTCCCGGCAGGCGGATGGTTATATGAATGAAACTCTCTGGTATACCAGTAAAACTTCAGAGGCAAAGTGGATTGAAGACTGGGTTTTTTTGGCTAAGCGTTACTTAAAATATGACAACGTGGTTGGCTTTGACCTCAATAACGAACCCCATGGTAACCTTGGTACCGGAATGAAGCCCCCGGCCAGTTGGGGCTATGATGTGGAAGGTTGGGGGAATACCGACTGGAAAGCCGCAGCCGAAAGATGTGGCGTTGAGATTTTAAAAGTTAATCCCAATGCCCTGATTATTGTTGAAGGTGTTGAAGAATATCGCGGAACCAACTACTGGTGGGGCGGTAATCTGCAGGGGGTGCGGGACTATCCGATTACCAAGATCCCTAAAGCCAACCTAATGTATTCGCCCCATGAGTATGGGCCGGAAGTTCATAACCAGTCTTGGTTCAGTGCTCCGGATTTCCCGAATAATATGTACAAAATCTGGGATGATAATTTCTGGTTTATTGCTAAAGAAAATATTGCTCCGATCTTCCTCGGGGAGTTCGGTATTAAAGGTGAATCGGCCGCCGATCCAAGTTCAGTGGCATATAAATGGTTTACCACTTTAATGGAATATGTGGGTAAAAAATGTTCCTGGACTTTTTGGTGCATGAACCCTAACTCCGGAGATACCGGCGGAATTCTCCTCAATGACTGGGTTACGGTTGATCAGGCCAAATACAATCTGATCAAACCTTACCTGGAACCTCTCGGAAGTCTTCCGACTCAAAAACCAACCCAGCTACCGACCCAGACACCGCCGCCGACCGGTTCATTCGGGCCCAGTCCGACCGGAAATGTGACCCCGACCCCGACAGTCCCGCAAAGTACCGGGAATTGTTCGGTTACTTATACTCAAAACGATTGGGGCAGTGGCGCTACTGTAAGTATCACCATTAAAAATAACGGAACGACTGCGATTAATAACTGGACATTAACCTGGGATTTCAACGGTAATCAAAAGATTACCAATCTCTGGAACGGAACTTATACTCAAAGCGGAACCGGGGTAACTGTCAAAAATAATGAATATAATGGAGTAATCGCTCCTAACGGCGGTTCCGTAAGTTTCGGGTTTAATCTCAGTTACAGCGGGTCCAACCCTAAACCGGTCAGCTTCACCCTCAATGGAATTGTCTGTACAGTTGAGTAAATACCCAGTTATCCTTTGGAAATCTTAATTTTTAACAGGTTTAAACCATAGGGAACACTATGTTCCTTATGGTTTTTCTATGGTATGCTTAAATAATTTTGTTTCAGAAACATTTATGACCAATTATAGAAATGTATTTAATTTTATTGTATACTGAAAATTAGTTTTGCTGCTTTTTTGATAAAAAGCAGTCGACTCAGAAGCTGATTGTTAAAATGGGAGCGATAATTTATCAAAAGATCGGGGGTGTCGTTGATGAAAAAATTGCTGGTACTGGTGTTGACCTTGGGCCTGTTGATCTCCTCTGCCAGTCTGGTTTCAGCCGAGGCGCTCTTTGGCGTCAGCGCCGAGACCGGTGAGGTGGATTTTAGCGCTGTTTATGGCGGTGATGCCGCCCATGATTTTAACGAATCCTCTAAGATGCTAATGTTAAATGGGGAACTGAACCTGGTATTAACCCGGCTTTACTTTGAGTATAGTCGGACAGAACTTGACCAGGCTTCATTTTCCAGTTACGGCCTGAAAACCGGTTGGGAGGTGGGACCGGGAATTTTAAAAGCACAATTGTTAGGAGGGCTTCAGGGTTATCGTTTTGAGGATGACACTTATCCGGATTTAGGACGCAATTCGGTTATTGGTTTAGTAGGCGGAGTCGGACTGGAGTCAAAGATTGGTCCGGTTAAAATCTACGGTTCTGCTTTGGTACCATTGTTAGTCCGTTCTTCCAGTGATCTGGATACCGATAACAGTTCCGGAATTGAAAATTACTGTGTAGGCTTGTCCTATGCCCCACTTCCCCTGGTGGACATTTTTGCCAACTATCGCCGTATTAAAGTGGAGTCCGACTTTCTACAGTTGAAATCCGAGGGTTATTCGGTAGGGGCAAAGCTAAGTTTTTAACCGACGTTTCAAAAAATGCCATAGCAAATCCTCATTGTCAGACAGCAGAAATAGGAGCAGAGCGGTAGTGGGATGAAGATGAGCCCGGTAAAAAAGAGTAAAATGAGGGATTGTTCCCTCATTTTTGCTGTTTTAATAGATTACGGATCTCTGTCAGTAACGCGTCGGTTTTGGAGGTTACGGTTGCCGGATCCGGTTTTTCATCTACTAATTGGCGAATTCTGTTAATAGCCTTGATTAAGAGGAAAATTGAGAAGGAGATGATTAAAAAATCAATCATCGATTGGATAAATTTACCGTAGCGGATTGCCAGCCCAGGAGTGTTATTACTGCCGGCAGGAACAACTAATTCTAAAGCAGTCAGGTTAATCCGACCGGTGATAAACCCCATTACCGGCATGATTAAATCTTCCACCAACGAAGTGACGATCTTGCTGAAGGCCCCACCGATCACTACTCCTACGGCCAAGTCAATGACATTTCCTTTAATAGCAAACTTTTTAAACTCTTCAAACATAGTAGCTGTAACTCCTTTTTGTTACGGAATAACTTTTAGGGTATGGTTCTAAATAATTCTAGTTTTACTTTAAAAAACCTTTTGCCGGAGAAAAAAACTCCGCCCCGGTTGGGGCGGAATTGGCAGTTAAATTTTAAAAGGCCTGCTAAGTAGGCCTTTAAATTCAAAGTTTCTTTTGATAACGGGGTTCGCCATGGATGGCCAGAATCTCGCCGAAATAAAGCCGGTGGTAATCTTCATCTGGGTACAACGGGTGGATGCTTTCTGCCGCATTGGCAGGTTGTAGGTCATTGAAATAGATTTTTCGGCATTCCAGAATTAAATCCGCCTCCGCAAAACCGGGACAATCGATTTGGGAGGAAGGAATTGGAGTTAATTCCGAAGCTTTTACTTTATCAATTTCCCTTCCTGATTTGGTGCCCAGCAGCGTCAGAGTCTTGCGGTACTGGGGGGGGAAGGCGCAGACTGTAAATGATTCGGATGACTCCATAAACTGGTAAGTATAGCGT
>DATCLA010000088.1:0-2349 GCA_036564195.1 Bacillota bacterium
TTACATGGTCCGAAACATGTATCCATGGAATGATATTTTTCCCATTGCCAAGCATGGCGCCAGCAAAGTATCGGGTTGGTTTCACAATTTTGGGCAAAAACCCACCATTACTCGAGAGCACAATACCGGTTCGAATAATAAGTACACGAGTAACATTAGCGCAGGCAAGGGATTCGTTCTCCCATTCGCTTACCAATGATGATAAAAAACCATTCCCAACGGTAGAACTCTCAGTCAAGACACTACTGCTGTTATATGGGTATATTCCTACTGCCGATGCCTGCACAAACACCTTGGGCGGATTTTTACATGAATTAACGGCTTGAGTTAGTGCACGGGTTGGCAGAATTCGACTTTCAGCTATTTTCTTTCGGTTTTGCTTTGTCCAAAGCGTTGCAATGTTGTAACCCGCAAGATTAATTACAGCCGTTGAGTTATCCAGTAAAGACACTAGCGCTTTATCGGGTTTTCCGCTCCATTTAACAGTTTCAACATTACTGACCGAAACTTGAACCTTAGATGGGTTTCGGGTAAGTAGTTTTACCCTGTAACCATCGTTGACGAGTAAAGGAACCAGCCAACTTGCAATAAATCCGGTTCCGCCAGCTACTACGACAACTTTATTATCATTAGTATTTAACATTACCTTACAATTTCAACCCAAACGTTATCAAGGATTTTTAATGCCGATGTAAAAGAAGTAATATCGCGATTAACATCGCCATTAGCTCCGGAGGGATTACTATGGCCAACGGGTTTAAAGTAAAATCGATTTTCGGATGAATTCCTGCTTACCAAAGCCTCGTAAATCAGTGCTGGTTGACCCGATGTGGCATACTCCTCATCGCCTGGGAAACGATTGTTGTGCCAGCAACTATTGAAATCCCAGGGCTTGTTTACCTCCATTACAACCTTTAGTTCATCCTTTTCAGATGGAAGCATGGTTTTAAGTACAAATGAACCCGATGGGGTAGCACCGCTGAATGCATCAACCCCTTGATTCACCAAAGAAGCGTTTAAGGCGATTAAATTTTTCCATCGCGGTAATGCTGCAGGCCTATTACGCTCACCCGGTAGCCACTTGCCTTTATCGTAAACGCCAAAACGGAAAATGCCTGTTGAAATAGACTGCGAAGCGTACAGCGTACCCATATAATTGCCGTTAACATCTTCTACCCAAATAGCCATTATGGGATATTGATACTCCTGACCTCCAACTATCATAATATGAACAGGAACACCATTGCTGAATGGCGATGTTGTTACCTCCTGAGTTACTGCCTTCGCCTGAGTTTGGCTTGTGGTTTTGCACGATTGCCATAGCATAAATCCCAGGAATGTTGATATGAATAGGATTACTACTTTCATTTTTTCTGCTTTTAGAATTCTACAATTACCCCAATTGTTGGCAATACTGTTCCACCACCGCTTCCCTCAACCTTTTTAAGCAGGTAACGCGAAGGGTCGTTGGGGTCAACCACAGGGTTTCCATTAGTGTCGGAAACAGTTGTATAAAGCGGCGGTCTGTCGCCCTGAAAGTTGTAAACATTCTGAATATCGATGTAGATATTGAGCATCCACGAATTAAAGAAATACGACTTATCGACACGAATATCGAGCTGATGGAACGACGATAATCGGTTACTGTTAAAGCGGGAATAATCGAACGAGGGTTGACGTTGCACGTCCCAAACATTTATAAGCGACGAGGTAGTCAAATCGTAAGGTGTGTAGGGTGGCCCACCAACAAACCGCCACTTAAAACCAAAGTCCCAACCCTTTTTGAAAGAACGGGTAGCCGTAATGGTAAGCAAATGGCGGTTATCCCACGAAGTGGATATCCAGCTGCCGGAGGGTTTAAGGTTACCATCCATAAAACTCGTCTCGCTACGCACCAATGTATAGGAAAACAAGGTATTAAAACCCAAAAACTTTTTATTACGGTAAAGGAACTCCACGCCGTAGGTTCGGCCTTTGCCGGTTGAAACCAATGGTTCATCGCCAAAGGTTCCATAGTCGGCACTTTTGCTCGAAATGGAAACCGAATCGTTTAGCGACACGGGATACTTATCGTAAAGTTTCAAGAAACCCTCAACGGTAAATTGGCTAGCCTCATTGGGTTGCCACTCAAAACCAGCCATTAAGTGATCGGCCTGAATATAGGTTATTCCGTTGGATTTATTCACAAGTGTACCCAATGAGTTGGCAAAACCCAAGGCAGTATATGGAGGGAGTTGAAAGTATCTACCAACGTTCATGTTAAGGAAAAAGTTAGGTTTCAGCTTATACGAAAACGACAGACGTGGGCTTACCTGTTTGAACAGGTTGTTCATTTCCGAGGAGTAACTG
>DATCLA010000089.1:0-14143 GCA_036564195.1 Bacillota bacterium
GCTCATAGTTAACTATGAGAACCCACTTTTTTTATAGTTAGTTTTCAATTCAATAATAGTTTTTAATCATAACAACAAAATACTTTTTGGTACGGTTGGACGAATTATTCGAATCCAAGAAACCGGGCTTTTTGGGTGGGAGGCTCATAGTTAACTATGAGAACCCACTTTTTTTTATTAAGTCTCAAAGGAGGAGTTAAAATGTCTGATCAAAAGGATGAAAAGAAAGAGCAAGGCATTGGGAAGGCTGGTTGGGTGATTATTTTAATCTTCTTTCTCATCCTGGGATTCGTTATTTATAACAAAATAACCCACGGTTAACTGGCATTCATCAAAATATCTCTAGGAGCTGTTTTTTGGAGGTCAAGAATGACCTCCATTTTTTAATTATCTGTATATTTTCGTTGCGTTTTTGCTGCTTTACCGGCCTAGGTTCGTTTAACGTTCGCGGTCGTTGACGTCCAATACCCCCAATCCTCACGGTTTTAATCCTCGACAACTTTAGATGCTTAATAATACCTGACTTACATGGCCTTCTGGACAGCTTTTGCCACATAATTAAGGACCTCTAAAGCAGTGAAGGTAAAATCGAGCCAAGTCATCTAAATTGAGTGGTAAATAAATAAGAAACCCCGGTGGTTAATCGGAAACAGAAAAAAAGCGGCAGGAATTAACCGGATCCTATGGAATACTAAGGTAATTTTAAAAGGAAATGGGGTGAGGCGGTGCGAAAACTTAAACTAGGTTTGATTGGGATCGTGGTTTTTGCCCTGACGTTGTTCCTGACAGTTTATGGCGCCAACGAGGTTAGAACTTTTCAACTTACCATTCTGCATTCCAATGATTTTCACGGCGCCAATTTGCCGAGTTTGGCCCGTCAGGCTACCTTGATTAAGCAAATCCGGAGTCAGGAGCAGAATGTCTTGGTGCTGAACGGGGGCGATGTTTTTAGCCGTGGCCCGTACCATCATTATTTCTACGGACAACTGGAGTTCGATGTGTTAAACGCTATGGGGACCGATGCATTGACCCTGGGAAATAATGAGTTTAAGGCTGCGGCAGACCGGAGTCTTTCCCAACAGTACCTTTTTGCCCGGATTAATCAAGCCAAGTTTCCGGTGCTGTGCGCCAATGTTTTAAGGGAACAGGATGGCAAATACCTTCCTAATGTCAAACCTTATGTTATTAAGAAGATGGGTAGTATCAGAATTGGGATCCTGGGAGTCTCGGCTAACCGGATCAAAAAATATCCTCAGGCGAAAGGGTTTATTGTTCGGGACCAAATAAAAACCGCCCAAGAAATTTATCCTAAAGTAGCGGCAGAATCTGAAATTGTGATTGCTTTAACCCATATCGGTTTTAAGAAAGACCGGGTTTTAGCTGAAACAATCCCCAGTTTGGCAGCAATTATTGGCGCAGATAGCCATACTCTATTGGAAGAACCGGTAACTGTCGGTAAAACTCCGATTGTCCAGGCGGGAGTTAATGGAAATTATTTAGGAAGACTGGATTTAACCTTTGAATATACAAGGAAAGGGTGGATTTTAAAGCAGTATCAAGGAAAGGTGATTAAACTCGATGCTGCCATTAAAGAAGATCCTGAGATTAAAAAGATCATCGACCGTTACCTTGCTGTCGTGCCGCAAAAGGCCGCTGGGTTGTAAAGTTGCAAATCAAGGATGGATATTAATCTGGGGCAGGCAGTAACCGTAATGAAGGGACAATTGTTGTACCAAAGGTGTTTATAAAATACCAAAAACTGTTAAACGTTTATCTCTTTCAACAAAATTAAAAATGGTTGCACCGTCAACTTAACGGGCAACCTTTTATTATTAGCTAAATTTCTTGAAAGGAGGTAACCGCGATACTGGGTTTTATAGCAATAGCCTTTACAGTGATAGTCGCTTTCTACACTGTCTTATATGGCTGGGAAAATTACCGGCAAAAAAACTACAGCGGTGCAGTGGCGCTGGTAGTTTTAGCTTTGACAATTGTCGTACTCCCGATCTATCTTCTGTTTTTTAAAAGTTAACCGCTTCTTCTTTAACGTAGGGTGGGAGGGTGAAATTGCACTCCCGCCCGCCGCAACGCTACTTGGACATCAACGTCAATCTGCGCGGCAGGAAATTTCTCCGGCCAGCGGTAGTTCTCCCAAGCTTTAGTAGTCGGCATCGCATTTCTTACTTTAATACCAAAACCGAAGATATCGGATTTAAATTCATGTTGAACTTTAGTAATTACTTTCTTGACCCGTTTGTCCAGTTCCCGCCCGATTAGTTCTGCCAAAAGGCGTTGTTTCTGGGGCACAGCGTAGTTAATTGTACTTTGAATGCTGACTAAATCAGCCTCAAGCCGGATCTTGACTAAGAAGCGGTCCTTTCCGGTACGGGGTTGATATTTAATTCGGGTAGAAGGTACCCCGCCAATCAGGCGTACCACTATCGAATGCTTCTTTTGGAACGGGTCGTCAAGAGTTACAATGGCTTGCCTAAACTGGTTAATCAACAGTTGAAAGATTTGGGTTTCATAAAGATCCAGGTTGCCAACCATTTTCTCGCCACGAAAGACTGCAGTACCGATAATTCTGACTAAACTGGGCTTCTTCTCAGCTTGAGGCTGTTCGGCGGCGGAACCATTGCCGCCGCCATTCCCGTTAACGCTGTCCCCGGAGGCTTGCCCGGATTTGGGTTGCTTTGCGGTGCCGGATTCCCCCATCGGGGTGTACTGGGCTAGTAGCGGCGCGTAAACTTCCTGGGCAAAAGCTTCATAATTATTCATAAATTCATTTAAGTTTACCCGGTGGAACATGGCATTAACCGTGGTTTGGCCAACCAGGTCATTTAAGTATTCAGAGGGGTTTTTCTCCAATTTGGATTGAACTTGGAAAATGTCTGCGGCTTTACCACGGCAGACGAAGAGTAAAAGCGTCCGACGGGTTTCCCTGAAGCGGACTAGGGTGTCGACTAATTTGCCGATACCTCGTTTGGCGAGTTCCTCCCCAAGTACCAGATTTTGGTTTTGCTGTAGAGTGATCTCACGATTAATCATCGTATTAATCAGGTTAAACCCTTCATAAATGGAAGGGGCTGGCATTGAAATGACTGTTACCCCGCTTTCATCGCCTCCGCTACCCCCGCCGTCCTGACCTTGGGCTCCTAATTTCGAGGGGATGGCGATCATGGTTGTGACAATTAATTTTTTGCTGTTCGGTTCCACATCTAATCCCAGGGATTGCACTAGCCCCAGGCTTTCCAGTTCCCGCCGGTCCCAACAGCCATTTAATAAGCCGCAGAGCAATAAGAGCAACACCAACAAGAGGTAGTGTTTACGCATCGGTTTTACCTGCCTTTTTGTTCAGAGTTAATGCAATCAGCCACAGAAGGAAGGGGATGCCAATCCAGATGGCGGAATAATATTTGCTGATTTTAAAATCGTCCCAGTGGACGGTTTCGCTCATCGACTGCGGCAACAGACTGAGGGTAAAGACCAGAGTGGCCAGAGGAAAAACCAACGGCCGGTAATTGTTGATCCGGAAGGTTTCAGTGAAGCTGATTACCGTACCGTAGAAAAGCGCACTCATCTCGATCCCAGCGGTCAAAAACCAAAGAAAGACAAAGACCGACTCCACCCGATGGATAAATTCGCCGATGTGAATCAAGCGGGCTAGCTGAAAGACGGGAAAGCTTAAATGCGACGCGGAGTTATAGTTAAATGTGATAATGATCACTGCGGTCATTCCCGCTAATATCAGGGTAGCAATGCTGATGCTCCAGATCCCGATTTTGAAAATCCGGTCTTTTTTGCGAATTAGCGGCGCTATTAATGGGATAAACAGGATTTCAGAAAAGCTGGCAATGTGAATCACAGCAGATTTTAGTACCGGCCCGATTCCCTTGCCAAAGAGCGGCAGCAGCATTTCTAGATGGGTTGGGGCAGCCGAAAAAATGATGATCACCATTGCCAGCAGCAGATACGGGCCGAAAAACCAGGCTACCCTGGAAATAGTCTCAATTCCCAAAAAAGTTCCGTATATCAGTAAAGCCATAAAAAATAGAGTAATGACACTGATTGGCGTACGGGGCAGAATCATCAGAATGAAACTTTCGGCAAACTGCCGCACCAGCAGAAAAGTGTTGGTTAAGAAATAAAAGAAAAACACCAAGCCCAGGATGGTCCCTACTGCATTGCCTGCAATTTTACGGGTGATTTGTAAAAGATTATCCTCGGGGAAACGGCAGATCAATGCATAAATTATTGTAAAACCCGCTAAACTGAATAATCCCGATAAAAGCACCAACAGCCAGCCGGCTGAATCTGCCAGCAAAGCCATGTCGCGAGGAAAAGACAAAAAGACTTTTCCGGACATCATGATAATGAGTAAGGTGAGAATTTCGCGGTGCCCGATCTGATGATTACTGTTCTCCATCGGAAGACTCCTTTGCCGATTTTTTAGGCAGTTGCTGATCCCATTGATCCCACGGCCGGGCATTGCCGGCCTGCCGGATCAGGTCCAACGGTCGGAGGTAAAGAGGTCGGTTGGGCTGATTAAAGCCACGGGGGCGGATCACTCGGTCTTTATTTTGAGGACGAAAGGGAGCGATCGGTGTCAAAAATGGTACACCGAAGCTGCTTAAGTTGGCAATGTGTAAGGTCATTACAAAGATGCCGAAGGCAATTCCAAAAAAACCGAGAAACCCCGCCAGGATGATAAAGATGAACCGGAGGATTCGGATCGTAAACGAGGCGTTATAATTGGGCACCACAAAGGAAGCTAAAGCCGTCAGGGCAATGATGATGATCAGGACCGGACTGACGATTGAAGCGGAAACAGCGGCCTGCCCTAAAATCAAGGCGCCGACGATCCCAATGGTCGGTCCGATAATGCTGGGAACCCGGACTCCGGCTTCACGGATTAATTCAAAAGAAAACTCCATAAAGAGGATTTCAATTAAGGCCGGAAAGGGGACCGCCTCACGGGCGGCGGTCATTGCCAGCATCAAATCGGTAGGAATCATCTCCTGATGGTAATTGACCACTGCAATGTAGAATGCCGGCAGCAAAAGAGCCATAAAGATGGCCAAGCCCCGGATCAACCGTAAAAAGTTACCAAAGGGCCAGCGTAGGTAGTAGTCTTCAGCTGCATGCAGAAATATTGTAAACGTAGTGGGGACGATTAATGAATAAGGACTATTGGCCATGACGATCCCCACATAACCTTCGCGGAGATGGGCCGCCAGTCGGTCGGGGCGTTCGGTCGAAAGCATCTGCGGAATGATTGACTTAGGATGATCTTCGATGAACTCCTCCAATGCACCGGTTTCGGCAATATAGTCGGAAGTCTCGGCAATGCTTTGAATCCGGTATTTTACTTCTTTGACTAAGCGGGGGTTGGCGATATCCTTAATATACATTACCGCAGTCAAGGTTTTGCTGCGAGTGCCGACCCGGAAGATCTCCGTCACCAACTTCGGATCCTTAAGATAGCGGCGGACAGCCGCAGTGCAGGAACGGAAAGTTTCATTAAAGGCTTCCTGAGGGCCCCGGACTACCGCTTCATTGGCGGGACGTTCAATCCCCCGGTGTTCCCAGTCTTTAGTCTCCAGAATCAGTGCTTCGTCCGACGTGTCGATCAAGAGGACGCTAGAACCTTCAAGGATCCCGTCGATAACATCTTTCCATAAGCGGCTGCGTTGGACTTGATGACTAGGTACTAATTGCTCATAGACCGTTTCCAGGGGATCTTTACTCTTTAACTCAGTGGGACTTAACAGCATTAAAGGTTGTAATACGGCAAAACTTTGACTGTAGCGATCAGCCAGACCGTCGATATAAACCAGTAAAGCATTCTGACCTAAGTTGGATAGCATAAAATCCCGGATGACAATGTCTTTATTATCAGGTAATTCAAAAAGGGTTTCCAACCGGGAACGGTTTTTAACCAGACTCCGGTCCAGTCTTTCGCCGTCCGATTGTAAAGGCGGTTCAGGCCGTTCCCAGGATTGGTCACCAAGGGAAAATTGTTTTTTGTTTTTGCTAAAATTAAATAACCCTTTGATTAGCTTGCTGATACCCATGGCTGTACCTCCTAATTATAGTATTAGTAGTTTGGGCCTATTTCATTAGGGGAAGGAGAATTTTGAATTTTTTAGGTAAGGGCATACTTTTGCCTGAAAATATATTATAATTAAGATAACTATTACATTTTTTGCCAGGTGGCTTAATGGATAAATTAAAACCGGAACCATTGGCGGAAGGGGCAAAGATCGGAATTGTCGCCCCGGCCAGCCCGTTGTCTGCTACCGGTGAAGTCGAAAAGGCGGTCGACTGGTTAAAAAAGTTTGGCTTTCGGGTGGTCCTGGGGAAAAGTACCATCCCCAGGAATGGCTATTTAGCCGGAAGCGACCAGGAACGCCTTAATGACTTGGAACAAATGTGGCGGAATGATTCTGTGGCCGCAGTCTGGTGTCTGCGGGGTGGGTATGGCTCATTGCGTCTATTGCCCCAACTTGATTATGATTATTGGGCCCGGCATCCCAAAATTTTGGTGGGTTTTAGTGATATTACAGCCTTAGAGCTGGCACTCTGGTCTAAAATCCAACTGGTAACTTTTCATGGTCCGGTATTAACAATGCTGGGTGGGGCTTTCTCCGGTCGGCAGGCTTTGGCAATCTTATCCGGGCAGAAGTGTACCGGTTTGTTGGACTGGCCCGCTAATCCTTCCTTACCGACTTTGGTGACGATCCGTGCCGGCCGGGCGGAAGGGATTCTCCTGGGCGGTAATCTGACCACACTGGTCTCCTTATTGGGAACTCCGTTTTTTCCTGATCTGAAGCAGGCAGTGCTCTTCATTGAAGAGGTCAATGAAGCTGCGTACCGTGTGGATCGGCTCCTGACCCAACTGCGTTATTCCGGCGCCTTGGAACAGGTCGCCGGGATCATGATTGGCCGCAGTATCCCCATCTCCGGGGAAACTGAAGCCGACTTAATCGCAGTTTTTCAAGAACGGCTCGGGGACTTAGAGGTCCCAGTGGTTTACGGTTGGCCGGTTGGGCATTTGGAAGCGCAATGGACGCTTCCGCAGGGAGTGATGGCTGAATTTGACGCTGATTCCGGAAATTTGCAACTTAGGGAGGAACCTTTGGCCTTAAGTTAACAGTTGGCAAAAAGCCATACTCTGGCGGTCTGGGGATTAAATTCAAGCGGCAAGTAAAAGGATTATGAACAGTTTTAGCGAAGTTCTTTTAGGCTGATTATTTTGGAAACCAACCGCTGGAGTTCGGCGTTTTATAAAAAGAATGACAGCGTCTTTTTTGAAGAATGTTTTAAACAATGGGAGGAGCAATAAACGTGAAAAAAGTTGTTTCGGTTTTATTAATGCTGATGCTGTTGGGAGGAGTTCCGGTTCTGACCCGGGCCGCAGAAGCCGGGTCCAAAGGTGAACTGGTGGGACTGGCCGGGAATGTAGATGCCGGTTGGTTTAATTATCAGTTAACTAATAATTTGAAAGCGACCCTTTTATATGATGAAGAATTATTGCGGGGCGGATTCCAATACCAGTTCGGTGAGAAGTTCGGAATTAAAGCGGGAATGTTATATGATGACGATTTATCCGATAATGTGCTCTCCGATACTTCAAAAACCCATCCGTATGCCGGGATTAATTGGAATTTACCGTTTGGTAATAACACCCGTTTAATCGGTTACTATGATTATGATTATCGAGGTAAAGAATGGCAGACTTATGAGGCTGCCGTCCGGGTGGAGATGTTTCCTAATCAATATATCCAGGTAGGTGTCAGAGGCGATGCCGGTGACGGTGTTGAACCGATTTATAATTATGATGACGACCTGTCTGATGTGGATAACACTGAAGCATTATTCTTCCTCCGGGGTGACTTTAGTTGGACGTGGAAGAAGCTAAGTCTGGAACTTCGGCCGCTGTTGTATGTGCAAGGAACTTTCCTTCATGATTACGATTTGAAGTATAAAGTTAATGATCAATGGAGCATAATGTTTAATATGAACAGCCTTTATGATAAAGAGACGAAATACCGGGGCGGGGTTCAATTTAAATTTTAGCGAGGCGATTACTGATGCGGCGGTTAACCATCCCTTTATTAATAATTCTGTTGTTGCTGGCCGGAGTGATTGGCTATTCAACCCGGACCGGAGAAGTAATTAAGCTCCGCCAGCAGATCGAGTTAGTTGAAAAGCAACAGTCGCAACCGGGTGTTACTGATTCACCTATGGATACGGTGGCCTTGTTTTTTGTCAATAACTCCAAGAATAGTTTAACCTTAAAGCCGGTAATTGTGGAGATTCCCCGGTGCAGCGGGGCGGCGAAGTGGAAAGCGGTTTTGGAGGCTTTATTCAAAGGACCGCCGGAAAGTTCGGAACTATTATCGATCTTTCCTGAGGGTACTAAGGCAATATCGATCGAAGTAAAAAATGGTTTAGCAACAGTTAATCTTAATCAGCAAGCTACAATGGTTAATGTGGGTTCCGAGGGTGAAGCCTTGGCAGTTGCCTCTATAGTGAATACCCTGACCAAATTACCTGAGATTTTTGAGGTTAAAATCCTGATCGAAGGTGAAGAAGTGGAATCGTTAGCCGGCCATGTTGATCTCTCTGAGACTTTCAGGTATAACAGCCAATTAGTATCGTTTGAATAAATTTAAATTAAACCACCCTTTCTTTAAAAAACTCCGTTTACCGGGGTTTTTCTTATTTTCCTCTCAGTCTATTCCGCAGGTTCCCGGCATAGATTTATCAAAGGGGGAACGATGATGCGGATTTTGGTTGTATCAAAACGCTTATTACTGGTGTTACTGTTGCCTGTGGCGGGAATTCTGGTTGGCAGCGGTATTTATGGAGTTTACCGTCTACGGCAACAAATAACCGGCGGATACCTGGTTCGGCACCAATATCCACCTTTAGTATTTTTTTTGGCAGACCGAAAAGGGCCGGAAGTTTGTGCCCGTGCCGCAGTGCTGGTTGAAGTCTCCAGTGGTGCCGTGCTTTATGCCAAAAATGCCGAAGAGCGTCGAGCCCCGGCCAGTACCACCAAGATTATGACTGCCATTGTGGCCTTGGAAAAAGGAAACCTTAACAAGGTGGTTAAGATCAGCCGTCGGGCGGCGCTTACCGGCGGTTCCTCCATCTGGTTAAAAAGCGGCCAGCGAATGGCATTAAAAGAACTGATTGAAGGCATGATGTTACGTTCTGGGAATGACGGCAGTGTGGCGGTTGCGGAAGGAATTGCCGGTAGTGTCGAAAATTTTGTGCGCCTGATGAATCTCAAAGCAAAAGAGTTGGGCGCTTTAAATACTAATTTTCGTAATACTCATGGCTTAAGAGCTCCTTCCCATTATACGACCGCCCTAGATCTGGCCTTAATTACCCGTTACGCCTTAGCGGACCGGCGTTTTGCAAAACTGGTAAAGACTAAAACTGCCCGGCTGAAATGGGCCGATGGTGGGAAAGAAGTAGAGATTCGTAATACCAACCGGCTACTCTGGGCAATGCAGGGAGTGGATGGGGTTAAGACTGGAACTACCAATGAGGCGGGGCATTGTTTGGTGGCTTCCGCCACCCGGGACGGGAAAAAATTTGTAGCGGTAGTCTTAAACTCCAACAACCGCTGGAATGACTGCGCCAAGTTACTGGAATACGGATTTAGAAACTTTTCAATTGTCAAATTAGCCGACCGGCACCGTCCGATCCGCCGAATTAGGGTCAACGGTGCTAAAACAAAAGTGCTTGCGCTTTACCCCCGCAATGACCTGATAGCAGTCGTCGAAACCGGTACCGAAAACCGGCTTCAGACTGAAGTCCAGATATTCGAAGATCCGGTTGAAGCGCCGCTGGTCCCCGGGCAAGTCTTGGGAAAGATTAGTTACAGATACCAAAGGCAATTAGTTCATGGGGTTGACTTAATTAATCTAAAGCCAGTGAAGCGAAGGGGGTTATGGTGGTGAAGTTTAAAAGCCTGAAAGCGGTTTTTAGCATCGCCGCCACGTTTATCGGGACAGTAGTAGGCGCCGGTTTTGCCTCCGGCCAGGAGATTTATCAATTTTTTACTGTCTATGGAGTATTGGGATTCCCCGGCTTAATATTAGCAACCGTGATCTTGGGCTGGGCTTCCAATAAAGTGTTTCAGATCGGCCTGCGGTTGTCAACTCCTTCCTACCGTGAAATATTACTCTATTTACTGGGGCCGCGGTTCTTGCCGGCGGCAGACTTTTTTTTTCTGCTTTTTCTGCTCTTGCTTACGGCAGTAATGTTTGCCGGAAGCGGTATGGTTTTTAAGGAATTAAACTTAGAGTATGGTCTGGGGATCGGACTGACTCTGGTAATTTTGGTGGGAGTTTTATACCGGGGTTTACCGGGCTTGGTTAAAGTAAACGAACTGGTCATTCCGTTGATGTTTACCGTCTGCTTAATTGTGACAGGGTATGCCATAATCACCCGCTGCCCCGTTGGCCAACAGCCGGAGACTCACGGTAACTGGATTTTAGGAGCTTTACAGTTTTCTGCCTATAATCTGATTCTGGCAGTGCCGGTATTGTTGGCACTGGCCAGGGATTACCCGGACCGTGCTTTGTTACAAATGGGTAGCTGGTTGGGTAGTCTGGCCTTAGGCGGATTGGCGTTTCTAATTCATGCCGCAATTATTGTTCATCACCAACAGTTGCTAAACCGCGCTTTGCCGATGGTGGTTTTAGCAAAAATGATGAACCACTGGTTTTATTGGGGTTATGCGCTCATCTTATGGGGTGAGATGTTAACCACGCTGTTGGCAAATGTTTATGGACTGGGGCAGAGGTTAGCGGTTTGGAGCGGCTGGCCATTAAGAAGGTGGGTGTGGCTGATCGGAATTGCCGGGATTATTGTCGCCAGGTTAGGCTTTGTAAAGTTGATCGCAGGTTTCTATCCGATCTATGGCTTTTTAAGCTTAGTACTGCTGCTTTTGCTCATTGTTAAGGAGTAAATCAGTGGCGGTTAGGCCGGTTTTCACCCGCACGTATAATTAGACGGATAATTAGTGTTAATTATCTGAATATGCCGGAAATCGGTTTATTGGTTGTTATAAAAATCGACATAAATTATTTTACATAATATGTTATATTTTTACAGGACCTTATTTACATGATTGTAACCTGGTATAGTCCGAACGGCGGTTGGATCAGGAATAAATCATTAACTGTATGGAATGACAATATCATGATGGTTTGGGGTGGGGAGCTTTGGCAGAACAAGCGCCATGCAATATCCAAAAATATTATTGGCCCGACTTAAACAGCCTGAGTCCATCTTCTGAAGCTCCGTCAGCACAACAAACTCTCGTGAAACAGATTGCTTTCAGAACCAAACTGATAAGGTATTGCGCTCAATTTCTATTAGCCTTTTTATTTAGCCGGGCAATGCTCCCCAAAGAGAACTTTCCTGGCGCTGCCCCTTTTGCCATTGCTCAACATGCTACCGTCACACCCTGGGAATGCTGGTTGATTGTTGTTGCTACTTTTATCGGGACTTTAACGGTGACAAACTTGGAAAATGCAATTTGGATGGGTGGGTCATTGGCGGTACTTTACCTAATTAACGGTTGGTGCCTCAAGGTATCCCAGACCAGCCTACGGGGATTACTGTTATTCAGTATCTGGGTTTTAATGCGTATTTTGGCCACTGCTACTCGGATGTCAAATGTTAGCACATTACACCAAACCGGTATTGAAATTTTAAGCAGCGGGATATTAGTATTCTGCTTTCAATCGGGTTTTAATTTTCTCACCAAACCTTCAAAAGTATCCAAGGGATCTTCTTTAGGTCTATCGATCATGGCAGCGGTAAGTCTAAGCGGAATAACCGGGCTCCGGTTTTTTTCTTTGGAACTGTCGGATATCGCTTTAGTTTTCCTGCTTACAACAGTATCGTATTTGGGTGGAGGAGGGGTTGGTTCAACTATGGGTATGTTAATTGCGGTAATAATGGGAATCACCAGTGGGGAGTTTGTAGTAAAGCTGGCCTTATTGGCAATGTCCGGTTTCTTGGGGGGACTATTAAAGGACTTTGGCAAGTGGGGGACGGTATTTGGTGTATGTTGCGGGTTTTATTTGGTTACCCGCCAGCCACAGATGGAGCCGGTTTTAACTTCGCAGTTAGTATCCTGGGGGTTGGGATTATCCGGCTTTGCCTTAATGCCGCGACGCTTTTTGACACAAATATCGGATTATTTTCCGGAACGCTCGGAAAAAACGAATTCCCTCGTAAGGCAGCAGAAGCTAAAAGAGGTTATAGGTAGCAGGTTGAGTAATGTGGCCAAAGTATTCGAAGAAATAGTCCAAGATTTTAATAATGCACAATATCAGAGTGAAAATTCCAAGATTGACTTGTATAACTTGTTGGATCAAGTTTGCTCCAAAAATTGCAGACATTGTAATGGTTATGAACTTTGTTGGGAGAAGAATTTTTATGCAACTTACCGGGAGATATTCGATTTGCTGGCGTGTGCCGAACTTTATGGTGAAGTCGGTCCCCAACATCTCAAAGGAAAGTTAAGTCAGACCTGTTATCAACAGTACAAATTAATTACTACAGTTAATCATCTGTTTGAAAAATTCCAAACCGAACTGTTCTGGCGGTGTAAATATGAGGCGGGCAAAACTTTAGTCACCAGCCAACTACAGGGGGTCTCCAGCTTTATTAGTGATTTAGCTGAGGAAGTCGTTACGGATCAGGTTTTTAAAGAAGGGTTTGAAGCCAGTATCAAATATGGTTTGAACCGGCTGGGTATTGTCACCCAGGAAGTTGCAGTGACTTCTTCCCGGGAGCAAGGCCTGGAAATTAAAATCTGCCAAAAGGTCTGCAAACACAGGCGTGAATGTCAAAATTTGATTGTCCCGATGCTCGAGAATATTTTGGGACAGAAGTATATGGTCTGGACTAAACAGTGTTACTTAAAAGGAGGTAATTGTAACTATCTATTGATCCCGGAATTTAAATATGAAGTCTTAACGACGATTTGTAAATTACCCAAAAGCGGTAACGAACAGTCCGGAGATAACCATGCTATGCATCAGTTAAAAGATGGCCACTTTGTTACTATTTTAAGCGATGGAATGGGACATGGCCGGAAAGCAGCTGAAGAGAGCCGGATTACCATCAATGTGCTGGAACGTCTCTTGGAAAATGGGATTGATCGTGATTTTGCAGTGAAGATGGTTAATTCGATGATTGCGTTACGCTCACCGGAAGAATCATTTGCTACTGTCGATCTGACCATCATCGATCTCTACACGGCTAAAACCGAGTTTATCAAGATTGGAGCGGCTGCCACTTATATTAAAAGAGGACGGGAGGTTTGGCCGGTCAAATCAACTTCATTACCGGTGGGTATTTTAAACACAGTGGACGTGGAGAGGACAGTCAGTCAGTTGCAACCGGGTGATTTGATCATTATGGTTACCGATGGGGTGGTGGATAGTAAAGCCGAAGCAAGTAACAAAGAAGACTGGATGATCCGGGCTTTAAGTAAAGTCGAAGTTGTCGGACCGGAGACTTTGGGTGAATACTTGCTTAATCTGGCCCGAATTAACCAGGATGGACAGCCCAAAGACGATATGACCGTGGTGGTATTGCAAATTAACAAACAGGGAGAGGAAGAGTAAGCGACACCGGCTTCCTCAAATTAATAACTAAACCCGGAGCAGGGTTTCATTTTTTTTAACAGATTGTAATTTACTTTCTGTTTTTTCTTTGTTACAGTAGTTTAATAAGAAGATTTTTCTGTTAGTGGAAAGGGCCGGAAGCAAAAGAAAAGCGATGGTTTAGATGGCAAAGGTGCGTCGGGGTAGGATATTTTGGAACAAGTATCTTTTGAAATTACCGCATCACCGTTTTAAATAGGAGTATACTATAAAAAATGAGAAAAGCCGAAACTATCATATTACTGTGTTATTAATTGACCTTTGAGGGGAAATTACCAATCCGCAAATAAAAGGCGGATTTATTTTATAGCAAATGTTTTGGGAACTATCTGGTTTAAACGGCGTTTTTTTAGTGGAAGTATAAAAAGCATGATTTTAATAAAAAAATCTTTTTAATGAAGGATTTGATATTAGCAGTATCGGGGGAAGTCTCTTGC
>DATCLA010000090.1:0-1508 GCA_036564195.1 Bacillota bacterium
CTATCTAGAAAATACATCTTCGAGTTTTGAACATTGACAAATAAATACATCAAGCAGCAGGTTCAATAGTAACTTTAAAGCCCATGCTTTCCAAACGTTTGATGGAACGCTTCACGGTTGCTTGGCGATTGATTTCGTCGTAATGATTAATTCCTAAATCATGATAGCTTGATTCATCCTTAAGCATATGGTAGATCACAATAAGGATTGCATGGGCAATGGCAACAATTGCTTTGTTCTTACCTCTTCGGGCAGCGAGACGATGATACATGGCATTAAAATACGTGCCCTTAGTTCTAGAAGCAGAAGTCGCCGCTTGAGTCAACGCCGCTTTTAAAGCCATATTCCCTTTGCGGGTTTTACCGCTTTTACGTTTACCGCCAGTTTCGTTATTACCGGGACAAAGCGCTGCCCACGAAGCGAAGTGTTTATCCGTGGGGAACCGACTCATGTCGATGCCCGTTTCGCAGAGAATCTGTTCTGCGTTAGTCCGTGATATCCCGGGAATGCCATCCAGCGCTTCGATGGCTTTCTCAAAAGGGCGCATCCGGCTCTCAATCTCTTGACTAAGCTTTTGGATTTGTTCGTTTAAAAAGTCAATATGATTAAGCTGAGTCTCTAACAGCATCTTTTGATGAGGACCGATAAGTCCGGTTAACGACTTTTCCAACAACTCTGTTTTGTTTTTTAATCTGCCTCTAGCCATTTGAGCCATGGCTTGCGGATTCTGATTACCGGAAATAATGGCTCGCAGGATGTCTTGCCCGGATTTGCCCATTATGTCGGTGGCAACATCGCTTAATTTGATGTTGGCTCCTTCGAGAACTTTCTGAATCCGGTTTACTTCTCGAGAACGTTCCTGAGTTAGTTTGGTTCGGTAACGGACTAATTCACGCAATTCCCGTTGGTCTCGATCCGGGATAAAGCTTCCTCGAAGCAGACCGTGTTGTAGAAGATCGGCAATCCATTCCGAGTCTTTGACATCGGTTTTACGGCCAGGAACGTTTTTAATGTGATGAGCATTAACAACTAAGATTTCCATACCGCTCGCTTCGAGAATGTTGTAGATTGGTTTCCAGTAGACGCCGGTACTCTCCATGGCCACTGCTTTACAATTGTTTGCTACCAACCAGTCGGCCATTTCGAGCAGACTTGCGGTCATAGTCCCGAAAGTACGGATCTCTTTCCCTTTTGGCGTTTTTAAGCAAGCTACAGCCGATTGTTTGTGTACGTCCAGACCGGCACAATGAGAATAGATGATTTCCATAGCGTTACCCCCATTCATTACCGGGGTGGCGAATTTCTGTAAAAGATTCTATCTATCGTGCTCCCTTTCGGGGCGACATTTAAGTGTGCCTCAATTCGCCAAGGTCAGACTACTTAACGGGCTTCCTGGCACCAAGGACAAACCGACCTTCTTCGTCCGGTATTGAATGGTTCGACATAGATTCACATTTTCATCCTTTAACGTGCCCCGGCGAGCCGGGGTGGGCGACTACTTAGAAAAT
>DATCLA010000091.1:0-20150 GCA_036564195.1 Bacillota bacterium
GTAAGAATGGGTATAATGTAGGATTTTGTCAGTAAAAAACAGGCTGCAGAGGCAAAAACAGTTATTTTAGGGCTATTAGGTTACTAAGGAATTATTAGGTATTTATGGAATATTATATTAAAGAAATGTCACCGGTGTCACATACACGAAGTGACTAAAAATCTTGAGAAGATAGGCATTTCGCGAATTACCCGGGGCTTACGGAATGGCTGGAAACATGAATACTTACCGTTCTTGACGTTCCCGGGTCCGGGAGGTGAAAACTCTTAATAGATTTGTTTTACCGGCCCCGCGCGGTGACAGTGGGAACTCGCTTGAGGAAACATTAAATTTTGAGGAGGAAATCTAATGAAAAAGTTTTTGGCGTTAACATTGGCATTGGTAATGCTTCTTTCGGTAGCGAGCCTTGCAGCAGCGGTTGAGTTCAGCCATTCGATGGGAGGCCGTTTTTACGACTATTTCTCCACCATTGATGGCGACCGTGGCTTTAACCCGGCACCGGGTAACGACACTTGGGACACAATTTTGGAAGGTAAAGTAACTGAAGGCAACACCTGGGCCTCTTTCGGATTCATCTTTGACACCTGGAACAACACGATTAAGGCCAGCTTTGGGATTGATAATATTGCCGATACCCCGTGGAGCCTTGGCTTCAGCACTCACGACACCGGTACCGCCAACCTGGGCCAACAGTTTATGGGGGATCTATTTAACGATTTTAAAGCCGATCCCGTCTTTAATACCTGCGATATGGGCGGTAGTTTTAACGTGAAATATATCACCGATACCTTTGAGTTCCGCGCCGAAGCTCAGGTCTATGATGGAGATGGCAGCACGGGATGGACCTACCAAAATGAAACCTGGGTTGAACAGCCCGATCAAATTGACGAAGGCTATGCCCTGGGATTTATCTTGAAAGGTGATATTGGTAAATTTTATATCGGTGGTAAAACCCGGCCGCAGTGGGATGACCCCTTATACATTCTGGGTGCCGATTTAAAATTGAATGACACCGTCGGTCTGAAAGTTGACTTCTGGTCCGATAAGAGCGGAGTGGCCGGTATGGGTGATGTAGGGGTTGTTGCCGGCGGCGGTCACCAAACTCTCCAAGCTACAGTGGATATTGACCGATTTACCGGGCAATTGGCTTATACTATGCATGAAGAGGATGTCGATGACACCATTGGTGTGGGCGCTGCTTATAAACTGACTGATAAATTGACCGTAGGTGCTAAGTACTTTATGGTCGACGATGAGAAACTTTATGAAGACGGACTTTATGATGTTTACGCACTATATAAAGTCGGCGTTTGGGATATTAAAGTCGGCGCCTCCAATGCCCAGTTCCTCAGGGGACAAGGCGGAAATAATAATGAAGGCGCTGAAGTGGATGCGTCTCACCAAACTATCCTTAACGACGATGGCTTCTTCTATATCGGTGTTCACTTCGAGTTTTAAATCGATCCTTATTAAGCAACGCGCTCCCTTCGGGGCGGGTAGAGAGGAGTTTGATTCTTTGAAAAATTCGGCATAGTCGTGAATTGCGGCTATGCCGTTTTTTCGTTTAGTTTGGTAAGTCCATTGCGCCAATGCGGTTATAGAAAGTTTAAAGCGGAGAGCATCACCCTAGTGAAGGTCTGCTTTGTCTGGAAGTATTGATTTGAATACCTTAAATATATTAATTGTTTTTAGCACACTCTCATGTTATAATAAAATCCATTTTATGGAAGGCACAAATGATTACAATCAGCTACCAGAAGCTATGGAAATTATTGATGATAAAAGAGGTGAATCATGATAGATATTCCTAAAATTTTTAAATTTATTTTTCCGGAATACCAGATTATTGAATCCATAAAGCAGTATGGATTTATAGCCAGAAACAAATCAGTATTTATTGCCTCCCAAAGTGTTTCCGTTGATCAGCAGGGCGCTCAAAGTCAAGTTAGGCAGGCCGGTTCGTCTGTCATGACCTCACCTAAGCAGCATTCGAGCTCAAAAACGCCAGGTGATGCAGTGGCCTATTCCGGCAAAACAAACATTAAGGTTACCGGTGATCAGATAGACTTTAATATCGAAAATGCCAAGAAAATTGTTCATAACCGATTTGTTGGTCAAAGAAAAGCAATTGATGATCTTTTCATTGCTTTTAAACGGCCACTGGTTGCCGGGGTACAAAAAGATAAGCCCAAAAACACTTTTATAGTAATCGGACCTGAAAGTACCGGTAAAAACAGTCTGATCGATTGCACCATCAGTGCTTTAAATCAGGAAAAACTGTTAAATTACCATACTTCCGTAAGAGTTGATTTATCATTATATCCTACTCAATCAGAAAAAGCGATTTTCTTGTCAGACCTTTATCAAGCCCTCTACACAAGCTCCGATGTGGTAATCTTTAAGAATTTTGAGAAATGTCATGCAGACATGCTGAGCGTTATTTCTGATCTGGTAGTATCCGGGAAGTACCAGCTTGGAGCCAGATATGCCATGCAGAATAATAATCTCATTGAAGCAACAGGCGTCCTTATGCAAAATTCCATCAGTGAGATTTCCGCAAATAATAAGTACTTTATTTTCGTAACACAACTTGCGGAAAGTAAAGTAGCTGATTTGCTGGGGTTAAAATTTATGGAGAATGTCGAGGACATTATTAAGTTTGCTCCCTATACGGATTCAGAAATAGCTGAGATTATAAGAAGAATACTTTTGGCTTTAAATATCCGCGCTCAAAACCACCTGTCTGCTGTAATAAGCTACTCAGAAGAGTTTGTGCAACTGTGCGCTGGGAAATATAAAAAAACTACAGGATTTAAGCAGGTTGCGAATTTTATATTGATAGATGTTTATAAGGCATTATCTGAATATAAACTTCGCAATTCGATGGTAGCAAATGCTAATATCTGCCTAAACTGCATTGACGGTACTATTTATGCGGAAATAAGGGAGCAGAGAGAATCAAAAACCGTTAATTTATCTTCGTATTTACCAAAGAAAAATATCTTTAATATTGATGAAATTAAAAGAGAACTTGCAGATGTAATCGGGCTTGCAAAGGTAAAAGAATATATATGGAATCTCGAAAATAATTTAAGAGTGCAACAAATTAGGGAAGATGCAGGTTATAAAGTAGCTTCTCCTTCTATGCATATGATTTTCACCGGGAATCCCGGTACAGGCAAAACAATGATAGCCAGAATTGTTGCAAAATATTTGAAAGGCATTGGTCTGTTGTCGACAGGGCAATTGCTAGAAGTAAGCCGGGCAGATCTTGTTGGCCAGTATGTAGGACACACGGCTAAACAAACCAACGAGGTTATTCAATCGGCGCTCGGTGGTGTATTATTCATTGATGAAGCATATGCTCTTTGTCGCGACAAAAATGATACTTTCGGCCTTGAGGCAATTGATGCCTTGGTTAAAGCAATTGAAGACTATCGTGATGATCTAGTCGTAATCTTGGCTGGGTATAAGGAAGAAATGGAGAACTTTTTAAAATTAAACTCCGGTTTGAGGTCAAGATTCCCAAACATAATTGACTTTGAGGACTACACTGCCGCGGAAATGGTTCAGATTGCTGAGCTGACTGCAAAATCTAAAGGGTATAAGATAGCAGAAGATTGTAAAGAGGCATTATTGCGCCTTTTTAAAAAAAGCCAAGTTAAAGGAAGAAATGACAGCGGTAACGGCAGGCTGGTACGCAATGTGATCGAAAGCGCAATAATCGAACAATCAAAACGAATATTAAATGCGCCTAAATCTGAATTTGATTTACTAAAATATGAAGATTTCAAATTTGAAAGTTTTAAAAAATTCGATTTGGAAAAAGCATTGAGTCCAATAATAGGACTTGAGAATGTTAAAGATTTTGTAAGAACACAATATAAACTTCTTATAGCAAACGAGAAAAGAAGGGAAGCCGGTATCATTGTCGATTCAACACAGTCTCTCAACATGATTTTTACAGGCAATCCTGGTACTGGTAAAACAACTATCGCCCGAGTTGTAGCGTCAATGCTTAAGGATATGGGACTGTTAAAAAAAGGGCACCTGGTAGAAACTGACCGGGGAGGTCTTGTTGGCGAATACGCCGGTCAAACAGCTAAAAAAACCAATGAGTTATTTCGTAGTGCTTTAGGAGGCGTCCTTTTTATAGATGAAGCATATGCTTTAAGTAACGACTTTGGGAAAGAAGCCATCGATACACTTGTAAAGCTAATTGAAGACTTTCGTGAGGAAATTGTAGTTATTTTGGCCGGATATAAAAAGGAAATGGCAGATT
This sequence comes from Bacillota bacterium, assembly GCA_036564195.1. GTDB lineage: Bacteria > Bacillota > UBA4882 > UBA8346 > UBA8346 > DATCLA01. The sequence goes on from DATCLA010000091.1 coordinate 4,283, forward strand.
TCATGAAATTAAACCCCGGTCTTGAATCACGTTTTCCTTTAGTTATTGATTTTCCGGATTATAAGCCGGATGATTTATATGCGATCGCTTTGAAGATGATTGCTGCAAAAGGCTTTACAATTACCGAGGAGGCCAAAAGTGTTCTTAAAGAGCAGATAATTCTCGCACATAAATCTTCTACTGCTTGTTCTGGTAATGGACGCATGGTAAGGAATATGGTTGAAAAGATCATGCGGAACCAATCAGCCAGAATTGCTTCAATCGAAGATGTTTCCAGAGAAGGACTCACCGAAATAGTTTTTGAGGATATCGAGGTAAGAAATGTAAGTACCAACAGGTTTGAGTTGGAAAAGGTGCTTGCTGCAATCGTTGGTTTAACAGATGTAAAGAATTATATCCGAAGCCTCTACGCCCGTTTGAAAATGCAGAATGAACGGAAGAAGCTGGGGCTTCCTGTTGATAGTACTCAAACCTTACATATGATTTTCAAGGGTAACCCCGGAACGGGTAAAACAATGATTGCTCGAATCATAGCGGATGTTCTCTATAACATTGGAATTATAAAGACTAATAAGCTTGTCGAAACCGACCGGGCAGGTCTGGTGGCCGGATATGTCGGCCAAACTGCAATCAAAACAGCTGAAAAAGTTGCTGAAGCAATGGACGGAGTTTTGTTTATCGATGAAGCTTATTCCCTTGCTCAAGGCGGCGCAAATGATTTTGGCAGGGAAGCCATTGATACTCTTGTTAAACTCATGGATGATAACAGGGAGCGGCTGGTAGTTATTCTTGCCGGTTACAGTAAAAACATGGATGACTTTCTAAAAACCAATCCCGGTCTTAAGTCCAGATTCCCAAACATCATTGAATTTCCAGATTATTCTGTTGATGAATTATTGATTATTGCTGACAACCTATATTCGGCAAAAGGATATCTTTTGGGGAATGGAGCCAAAGCTAAATTATTAACTATATTTCAAAAAAAGCGCCAAGAGAGTGCATTTGGCAACGGACGTTATGTTCGAAATGTCTTTGAACGCTCCGTAAACAAACAAGCCTTACGGCTCAGTAACGATGCAGATCTAACCCGGGAAGAACTCACAACTATTGAAGCTGATGATATTGAGGAGGTGTAGTTATGGGTAAGCTAAAGGACTCTCTAGCTAATACGGCCGCTATTATATATTTTTTAACTGTGATGTGGTGGATCTTGTTGCTACTTATTGTGGTACCAATCGGGTTAATTTTGGAGATACATACAATACGCAGCTCCGGATTTTCTACGTCAAATGACGGAACTGCTTTTATTGGGGTATTTGGGCTATTTATAGGATTGTCTTTGCTTATTCCTGCATTCAGGAGAATGTACTACAAATTGCCTTGGATGTTTCCTTTTGTAAGAATATTGTATCCGAACGTCATCATAATGAGTATAGCTATAATTCTGTTGAATTATGGTTATGAAGTCCAAAATCCGGCACGGCATAATCTTTTCTTTATTATGATGGTATGTCAAATAATTGTTTGTAGAGTCTTTATGTGTATATATTTTAACCGCAAGAGAGTTTAGTATATCGGAGGCGATAACTAATGAATAATGATCAAAACAAAAGTATTCAAAATGAGCTGAATCAAAAGATTAATACATCTAATTATGTTGCAGCAAAAGTAGATAATAATCAGGCCTCGCAGGATCAAAAAAGCCAAACTGAAAATGATATGATAGCTTATGATGCATCAAATGACAATTCCCAAAATGATATTCAAAAGCAAAACCATAAAAAAATGGACAGACCGTTAAAAATATTTGGAGGTATTTGTATAGCCTTATTTGTCGTAGCAATGATTTTTAGCGCTAACTCATCTATAAACACGTCAGATGCGGCTAAAGATGCCCTTACCAAGAAGGTATCAACTTCATTAGCAGCAGGAACTATCCTGCTTGCAAATGATGAGAACATCGGTCAGCAGGATTATACAATAACTCATCAATATGATAAAAACAATACAAAGATTAAAGTTTGGGATTACGCTGCCGAGGATGGCGATTATGTTCAAGTTTTGGTTAACGGTTCTCCAATAACCGATGCCTTTATGATAAAACACAAGCCTGTGGAGATTACCGTTCCAGCAGTTGGTGAAGTCCAGATAAAGGGGATCCTGGATGGAGGTGGAGGCATTACTTATGCAGTACGATATGACTTAAACGGTATGAGCTATTTTAATTCCGCTCCGGAAGGCGAATTTAATACCTATACATTAATAAGAGAATAAAGCTTTGTAAAGATAAATGTTAACAATTATTCTTCTAATTTAAATTGACAAGAAAATGACCATGCAGAAGTACTAGAATTTTGTATGGTCATTTTTTCTGCCATCTGAAGCAGTTCGCTTAAATTTCAGTTCAATAGAATTGAACACCGCCATAAGCCAAATTTGAAAAGAGGAAGCAATAAGGAAACAGACTGTCGTGAAAATAGGTAAATAGCGACAGAAGCGCGGTGCAGCCAACTGTGGTCGTTCCGACCGATCGGCCATAATTTTCCTACGGTTGTCTGTTTATTGTTGCAATATTTTAAGCTAAAAAACGTTATTAAAAGTATAACCGTTTTAAAGTAGTGGATTTAGTTTAACAGTGTATCCAGTCATTGAGCGGAATGTCATTTAATATGTCTGGAAAAATAGCAGTCAATATGATAGGTTAATATTGAATGGGATAAATTTACGGAGATGATTAAGTGAAACGGATGAGACGGAAACTGATAATACTCATTACGCTCTTGCTCTTTGGGACGGTGGTAGTCTATGGCGCCACCTTACCTCGGGATATGCAAAGAAAATTGGAAAATATACAGATGGCTTCCGCTGTCTATGACCGGAATAACCAGTTAATCGGAAATCTCTATTATTACCGCCGTATTTGGGTTGATTTTGCTAAATTTCCCAAAACGTTACGTGATGCCGTAGTGGCAATTGAGGATGCCCGTTTTTATCAACATAACGGGATTGACCTGCGGGGTATGGCTCGGGCCTTCTATCATAATCTGGTTCCCGGCGGCGCGATGGAAGGTGGAAGCACCATCACACAGCAATTGGCCAAAATCTCATTGCTGAATTCCGAGCGGACTTTGGTCCGGAAGGTGCAGGATATTACCTTGGCAATGCAGATTGAGCAGACCTACACCAAAGATGAGATTCTGACCATGTATTTGAACAGTGTCTATCTGGCCCACGGCAATGTAGGAATGGAGGCAGCTTCCCGTTATTATTTCGGTAAAGCAGCCAGTCAGTTGCGGCTGGAGGAGGCGGCGCTGCTGGCGGGGCTTATCCGCAGCCCGGAGAGGTATTCACCGGTGAAGCATCCTGAGATCGCCAAAAAACGCCGTAATTTAGTCTTAAAGAAGATGCTGGAACAGCAGTATATTACCAGGGCTCAATATAATGCAGCAGTAGGCAGTGATATTCGGTTGGCCAAGTCTAATGACCTGGCAGCGGTGGGCGGGTACTTTCTGGACTATGTCCGGGAGACTTTGCTTAAAGAAGGTTTTGATGAGACAGATTTACGTTTCGGCGGCTATAAGATTTATACCTCTTTGGATCTGAAACATCAAAAAGCAGCGGAGCGTACCATGCTACAGTTACCGAAAGTGGCGGGCGCCAAAACCCAGCCCGAAGGGGCGCTGGTCTCCCTGGATCCGAAGACCGGAGAGATTATAGCGATGGTGGGGGGACGCAGTTATGCTTCCAGTCAGTATAACCGGAGTACCAACTCCTACCGGCAGCCCGGTTCGGCGATTAAACCTTTTGTGTATGCTACCGCCCTGGAAAAGGGGTTTACCGCCGCTTCCGTATTCGAAGATAAACCTCTGACGATCCAGCTTGATAACGGTAAAACCTGGAGCCCCGAAAATAATGACCGGATTTACCGGGGCAGGATTACTTTACGGGAAGCTTTACGCAATTCTGTAAATACAGTTGCTGTTCAAGTGCTGCAGCAAATCGGAGTGGACGCAGTTGTGGAACAGTTGGAGCGGATGGGAGTTAACAGCCTGGTCAAAACTGGTCTTAACAATGACCTCAATCTGGCGCCGCTCTCCCTGGGAGGGTTGACCAAAGGGGTAACCCCCTTGAACTTGACTGCCGCTTATGTGCCGTTTGCTAATTTAGGGGTGTACATCAAACCGGTAGCGGTAAAAAAAGTCACTGACCGTCAAGGGAATCTGGTAAAGCAGTTCAAAACAGTGAAACAGCCGGCGCTCTCGCCTCAGACCGCTTATATCATGACTGTTCTATTGGAAGATGCGGTGGAACGGGGGACCGGACAACGGGCCCGGATCCCCGGGGTTCCGGTAGCGGGAAAAACCGGAACGACCAGCGACTATACTAATGCCTGGTTTGTCGGGTATACGCCGGATTTAGTAACTTCGGTCTGGATCGGTAATGACCGCCAGGACCAACCGATGCGTTCTTCGGCCGGAAATATCGGCAGTGCGGCTGCAGCCGGCCTATGGGGGAGCTATATGAAGCAGGTTGTCGCCACTGGCAAACCGGGACAATTTAAAGAGCCGGACGGTATTGTCTGGGCTAATGTCAATCCCAATACAGGAAAAGCGGTACCGGGTTTCTTCAGCCGTAATGCTTATAAAGAAGTCTTTAATGAGAAAAATGTTCCTGAAAGCGGCGCTTATAAGATCTGGAAGTGGTTTTTACCCGGCCGGAAACCGAAGCAGGAAGCGACACCTTCGGGAGAAGAAGCAATGCCGGAGGCTGACACTGAGTATGGCCAATCCCAACAAAAGCAGGATGTAGCGGAATGAACGGCAGCGGACCAATGAAACCCATTCGTTTGGACCGGTGGTTGGCCAATATGGCTTGCGGTAGCCGCACTGCCGTAAAACGGTTGATTAAAACCGGGCAGGTCCTGGTAAACGGTATAGTCTGCCATGACCCCGGACGTCAAGTTCATCCTGGAGTCGACCGAGTCAGCTGTGACGGAATAACAATCAGCTATCAACCCTATCTTTATCTGATGTTAAACAAACCGGCGGGAGTGGTTTCCGCCACTGAAGACCGGCGGGAACGGACCGTACTGGACCTGCTTGACGCTAAATATTTGAATAAGGGATTATTTCCCGTCGGCCGGCTGGACAAAGATAGTGAGGGACTGTTACTGTTGACCAACCATGGTGAGTTGGCTCATCAATTATTGGCCCCGCAAAAGCATGTGGTTAAAAAGTATTTTGCCCGGGTTGCCGGGCGGGTGACTTCCGCCGATCAGCAAGCCTTCAGCGCTGGAATCATTCTGGAAGACGGCTATCGAACCCTTCCGGCGGAGCTGCAGATTTTAACTGTCGCGGCAGTTTCCGAAGTTACAGTAGCGCTGCACGAAGGAAAGTTCCATCAGATTAAGCGGATGTTTCAGGTGTTGGGTAAGCCTCTGCTTTACCTGCAACGTTTGGCCATGGGACCGTTGGTCCTGGACCAACGGTTACCTTTGGGTTCCTATCGCGAACTAAGTCAGGAAGAGATTGAGAGTTTACTGAGTATTAACCCCTAGTCAAGCTGTTTACTAGAAATAGAACATCATTAATGCTGTCTTTTGAAATAAAAGGGCAGCTTTTTTTATGTTAATTTACGGGCTGGAACTCCATTAAGACCGTTTTTAAGTAAGAAACTATTTTACTTTAAAAGTTTCAAAAGAGTTTATTAAATGACTGGAGTCAAATTTTGACTGCAGTCATTTTTCATGTTATAATATTACTCATAATGCAAAAGTTAATGATAAATGTAATTTGCAACCAAAGGTGTATTGCTGCGAATTTGAAGGAGGAAGGATTTAGTGAGGAATTTAGTTGCATTATTAGTGCCGGTATTGTTATTTTTGATGGCTACCAGTACACAGGCAGCGGCAGTCGGTTATCTGGATATTCTAGCCGGAGGTGTGGTTGAGCAGGAGGCCCAAGCGTCTGCTAACGGCCTGGATATTCTTAAAGATGGAGAGTACGGCCTGGATATTACTTTAGTTTCTGCCGGAACGATGTTAAGCGATAGGATTAAAATTGGTGCTGAGTATGGTGGGGGTAGAATTAAGAAGATCCCAAGAGAAGCTGTTAGTCTCTGGAGCGTCAAAGTCGGTTATCGTTTGGTTGACAAACTAGCGTTTAAGCTGGATGCGATGGTCGCCCCGTTAATCATTGACACTGAAAACAGTATGCTACGAACAACTTTGGGAGGTCTGGAAGCCATAGTCTATTTCAGCACCAAGCTGTTTTTTAACGTCTCCTATGTGCTGGGAAATGCTACATATGAACAGAATGGCCTCAATAAAGATCAAGCTGTCCCCATCAGTTTTTTCCGGACGAAACTCCACTACTTTTTAACTGAAAATTGGGGTGCGGTTGCCGGCTACAGCTGGTTAAAGTATGAGTTTAATGTGATCAATCCCGCCTTAGACCTGGGAAAAATGGAAGTCGGCTTTGGCGGTCCCACCCTGGGACTGATCTATAAGTTCTAATAGAAATAGGTATAGCTAAAAAGACGGTTGTTCTACCCCGGCGGGGTAGGATTAACCGTTTATTTTTCGACCGGGGCTTGCTATATTAGAAAAATTATGATATAGGTAAGACAGGCCGGCCCCCAATAACAGCCGGGTTATCTTACGCTCTGAGCCCGCCTAATGAAGCGGAGGTTAACATTTCATTGAACCCGGAGTAAGAAGATAAGGATGAGACGGAGGAACAAAGGGATGATTCGCTGTATCGCACTAGACTTGGATGACACCTTATTACGGTCGGATTTGACCATTGGGGCTCCGGACCGGGAGGCAATCAGGCAGGCGATGGCTAAAGGAATTAAGGTTCTGTTGGCTTCCGGTCGGATGGTACGATCGATGCGGCCTTATGCAGAACAATTAGGTCTGGATGTACCCTTAATTGCATATAATGGGGCAGTCATTCAGGAGGCGGTTTCCGGGGAGATCTTGTACCATGTGCCGGTCCCTGCTTCGGAAGCATTACGGCTGATACCGGTATTCCGCAATAAGCAAGTGCACTTAAACGTCTATGTCCATGATCAACTGTATATGGATGAACTGACAGTTTGGGGAGAGCAATATGCTGCTAATGCCGGAGTGGAACCGCAAATCAGGGATTTATGTCGGGTCGTGACCGACGGGGCGCCGGATAAATTATTGGCCGTTGGTGAGAGCGGGCAACTCGATGCGGTTCAAGCCGAACTGAAAGCAGAATTTGGCCCGGCTTTACAGTTTGTCAAATCGAAGCCGATTTATTTGGAAATTCTGGCCCCCAGTGTCTCCAAAGGGCAGGCTTTAACTGTATTGGCACAGCATTGGGGTTTACAACCGGAACAGGTAATGGCGGTTGGTGACGCACCGAATGACCTGGCTATGATTCAATGGGCTGGGGTTGGTGTGGCGATTGGCAATGCGCGCGATGAAGTAAAACAAGCCGCTGATTTGGTGGTGGCCGACCATAATCATCATGGTGTGGCTGAAGCCATTAACCGGGTAGTCTTAGGCCATTGCAGTTGAGCCGTTAAAGTGGGTCTAAAAAGCAATAATCCGTCAGGTGTCTTTGTAATTACCAATAATAAGGCAGGAAAAATAGAAAAAATGTCGAATATAGTAAAATAAATCAAGTGACTAGCTACTTGAATCAATATTTAGATGATTATACCTGACAAAGCAAGTGTTTTTTAATTTCAGCTAAATCTAGTTAAATCCTATATAGTAGATGAATAAGTTTTATTAAATAAACCCAAAATAAGGAGGCTTATTGATGGCGAATGTAATTTTTGACCACGTTTACAAAAGATTCCCTGGAAACGTGGTGGCAGTTAACGATGCTAACTTGGAGATTAAGGATAAGGAATTTATCGTTTTCGTAGGTCCCTCGGGTTGTGGCAAAACTACATCCTTACGAATGGTAGCCGGGCTGGAAGAAATCTCTGAGGGTACTATTTCAATCGGTGACAGGGTAGTGAACGATGTTCCGCCCAAAGACCGGGACATTGCAATGGTGTTCCAAAATTATGCGTTATATCCGCATATGGATGTCTATAATAACATGGCTTTTGGTTTAAAATTGCGGAAATTCCCGAAAAGTGAAATTGACCGCCGGGTTAAGGAAGCCGCAAAAATTTTGGGGATTGAGAAGTTTTTGGACCGGAAACCCAAAGCGCTTTCCGGCGGGCAAAGGCAACGGGTTGCTTTAGGACGCGCTATTGTCCGTGAACCAAAAGTTTTCTTAATGGACGAACCCCTTTCCAACCTGGATGCGAAGTTACGGGTGCAAACCCGTTCGGAGATTAGTAAACTGCATAACCGGTTGCAAACTACGATTATCTACGTAACCCATGACCAGTTGGAAGCGATGACCATGGGTGACCGGATCGTGGTGATGCGTGACGGTATTATCCAACAAGTCGGTGCTCCGTTGGAAATTTACGATAATCCCAATAATATTTTTGTGGCCGGATTCCTCGGCACCCCACCGATGAACTTTATGGACGTGGTTATTAGAGAAGAAAAAGGAGCTTTGTTTGCAGATGGCGGCGGAGTATTTAAGGTTAAGATTCCGGAAGGCAAATTTAAAAACGTCCGGCGCTATCTTGATAAACAAGTAGTCTTAGGTATTCGTCCGGAATCGATTCTGGAAGCTGAAAATGTCCCCGGAGCCCAAAATCCCATTATCGCCATGGTAGATGTTTCCGAATTACTGGGCGCCCAAATTAACCTCTACATGTCGGTTGGTAATTATTCATTTGTTTCTGTGGTGGATGCCCATACCAAAGCCATTGATGGGCAGGAACATGCAGTTGTCTTTGATTCGAATAAAATTCATCTTTTCGACAAGCAAACCGAAAAAGCAATTAACTGACAGCTCTCAGCAAAGCCCCGTAATGGGGCTTTTTTTATGAAAATGCGAAAAACGGCAGATTTAGTTAATGATTTGGGCACCCGATCAAAGTAAAGTTTTTCTGGTATACGATTCGGTAATAAGGTAAAATTAGGTTATTATGATAATTATCGGCTGGGAGGAGCAAATGGACAGGTATTGTATTGGGGTGGACTTAGGCGGGACCAAAATTGCTACGGTCTTGTCCGATCTGCAAGGGCGGATTATTAGCGCCGATCGGCGTCCTACTAATGCTGCCGCCGGCACGGCAAAGGTTCTGGAGCAGATCTTTACCAGTATTCGCCAAGTAATGCGAGGGGTAGACCCTGAGGGCATCTTGGGAATCGGAGTGGTATCACCGGGTCCGGTTGATCGTGAAAAAGGAATTATCGTGGATGCTCCCAACTTAGGGTGGGAAAACATCCCAATTGGTAAAATAATTCAGGAACAGTTTCAGACTCCCTGTGCCCTGGAAAATGACGCTACTGCAGCAGCTCTGGGAGAATGGGTTTTTGGCGCGGGAAGAAACTTAAATGATTTGATCTATATTACAGTCAGTACCGGTATCGGCGGTGGGATAATTTGTAACGGGCAGATTTTACATGGTAGAGATGGTGCAGCGGGAGAAATCGGACATATGGTTGTAGACGTGACGGGGCCGCCTTGTAACTGTGGAAAAAAAGGCTGTCTGGAGGCGATCTCCTCCGGGACTGCAATTGCCGCCGCTGCCCGGCGGTTGGTTGGCGCCGGGCGTGACAGTTCCCTCATTATTAAATCTCAAAATAACCCGGATTTAATTACTGCCCAATTAGTAGCTGAAGCTGCGGCTGAAGGAGATCCCTTGGCGGTTGCGGTTTTAGAGCATGCCATTCATTTTTTGGGAATCGGGGTAGCCAATCTGATTCAAATATTTAACCCGGAATTGATTATTATCGGCGGCGGGGTCTCTAAAATCGGAAAACCACTATTTGACGGGGTTTGGCAAGTTGTAGCCGCAAACACTTTTGCACATACTGTTAAAGACTTACTAATAGTCACTCCGGAATTAGGAGATAACTCAGGTACTATTGGAGCCGCTGCTGTGGCCATTCAAAATTTTGCAGCGCGCGGCAGAGCTTAAGAATGTAACGGTTCCAGCGGAAAATCAGGGATAACCACCATTCCGTTTTGATGCTCCAAATTATTAATTATTGAGTAAATTCCATCACTGATGATCTCCGCCATTTTCATTACCAGGCTAAGACGGGTGTTTTGTAAGACCATATATTCCATAAACCCCCCTACATTGACGATTCCGACAATTTGCAGATCGCCAATGGCAGGGAGGTTTTTATTTACTCCGGTACCGGGTTGCAGAGAACCTTCTTTAATACTGACATACCCGATGCTTTCGGAACGTCCCAGGCAGGCATCGATCGCTATGATAAACGGACTGTAGTGCTTTGTAAAAATTGTTTCAATGATATCGTGGAGATTAACGGCATGGACGGGATGGTCTAAAGTGCCATAGACATTATTGGCATTAAGGCCGAGGCTGATCAGTTTGGAACCAACAAGCGGTCCTAAGCTGTCACCGGTGGAACGGTCGGTACCGATACAAAGTATAATTAACTCGCAAGATGGGTCATATAATTGAGAGAGGAGTAATTGAAAATTAGCTTTGAAAGTCTCCAAAGCTTTTGGTTGGTCGATATGGATCCGGAAATTGTAATTAACTAAATCAGAGTTTTCCGGCCTTTTTTTGGATAAAGAATTCCACATAAACATTACTCCTTAAAAAAGATAGTTTATTATATGATTTCCAGGTATTAAGTATGCATTGGGTAATGGTATTTTATCAGCATTGGGAGGGGTTCGGTTGCAGATACTATCAAGTTGGTGGAATGAAATCAAAAACGGTTGGAAGGAAATTATGGTGAACCGGAATTGTTTTTGGTTATTTTTGGGCTTATTCGTAGTAACATTAACCAGCACCTATTTTTTTTGGTTAAATGACCGGCTAATCCCAGGGATCAGCATTTCCGGAGTAAAAGTTGGAGGTTTACCGGTGAGCGAAGCTACCCGGTTACTGAATAACCGGTTTTTACCTGCCAAACAAAAAAAAGTGACGTTGAGTTATGAAAAGCGTGCCTTTGATGTGGTACTGGGGACTATTGGGATTCAGCCGGATATTTTCGGTACAATAAAACAGGCATATTCCTTGGGGCGTACCGGTTCGCTGTTTTCCCGGTTATATGACATAATTAAAACCAGCCGTTTTGGACGGGATTTTCCGCTTCAATTTAATCACAATCAAAAGGTATTGGAATCATTTTACCGACTGTTGGACGCTAGCGTCGGACGGGAACCGGTCCGGGCAGTCGTCCGGGTGGCAAGCGACGGCCGGGTTCATCATACCCAAAGCATGGTGGGGCGGTTGATTGACAGAAAAGCATTAACGGGGCAATTTGAAAAGGCAGTTTACCAAGGCCGGTTACAGCAAATTAAGATACCAATCCGTTACGTTAATCCGACTTTGTCCAGTGCGGATATTAAAAGATGGCGGCTTGATCAGGTGATTAGTAAGTATGTTACCTCCTTTAATCCGGAAGCGAAAGAACGCTCTCATAACCTCAAAATCGCTTGTGGGGCTTTGGATAATGTGATTATTTATCCCGGGCAAACTTTTTCCTTTAATACCTGGATTGGTCCACGAGTGACCAATACAGGCTACAAAGAAGCACCGGTGGTTTTAAAAGGGAAATTAGTGCCTGGGGTTGGCGGTGGTGTCTGTCAAGTCTCTTCAACCTTATATAACGCAGTTTTACTTGCCAATCTCCAGGTGGTGAAGCGACACAACCACTCCCGGGTCAGCAATTATGTTCCGCTGGGCCGGGATGCCACGGTAGTGAATGGGGGTTTAGACTTAATTTTTACTAACACTCTGGTTTCTCCAATTTTATTAACCGCCGAAGTGAAGTCGTCTTATATCCAGGTGGCAGTCTTGGGGGAAAAGGGTAATTGGGAACGGGTCGAATTGGAGACTAAAATTGTAAAGAAGTATCCTTTTGAAATCAAAGAAATCCAGGATCCGGAATTAAGCTTGGGAACAAGAATTCGAAAAGAACCCGGTCAAGAGGGGTATAAGGTAGAACTATGGCGGCTGGTCTATTACCGGGACGGCCTGGTTAAGAAATCCCGAGTAAATACCAGTATATATCCACCTTTACCGGAAGAATATAAAGTAGGAACTAAAATACCGGAACAAAGGGGCGAGTTTTAGTTATTGGTCAATAAAATTGTGGTCTTATGTATCAGTCCGATCGGAGATACGTTATTTGCCACACCGGCAATTCGAGCTTTAAGAGACAGTTTTTCATGGGCTCGAATTGTTGTTTTAGCCGGTTGTGCTGCTTATGAAGTTTTACGAAATAATCCTTTTAATTTGGAGTTGGTAAGGGTTACCAATATCTGTAGTTTATATAAAGCCTTAAGTTGGGTGCGGGATCAAAATTTTGATTTAGCCTTGGGATTTTCCCGCTTTGGAAGTATTTTTACTAAATTATGCGGCGCAGTTGCTTATGCAGATTTTTCAACCATCGAATTTAGTACGGAATTATCAGCAATCGAAGCCTGTCTGGAGGTTTTGAGGATAGCCGGACAACGGATTAATCTAAATATAACTGGTAATTTGGTAAAAACAGATTATTGGTTGACTCCGCAGGATCTGCGGATGGTGGATCGCTTTTTGGAATGCTCGGGATATGGAGGCGATCAACCATTGGTGGCGATTCATAGCGGGGGACACTACTTTAGTCGGAAACGCTGGCCGGTGCCACGGTTTATTGAATTAATCCGGCGTCTCAGTTGTGAACGAGGATTTCAGGTGGTATTAGTCGGCGGAAAAGAGGACCTGGCCAGTGCCCTGGCGATCCGAATGGTGGAACCTAAAACGATGACTGCGGTAGGAATTTTAAAACTGTCGGAAACAGGGGCTTTATTAAAAAGATGTCAATTATTTATCGGAAATGATTCCGGGCCTTTACATTTGGCAGCAGCACTTGGGACTCCTACAGTAGCTTTGTTTGGACCAACCCATCCCCGGCAGTTTTACCCTTACCCTCCCGATCGACATCAGTATCTAATTAAAGAACTGGCTTGTCACCCTTGTTACCGGCTGGGCGGGGCAGTCTGGCAATTTATCCCGAGGTGTCCTAAAGCTTATTGTATGGAAGCCATTTCGGTAGATGAAGTAATTCAAGTAGTCGGACGGGTTTTAGATCTTTCGGCTGTCGGGACAAGTTAAGCATGGTTTGGTTATTCCGGATTTTAAAAATGGGGGAACCGATTGAGTCGGGTTAGTCCGCTTATCAAAAAAGGTTTGCAATTAATATGTAATACTGATAAAATGAATTGTAACGAAGAAGTTTTGAAGATTAAAAGATGCTTAAATTTTCTTGAATGAGGCTTGTCTTGACAACACTTTTTTGCTTAGGATATAATAAATTATATTAAAATTAAATGCGGATCCGGTAGCATTTTATATGCCGGATTACTTTTCAGAGGAGGATTTTTTGCAGTATGGCATTATCGGTTGGCCAGATCGTTGAAGGGAAGGTTACCGGGATTACTAATTTTGGAGCTTTTGTGGAACTCCCTAACGGTCAAACGGGTTTGGTGCATATCTCCGAAGTGGCGGAGGAATATGTTAAAGATGTTAATCAATTTTTAAAGCAGGGGGATCTGGTCAAAGTAAAGGTTTTAACTCTTGACAACGGTAAAATTGGTCTTTCGATTCGTCAGACGCAACCACGTCAGGAACGTAACCGTCACAGTATTTCGTTTGAAGATAAGTTAGCCAAATTTATTAAAGATTCGGATGAAAGGCAATCCGATTTGCGTAGGAGCCTTGATTCGAAACGCGGCGGTCGTGGCGGCGGCAGAGCCCCAAGTATGTAATTAATCCGGTATTAGACCGGATTTTTTTATTATAGATAAGAAGTCCGGGTAGGATTTAACAGTCGGGACCATTTGAAACAGGAGTGAAACACAAGATGAGCCATTTCTTTGCTTATCTGGCACGGATGAAACACATCCGGCGTTGGGGATTAATGCGGAATACACTGGATGAGAACATTCAGGAACATAGCCTACAGGTTGCGATGATCGCCCATTGCCTGGCGCTCGTTAAGAATCGCTTCTTTGGCGGTAAGGTAAACCCGGAAACAGTAGCGGTTTTGGCGATGTACCATGAAGTGAGTGAAGTAATAACCGGGGATTTGGCGACTCCAATCAAGTATTTTAATCCTGAAATCAGAACCGCTTATCAAGCTATTGAAGGTGTCGCTAAAAAACGGCTTTATACAATGTTGCCCGAACAGTTACAAGACTCCTACGCGAAGGTGCTTTTTGCCGGGGATGAAGATGAAGCCGAACGGCAACACCATGAACTGGTTAAGGCTGCCGATAAAATCGCTGCCTATCTCAAATGTTTGGAAGAATTAAAAGCCGGGAACCAGGAATTTTCAAAGGCAGAGAAGACCTTGAAGGCGCAAATTGACAGTATGGGTCTGCAGGAAGTCAGTTACTTCATGGAGCAATTCGCCCCCAGTTTTAACCTGACTTTAGACGAGCTAGAGTAACAACCCCGGTTGTGCGGTTTAGTAATCTGTTGCCGTACCCAGCTTGGACAAAATCTTCTTTAAGGTATATTGAGTAGGTAAAATTACAAAATGAATCCGGATTTCCATTACCGGGATAAAGTATTCGATTTGTACCATTAAATTGTCAACCGAATACACCTTGGTGGTGTAAAAAAGTGAACGGGACAGATCGTTTACTTTGGCCGGAGGCGATATCCACCAGTTAATGGAGGTCCTTTCGGTTAAAACCCGCCAAAAGGAATTAGAGATAATATTAACCAATTCGGACAGGACGGAGACTTCGATTTTATTAAGGCGTTTGCGGGCAAAGAAACGGCGCCTGCCCAGTATTTGTTCGATGATGGTCAGAGCATCTTTTTCTCCGAAGAAGGTGAAAATTTCTCCGGTAATATCTCCGGAAAATCTGATGTGGAAACCCAGATGGTTGCGGTGGTAAAGGTTGACGCGGTCGATTAAAATCGGCAAAGACAAAAATGAAAGACAGTTCAGAGTGATCTCTGTATTAGCACCCAGGAATTGGCGTAGTGAACTAATGGCACCATTAGCACCGATCTGAGCTGCTTCATAAAGTTTTTCAATTTCGTGGGGCGGCAGGTAGAGATGGTCATTGATGGTCGAACCAATGTGTTCGATTGCTACATTCGGCATGGTAATACTCCTTTTGATTTTTTTGTAGACCGGTTTTGATTAAAAAGTAGAATTAGGTTAATCTGCTAGTGGACTTTGGTTATTATTTTCCAATAATTAACTTATTATTAATTTCTAGGATATTCAGCAAACTCCTTTGTCGACAATGAACAAAATATAATAAATTTGATAGCGCGTTTTGTTAATTAAGGAGTAAAATTAAACTATAGTTTTGGCGGATTATACCGATTATTAAAATCAAGAATGATTAATATTAGAAAGGAAGAGTTTCATGCAGATCCAATGGTCAAAAGACTTGGAACTCAATCATCCCAAAATTGACAGCCAGCATCAGGAATTGTTTCGCAGGATTAATCAGCTCTTTGAAGCCTGCAGTGAAGGGAAAGGTAGTCAGATGGTGGTGGAGATGATTGCCTTTTTAGAGCAATATGTTGTCGAACATTTTGGGACCGAAGAAGCATTAATGATTGATGTCCATTATCCGGGTTATCCCAAACACAAGAGTTTGCACCAGGGTTTTATAACCAGTTTTAAAAAGTTAAAAGAGGAGATTGACCCCAAAGGGCCCGGGATTAATATCATAATTATGGTAAACCGAATGGTAGTTGATTGGTTAAATCATCATATTCGTAACGTTGATAAAGAATTTGCTCAGTATCTGCG
>DATCLA010000092.1:0-12712 GCA_036564195.1 Bacillota bacterium
GGTCACATACTCACTACGGCCGGGAATTGATAAACAACCTTCCACGTCGCGGGCCTGGCCTTCCAGCTTGGTAATTTTAGGGTTGATCAGTACCAGTGGGCCGTCACCGACATCGATGACCACGATGCGTTCCAAAACCCCGACCTGGGGAGCAGCTAAACCAACCCCCTTAGCCTCATACATTGTTTCGAGCATCTTTTGGGCCAGGTTCCGGACCCGTTTGGTGATCTTAGCCACGGGACGGGCCTTACGGCGCAGTACCGGATCACCAAGGGTTACAATTTTTAAAATTGACACAAAAATTCACCTCAGTATTAGCATAACTTAAAAAAAAGAATTTTTAAAGTACCGAATAGGGATTACGGTCGCGAATAATTCGAACATCGGGATATTTTCGATAAGAAAATTTTTGTCGGGACTCTTCTACCAGCCTTTCTAATAACTGGGGTTGACTGGATTTTAACAGTAATTGCCAGCGGTAAAGATTTTGAACTTTTTCAATTACCGCTGGAGCCGGGCCCATCAACTGCAGCTCATTACCGGCCCTGGGAAAATCCCGGACCAGTTCGGCTTGGATTTGCCGGATTAGAGCGGCATACGCTTCGGCTGCCGCGATTACTTGTGTTTGCTTTATTCCGCTAAAACCAAACTTTACCAACTCACTAAAAGGAGGATAGCCGGCTTGACGGCGCTCGGCAATCTCGGTGCGATAGAAACTATCAAAGTCATACTTTTGGGCAAATTGAATCGCATAGTGTTCCGGATTATAAGTTTGAAAGATGACCCGGCCCGGTCGAGTGCCCCGGCCGGCTCTGCCGGCTACCTGGATTAAGAGCTGGAAACAACGTTCCGCTGCACGAAAATCAGGTCGATTCAATGCCTGATCGGCTGCAATTACCCCTACCAAGGTCACCTTGGGCAGGTCCAATCCTTTAGCGATCATTTGAGTGCCTAATAAAATATCCACCTTGCCGGAGATTAATTCCTCATAAATCTGTTGGTGCGCACCTTTAGTGGTAGTAGAATCATGATCCATCCGGATAATCCGGGCTCCGCCAAAGCGTTCCTTCAATTCTGCTTCGAGTTTTTGGGTACCGTTGCCAAAATAGCGAATCCGGTTACTTTGGCAGTTGGGGCAAAGATTGGGAACCGGCTGCCGGTAGTCGCAGTAATGGCAGCGTAGAATATTTTCATCAGAGTGATAAGTCAAAGAAACTTCACAGCAGGGACATTGCAAAGACTGGCCGCAGTCACGACATAAAATAAAAGTTGAATGACCCCGGCGATTTAAAAATAAGATGACCTGCTCCTGACGGTCTAAAGTCTGTTGCATCTCCTGGTAGAGCAGATCGCTTAAAATGTTCTTATTTTTCCGTTTTAACTCCTGACGTAAATCAACAATGGTTACTTCCGGAAGAGGTTGGCTGTTATAGCGCTGTTCCAATTTCACCAGATGGTAGGCTCCGGATTCCGCCAGATAATATGTTTCCACCGCCGGGGTTGCCGAGCCAAAAACCAGCTTAGCGTGGCTGAACTCAGCTAGCTTTTCAACTACCTTGCGTACATGATACCTGGGAGTTTCCTCCTGTTTGTAAGTAGTCTCATGTTCTTCGTCAACAATAATCAACCCCAGGTTGTCAAAAGGTGCGAATAAAGCGGAACGCGCGCCCAGCACGAAGGGAGCAGCGCCGCTTTTAATCCGTTGCCATTGGTCAAACCGTTCGCCGTCCGACATCTTGCTATGCAGCAAGGCTACTGCCTTACCGAACCGGGCGCGAGCCCGCTCCAAAGTCTGTGGGGTCAACGCGATCTCGGGTACCAGATATAATACTTGTCTCCCCTGTTTAAGCGTTGCCGCGGCCAGTTCAAAATAGATCTCGGTTTTGCCGCTGCCGGTAATTCCCTGTAACAAAAAAGGCTTTTGATCGGTAGCTGTTTTAATTATCTCCAAAACGCGCTGTTGTTCCCGATTAAAGACGATGGGTCGAGAAACGGGGGCTTGCTCCATCCCGCAGGGTATCCGTTCCATCGGGATGGCAGTACCACGGATCTTGCCCTGTTTTTGCAGGCGGGTGAGCACTCCGGGACTAACTGCAGCAGCAGTGCAGAGCTCCGCCCGGGTCAAGCCGTGTTGCTTAGTAAGCAATACTTGTTTTACCCTTTGGGCAGCTGCAGTTTCTTTCAAATTTTCCGCAGCCACCCAGAAAAAGACCGTACGAGTCTTCGTTTTTACTTTTGGCGGAGCAATTCTGGTTTCTTTGTGTAAAAAATTGTGTTGCAATAAAAATTTAAATATAGTGAGATATTCGCGAAATTCATTCCGCCACTCCCGATGAACAGCGCCTTTACAAGACAACTTTAATATTTTTTCAACCAACGCCGCCACCGGCAGATCCGGAAAATTCAACAGTAACTCCTTTCGCAGCTGGTCCACAGGTTCCGACAGCCGGTAAATGATTTGCCGTGACAAGTTGGTGCCCGGCGGCAGACATAACTTTAAAACCTCTGTCCGGCTGCAGCTATAATAAGGCGCCAGCCAATTCACCAGCTGGTATTGGAGCATTCCTAGCAAAGGCGGGTCATCAATCACCTCAATAATCTCTTTTAGCGCAGCTACTTCAGAATGGGTGGCGATTTCCCAGATATAAGCAATGGTCGGCCGATTTTGAAACGGAACCGTCACTCTGGCCCCAATTTGGACCTTAGGGACCAACTGTGACGGGATGACGTAATCAAACAGACGGTCCAACGCCGTCGCATTTAAATCAAGCAAAACTTTGGCAATTTTCATATTACATCAAAGTCCGTTCTTTCTTATATTTAATCAGATAGGTCAAAATAGCATCCGCCAGGGCAGTTTTAGGCTGGAGCGGGATTTCCACCGCTTCACTCTGGGAATAGATTATCACTTGATTCTCAGCAGCACCCATTCCCACATCCCTTCGGTCTACCCGGTTAGCAATGATCAGATCTAAATTTTTCCGCCGCAATTTTTCTAAAGCCTGCTCGCGCAGGTCATTGGTTTCAGCGGCAAATCCGACTAATAATTGCTGGGGTGACTTGGTTTGTCCCAACTGAGCCAAGATATCGACAGTAGGAATTAATTTTAGCTCTAAGGGACTACCGGTTTTTTTGAGCTTCGTGACGGCCACCTTTTCGGGACGATAGTCAGCGGGTGCCGCTGCTTTAATAATAATCGTTGCTTCAGGTGCCAATCTGGTTACCGCCTGTAACATTTCGGCACAAGTTTCGACCTGGTAAACCCGAATGGAACGGCTGTTAACAGCCAAAGACGCGGCAGTCACTAGGATTACCTGGGCGCCCCGTTTATAAGCGGCTTCTGCCAAGGCATGACCCATCATTCCGGATGCCCGGTTGGTCAGGTAACGAATGGGATCAAGGGGTTCACGAGTGGCACCGGCGGTAACCAAAACTGTTTCGCCGCGTAGGTCCGGTTCGGTTAGCCCTTTTTCAATCTCTAATGCCAATTCCGACACGGGTGCCAGTTTACCGATTCCGGAATCACCACACAATAACCTGCCGGATACCGGTGGGACAATTTTGAAACCGTATTGGGCTAAACTGGCCAGGTTCTTTTGGACAATCGGATTTTGATACATACCACAATTCATGGCCGGAGCGATTAGCTTCGGTCCGGTTGCCGCCAGCACGGTGGTAGTAAGCAGATCATCGGCAATTCCATGGGCGATTTTGCCGATGAAATTGGCAGTAGCTGGGATAACTGCTATTAAGTCCGCTTTTTTGGCTAAGGAGATATGTTCCACTTGCCACTGAATATTTGCTCCGAATAACTCCTGATGGACCGGATTACGGGTTAATTCTCTAAAAGTAAGCGGGGTTACGAATTCCGTAGCGGCTTTGGTCATAACTACTTCGATATTAATTCCTTTCTTTTGCAGCAGGCTGATTAGTTCCGGGACTTTATACACTGCGATCCCGCCGGTAATTCCTAAAACCAGAGTTTTTCCCTTCATCGCCATGCTCCTTCAACTAATAATTAATAAGAATTGTAAATCAAATAGAATATCGGGATAACTATTTGAATATTGCGTTATTGTGGTTCTAATTATAAAATAAAAATCTCAGAGTAACAAGGCTCTGAGACGTTTAAGAAAAAGCGACTATTCTTATTTAATCCCGGATTTAGTATGTTCAATCTTAACTTTTTGAGCAGCAATTTCATTTAACGCGAGCGATACGGCTTTAATAGATTTTTCCTCATCCGAGTGCGATTCCTCCATAATTTGTCTCGCCCGTTTAGCAGCAGCCGCAACTAATGAATAGCGGCTATCAACCGATTTAAGCAGTTCATCCAATGAAGGATAAATCAATTAACGCTCCCCCCTTTAATTCCATCAAACATTATTCCCCTAACAGCTTTTGAACAAACCCGATCTCCTGACGAGTGACCCGACATTTTTCAGCAAGTATAATACCTTTAATTTTTTCACATGTCAAGTCAATTTGGTCATTAATAACTAAAAAATCATAATAAGGAATACATTGCAACTCAGTCTTAATATATTGCAACCTGAGTTCAATCTCTTCCGGTCGTTCGGTGGAACGACCCAGCAACCTGTTTTTCAGCTCTTTAAGGGATGGGGGCGCTAAAAATATTAATACTGTTTCCGGAAGCGCCTTTTTAATTGCAGCTCCTCCCTGAACATCGACATCTAGTACTACATCACGGCCCTGTGCCAACAATTCTAAAACATTACTTTTCAGGGTTCCGTAATAATGATGATAGACTTTAGCCCATTCCAGAAATTCATCGGCATCAATTTTCTGCAAAAACTCCGTTTCGGTGAGGAAATAGTAGTTCTGTCCATTAACTTCATTGTCCCTGGGAGTACGAGTAGTTGCCGAAATTGAATAATTCAAATCCGGCAACTGCTCAAATAAGCTTGAAATCACAGTGTTTTTGCCAACCCCTGAAGGACCTGAAATTACAATTAACAGTCCCCGTTGCATTTAGTCTATTCCTCCGGATCCGGGGAAAGTTCTCTGGAATTCAAACGATTGGCTACGGTTTCAGGTTGAACTGCCGACAAAATGATATGATCACTGTCGGTAATGATTACTGCTCTGGTACGTCTACCATATGTAGCGTCAATCAACATTCCTCGATCCCGGCTTTCTTGAATGATGCGTTTAATTGGGGATGATTCAGGGCTTACAATGGCAATGATTCGGTTTGCAGAGACGATATTGCCAAACCCGATATTGATCAGTTTAATATCCATGATGCTAACCTCAGGGGCCTCCCTTCTTATTTGCTACCGAATCGTTCAATCAATGCCTGTTTTTGACGATTTCCAAGGCCCTGAATGCGACGGGTTTCGTCAATTCCGATATCAGACATAATCTTTTTGGTTTTCACCTTACCAATTCGCGGTAATGATTCAAGTAAGTAAACTACTCTCATTTTGGCAATTACATCATCATTAACGTTAGAGAGCAACTCACGGATGGTAGTCTTACCGCTTTTCAGATTTTGACGAATTTTCGCACGTTGACTTCTTACTTCTTGAGCTTTTTTTAGGGCTTTTTTCTTTTCCTCCATGGAGAGTTTCGGTAATGCCATCTTTTTCACCTCCTACTCCAGATTTTGAATTTGCTCGCGTAATTTCTCAAGTTCCGTTTTGAAATCAATGACTATTTGGGTTATCTGCAAATCATTGGCTTTGGACCCGATAGTATTAACCTCCCGGTTTAATTCCTGGACCAAAAAGTCAAGTTTGCGCCCAATTGGTTCATTAAGATCCAACGTTGTTTCAAACTGTTGCAAATGGCTTTCCAATCTGGTTAGTTCCTCACTGATATCACAGCGGTCGGCAAAGATGGCCACCTCCATCGCCAGACGGCCCGAATCAATTTCCAGCTCGCCGGTGAGTTCCTGCAATCGTTTGGTTAGCTTTTCCTGATAATCAGTAACTACTAAAGGAGCCGCAGCGGTTAAAGAGTTACAATAGTCTTTTAAGACCGCCAGTTTTTGCTTTAGATCACTGATCAATCTGCTACCTTCAGCCTGCCGCATCAGAGTCATCATCTTCAAAGCCTCTTCCAGGGCAGGTAGTAAAGCTTGCTCCAGCCGTTCCTGGTCGGCTTCGGGTTGAGTAATTATAAAAACATCCGGTAAACTAATCAGCGACTGCAGATCTACTTCACCTTGAAGTTGATAGCTATTTTTCATTTCCTTACAGGCAGACAGATAAGCCGCAACCAGCGGACGGTTGAACTCAACTTTGGCTTCCGGAGTTGCCAGCCGCTCAATATTGACTGCTACTTCAAGCTTCCCCCGGGCCACTTTTCCGCTGATCACCCGTCGCAACTTTTCTTCCAAAAAAAGATATGAACGGGGTAGTTTAAAATAGAGATCCAGATACCGATGGTTTATGGATTTAATATCAATCGTAATGTTATATTCGGCAGTGACAGCCGTGCCACGGCCATACCCGGTCATACTAAGCGCCAATGTTTGATTACCTTTCTGCACTGTATAGGGCCTTTTAGAAAATCACTTATATATTCAACCTCTGTCAAAAAAATTCCTGCTTTTTACTGATAAATTTCTATCTGATACGGAACTTTTTTTTTGCAGATAGCGTTAATTCTTATGAAAGAAAGGCAACCGCTGCGGGGGTTGGATAGTAAAAACTGCAAATTGATACATAACTCATTTCCAATCTCAATTAGCGGCTTTATCTCTTCTTAATTGAGCGAGTTTCATATCCAAATTTTTAACACATATATTTATTAGACTAATCTTAACTAAACACCATATATACTATACATATATTGTGTTAAAATTTTGTAAATATTGTAGTTATGAAACCGCTTAAAATAGCCGTTAAAATTACTAAATAAACTGCCGGATTTTTCAACAAAGATCTTATGAATGGAGGTTATCGTTTATTATGAATCAAACTTTTAAAAAATTTCTCTCTTATACTTTAGTTGCGCTGTTATCTTCGCTTTTCACTGTAGGATTACTCCTGGAGTTCGGTTCTGATAAACTAAGGCTTACCAACTACACCGGTAGTGCCCAATCAAACCAACCGCTAATCCAAA
This sequence comes from Bacillota bacterium, assembly GCA_036564195.1. GTDB lineage: Bacteria > Bacillota > UBA4882 > UBA8346 > UBA8346 > DATCLA01. The sequence continues at coordinate 7,093 of DATCLA010000092.1, forward strand.
AACTGGAGTACCTAACTGATGAGGTCGGTTCCGACTCAATTATTTTGGCCCGTAAGAAAGTTGCCCCTGCGGTTGTTTATATCGATACCGTTACAGTGGTAAAAACCCAACCTTTTATCCCCTTTGGGTTTCAGGATTTTTTCCCGCGTGAATTTTTTGAACAACAGCAAGAACGGCGAGGCACCGGATCGGGCTTTATCATTAAATCGGACGGCTATATCTTAACCAACGAACATGTGGTCCGCGGCGCTCAAAAGCTTACCGTAACCCTATTTGGCGGTAAGAAATTCACCGGCAAGGTAGTGGGGACCGATCCCGTGACCGATCTGGCAGTAGTTAAAATTGATGCCAAAAACCTCCCCAGTGTTGAATTTGGCGATTCAGATCGGCTGGAACCCGGTCAATGGGTAGTGGCCATCGGTAATCCCTATGGATTTCATGATACAGTTACTGCCGGTATCATCAGCGCTTTAGGACGTTCCCTGGACGATCCTAACCAACATGGCAATTTGATTCAAACCGACGCGGCTATTAATCCCGGAAACAGTGGTGGGCCTTTGGTAGACTTAAAAGGACGGGTTATCGGAATCAATGAGGCAATTATTGCTAATGCCCAGGGGATTGGTTTCGCCATCCCGGTTAATACCGCTAAAAAGATTGCTGAAGAATTAATTAAAACCGGTAAGGTGAAACGGGCGGCTACTCCTTGGCTCGGTGTAGCGCTCACTGAAATTAACCAGCGCATTGCTGACTATTATGGCTTACCTAATCAAGACGGCGCTATTATTCAAGTCTTCCCTAACAGCCCCGCTGCGAAAGCCGGCTTGAATGACGGTGATATTATTAAAGAAATCAACCGGAAAAAGATTAAAAAACCGGATGATGTGGTGAAGATCGTTAAAGAGTCAAAAGTTGGCCAAAATCTGAAGATTTTAGTTTTCCGCGAAGGAAAGATGACCGTGATTAATGTCAAATTGGAAGAAAAGCCTCAGGAAGCAACCGAATCTAAGCGGTAGTCCAATCCCTTTCCGGTGCTGATTAATTACAATTTAAGGAATTACCTAATTCCGAGTTTAACTTCAGCACTTAGTTAGAGTTTTAAGATTGGTAATATTGATAAATTTGGATAGTCCTAAATCGCTGTTTTTCTGGTAAAATACTATTTGATACAAATAGTATCCTTTTTCAGAATTACCGCAACGAATCGTCAGAATTGAGAGGTATTTATCAATCCGCCATTACGCATTACTAAAACGCCTCTCCATAAAAGAAGGTGATGTTATTCTGATGGCTATTGCCCAAACGCTTGTAAAAGCTCAATTAGCGCCAGACCAGACAGCAGTTTTTGAGTCAATGGTAAGAACCTACGAGAAACCATTGTTCCAATTTGCTTATCGACTCTGTGGCAATCATCATGAAGCTCAGGACTTGTTACAGGAGAGCCTTTACCGAGCGTACAAATCGTTCTCCCGTTTTGAAGCCGGTACTGCTTTTGACCGTTGGCTCTACCAAATCATTCATAATCTGTTTATTGACCACTATCGCAAAAAGAAGCGCCGTCCGATTTTGGCATCAATTGATGAACCAATGCAGCATATGGAGTCGGAAAAACCAATTGAACTTCCAGATTGGTCTACCAATCCCGAGTCCGAGGCAGTCCGTGGTGAACTGGGGCGTCAGATTCAACAAAGTTTGAACCAATTGCCGCCCGAATACCGGACCGCGGTTATTCTTTGTGATATTCAAGGTCTCTCCTATGAAGAGATTTCCCAAGTTTTAAACTGTTCGATTGGTACGGTTCGTTCCCGGATCCACCGGGGACGTAAGACATTACGACGTTTATTGTTACCGTATTTAAATGAACGGGAGGTTCAATAACAGATGAATTGCCATACTGTTCAAAACCTTATTTCCACCTATATCGACTGTGAACTCGACGCCGAAGAAAAACGTGAAGTGCGGAAGCACCTTTTTTCCTGCGCCGAATGTAACACAGTCTACCAGGAATTACAAAAACTAAAAAAATATCTGGAAAATTCCGAACCTCCAGCCTTTAATTTTGACCCGTTATCCGACTTATATGCCCGTCTTGAATTAGAAAAACATACCATTGTGCAAAGGCCGGAATTGCACTTCTGGTTACCACGTTTTTTGGTTACCGCCGCTTGTGTCAGTCTCTTTTTTCTGTCTGCCCTGACCTTGTTCCCAGTGACCGACAAAAAAAGCAATTCCGTAGCAAATCAGGAGAGCTTTTACGATTCCCGGCAGGATTTCTCCGAAGGCACCTTTGACCGCAACTTCTCTTTTGACCGTTCGGTAACTGTTTACCAGGCTTCGGCGATTTTACCTTAAGCCACTAAAAACCCAATTATCTCTTGGCACAATCAAAAAGCCTGTCTCCTCTAACGTGGACTGACAGGCTTTTTGATTGTGCCAAGTATTCTTATGGTAAGTCATCGGACAACCCTTCTTTTAAGGTTTATTTCAGCAACTTACTATCTCGAAGTCCTGCCATTAAAAAAGAACATCCTAATCAAAGAAAAAACCGTCAAATCAAGTTGATTTAACGGTTTACATATTTTAATCATCCGGAAGCGCTCAGTTCAATCTTTAACTGGCAATATCATTAAGAACCATTAAGGCTTCCTCAACATAGACATCTTTTTGCAGTTGGTTAATCCATTCCTTGTTTTCCGAAGTTTTACCGACTTCCACTACTTTTAAATACGGTTTAGCAGTTTGGATCTTTTCTAACCTTTCCGTCTGTTTTTTGATTGTTTCCTGCTCCGCAAGAACTTTCTGCAACTGCAAGCTCATTAGAGTTTGCTTCCTTTGTTTTTCTAACAAAGCAATATTGGAATTGATAAAAGAAAAAACCTGATTACGTTTGACCCGTTTTTTACTATTTGCTTTAATGGTCTCTAAATTATATTGCCGTTCCCATCTGCGGTAAGTTACCGGTTTGATGGTATCATAAGGCAGATAATTATCCAGTTCCTGCTCGCCGATATCATAATAGCTTAACAAGTCCGGCAAGACCACATCAGCAGTTACGCCACGCTCTTGGGTTGAACCGCCGGTGATGCGGTAAAATTTCTGAACCGTTAATTTCAAGGATCCCAATGGTTTAGCGTAATTGAAATTACCGGGCACAAATTGGTCCAAGTCTATCAGAGTCTGAACCGTACCTTTTCCGAAGGAGTTGGAGCCGACAATCACCGCCCGTCCGTAATCCTGTAATGCTGCAGCCAAAATTTCCGAGGCGGAGGCACTTAATGAGTTGATCAAGACTACTAAAGGCCCTTTGTAGACCACCTGAGGATCCAGATCATTCAATACATTGACTCTGCCGCTTCTCTCTCTTACCTGGACAACCGGTCCGTCCTCAATAAACAAGCCGGTCATGTTGACAGCATCAGTTAAAGCACCGCCGCCGTTATTACGTAAGTCCAGAATAATGCCGCTGATCTTTTGTTGGTTCAATTTCTCCAATTCTTTACGGACGTCATCCGCTGAATTACGGGCTTGTTCATTGTTGAAATCATGATAAAAGGAGGGCAATGAGATATAGCCAAAGGACTTGCCGATTTTTTCATTGTGAATCACAGCCGATTTGGCATATGATTCTTCAATAACCACCACATCGCGAATGATTGGAATTACCTTAAGCTGACCGGTGGGTTTTTTAATGGTCAGCTTAACCGTTGTACCTTTTTTACCGCGGATTAATTTAACTACATCGGTCAGACGCATATTAGCGATATCCACCGGTTCACCATTACCTTCAGCGACTTTAATTATAATATCGCCTTCCTTGAGTTCCTTACCGCGCCATGCCGGACTGCCGGGAATGATCTTTGCGACTTTTATATAGTCGCCGTCTTCCTCCTCCTGCAGCTGTGCGCCGATGCCTTCCAACGTACCGGTCATATCGATATCAAAATCTTCTTTGGATTGGGGCGCATAATAAGTGGTGTGGGGATCAAATGCTGCCGTAATGCTGTCCAGATATCGTTCTAACTGATCCACCCGCTTTTCCTGCAATAAACGACTTAAAACCCGCTTGATATCCCGGGATACCTTTTGTCTGGCTTCCGCTTCCAGTTTTGGATCAATCGTACTGGTTAATTTTTTCACTTTTTTTTGATTTTCATTTTGTTGTACCAGTTGTAGGTAGACATTTATGGTCTGGTTCTTCAGCAATTTCCGCCATAATTCCTTTAATTCTCCCTTATTAGCGGGAAAATTGCGTTTTTCGGGATCAAGCTGCAATGATTCATCGATTTCATAATCAAACGGCTCATTAAGGAGTTCTTTGTAAAAACCCTGTACCTCTTGGATCCGCTCCCGTAAAGTCTTGGTGGCAATATCCAGAAATTCCATGCTGCCTTCATTCAATTCATCGTCAATCCGATTTTGAAAACGCCTTAAATTATTAAGATCTGATTGATAAAAAAATTTTTTTGCCGGGTCCAGGCTTTTAATATATATGTCAAATGCTGTCCGAGAAAACTGATCATTAATTTTGACTGGATTATAATGCCAGTTTGACAAAGACTGAAGCGTCAGTTGGGTTAAGACTTTTTCTTTATTAAGGTTACTGTTGGCAAAGAGGTAACTGCTGAATATTAATAAGAGTATGATTACAACGGTCGCTAACTTTATAAGTGTTTTTTTCATTTTACTTTCCTCTGCTATTGATAGAATAACAAATCAGCTAAACCATCACTTTTTAAAGTATCATCATCCGAAATAATTGTCAACCAAAAGATTCGGTATAATATGTTAATTTTTGGGAATTGGACCCATTTATGTTTTAAAAGCTGAATACTTCGTTTGCCTGCTCCCGGTGGACGGTTAGAAAATATCTTTTTAAGATTATCACATAATAATCTTTATCTGCCAAGATGATTGTCACCTTCAATGGTTAAAGTAGATCTTAGACTAATATATTAACGTTAAAACGGACTACCCGTTTTCTCTATTGAGTAATCCGCTTTAATAACTCTTACCAATTTAACTCTGTCAGTTGTATCGGTGTTTTTTTCAAGTTTACCTTTGCTTACCATTTTTTAAAGACAAAAAAGACCGCGCCTAAAATCATTAAAAAACCAACCAGATAATTCCATTTCAAACCTTCTTTGAGGTAGAAGACTGAAAAGAAGGAGAAAACAACTAAGGTGATGACTTCCTGGATGATTTTCAACTGGGCGGCGGAAAAATATTGATGACCGATCCGGTTGGCCGGGACTTGAAAACAATACTCTAAGAGCGCAATTAACCAACTAATGAGAATTACCTTAATCAACGGGGCTGTTTTATATTTAAGATGGCCGTACCAAGCGAATGTCATAAAAATATTGGAAATCAGTAATAGAATAATAGTTGTCACTTATTTCACCTTCACTAAGAATTATAGTGGTACTGTTTAACATCTAGATTAAGGAAATTAGTAAAAATCAAAAAACATGAGCGAATCACTCATGTTTCTTAAAATACCGGCTCACTGTATTTATAATTGTTGGTGATACCGCTCTAATTCCCTTTTTCCGATGTCAGTACGGTAATAAATGCCGTCAAAATGAATTCGACGTAAATCGCGGTACGCTCCGTCAAGAGC